>ONSY01000197.1 GCA_900320605.1 uncultured Eubacteriales bacterium | reverse complement strand
CTCTATATGCCGTCCCGCAGACCGCTTGTTTCAGTAGAGCGTGATGCGGATGAGGAGGAAACCGGCAAACAGATCGCCAAACAGTTCCAGATGAAAGGTGTTGTGCTTGATAACCGGGAAGTCCTTTCGGCAATGGAGGAGAATCTTGAAGCGAAATACATTCCCGTCGGAATCTCAAAAGGGAAGGTGACCGGGCAGGAATTTCTCCTGAGTGAAGGGGATTTTGAGAAGATCCACCGTTTGATAGAAAAAAAGATTGTCACGATGCAGCGGACGCTTGAAGCCGGCGATATCGATGCAAAGCCGCTGATGGAAAACCGGTTCGGATGTGAATACTGCCCGTATTTCGCAATCTGCGGGAAACACTATGACAGTGACGAGGTCCAGAATACCAGAAAAAGCAAGAAGGAATTCTTCGACTTTATGAAGGAGGAGTGACGATGAGCGGGAGAGAATGGACTCAGGCTCAGAAGGATGCGATTGACGCGCGCGGAGCTCTGCTGCTTTCGGCGGCGGCAGGTTCCGGAAAGACCGCAGTGCTGACTGAGCGCGTGATCGGTCTGATCACGGATCCGCAGAACCCGATCGACGCGGATCGGATTCTGATTGTCACCTTTACACGCGCCGCGGCTGCTGAAATGAAAGACCGGATTTCCCGCAGCCTCTCGGAGAGACTTGCCGCCGCACCGCGTGAGATGAGAACCGTGCTTCGCCGTCAGCAGATGCTGCTCGAAAAAGCGCAGATCAGCACGGTAGACAGCTTCTGCATGAACCTGGTAGCGGAAAATTTCGAAAAGCTGTCACTTGCGCCGGATTTCCGGATTTTTGATGAAAACAGGCTTCGGATGATGCGTCTCACGGCGATTGATACCGTGATCGACAGCCTGTATGAGAACGACGGGGAGGACTGGCGCAATCTGCGGGAGGTGTTCGGGTCGGACCGCAGCGACCGGAAGCTCTCTGATATGCTGCTTAAGCTGTATTTCTTTGTCAGCGCACATCCTTTCCCGAAAAGCTGGCTTTCCTCGATTGTGCATTCCTATCACAGCGGGGAGGATTTCTCCAAGACCGTCTTCGGCAGGCGGATTCTTTCCTCGGCACAGGAAACGCTTTCCGAATACCGCAGGACTTATTCTCAGATGATTCTGGAGATGGAACCTTATGAAAAGCTGAAAAGCGCGTACGGAAAGGCGTTCTCAGATGATTGCGATTTTCTGGATGCGCTCAGCAATCGTGTCGAAGGCGGTGACTGGGACGGCCTTTATACTCTTCTGCATACGCATCGGAAGACTGCGCTCGGGAGCGGAAAATCGGAGGAAGAGGCGGCGCCTGTGCGCGCGCGTCTGGCGCAGTTCCGCGACCTGTTCTATAAAAAGGCTGTCGCGGATCTTCAGAAAAAGATCTGCGCTCCGCTCAATGTATGTACGGAGGATCTCCGCAGAACGGCGCCCTTCACGGACTCTCTCTTCCGGACGCTTGAATCGTTCATTGCCGAATTTTCACGTCTGAAACGTGCGGAGAATGCGGTCGATTTCAACGATCTGGAACATTACGCGCTGGAATTGCTTGTAGAGGAAACCCCGAATGGTTACCGCCGTACAGAGACCGCGGATCTGATCGCTGCGCGGTACGATCAGATCATGATCGACGAATATCAGGATACAAACGAGACTCAGGAAATGATTTTCAAGGCGGTTTCAAGAAATGAAGAAAACATTTTCGCAGTTGGAGATGTCAAACAGAGCATTTACAGCTTCCGGCAGGCGATGCCGCAGCTGTTTCTGCGGCGCCGCGAGGAAGCGGTTCCCTACCAGAGGGAATCGCCCCGGTTTCCCGCGCGTGTTACACTTGAGCATAATTTCCGCTCGCGCAGGGAAGTCACCGGTACGGTCAATTTCTTTTTCAATTCTCTGATGCGGCCTGAAACAGGAGGCATCGACTATGAAAACGGGGAACAGCTGGTTCCGAGGGCGGTCTATGAGGAACCGGCCGAAGAAGGTCTGTACGATCCGGAACTGTGTCTGATTTCAGGTAAAAATCCGCAGCAGAACCAGCATGTTACCCAGGCGGTTTATCTTGCGAAGCGTATTCGGAAAATGATCGATGGAAAAATGCCGGTGACAGACCCGAAAACTCATGAACTGCGGCCGATCCGTCCCGGTGACATCGCCGTTCTGCTTCGGAATATCAAAACGCCGGCGATTTACTATCAGAAAATTTTTGAGGCTTACGGCATTGAAGCACAGACATCGGCAAGCGAGGATTTCTTCCAGCGGGCGGAAATTGCGCAGCTGCTCGCAATTCTGCGCGCCGTGGATAATCCGATGCAGGATATTCCCCTTGCGGCGGCAATGCTCCATCCCGTTTTCGGGTTTTCTCCGGACGAACTTGCCGCCATGCGGCTCGCAAGCCCGAAGTCCGATCTTTATACGGCGCTGCTTCAAACTGCCGTCTCCGAGGAGAAATATGATGTGTTCCTGAAAACGCTCGGCCGTATGCGCCGTGCTGCCGGAAGCCTTTCTGTCGGTGATTTTCTGAACACGTTTTTTACCGAAACAGCGTATCCGGAACTGTACGGCGCAATGCCGCAGGGAGAGCTCCGGCTTCGGAATCTGCGTGAATTCGTCGCAGCGGCCCGCGATTACGATGCATACTCAAATGCAGGACTGCACGGCTTCCTGAGATATCTGACGCGGCTCCAGGAAGAGGGCAGGGAAAAGGCTGATTTCTCCTCTGCCGCTCCGCTGCTTTCAGGCGGCGACTGCGTTAAGATTATAAGTATCCATGCATCGAAGGGACTTGAATTCCCGGTCTGTATTCTTTCCGGCTGTGCCGACGGGTTTTCGGTTGTGAAAGACGACGCGGTCATGGATATGGATCTCGGTTTCGGAATCCGCCTGCACGGAGAAAACGGGATGACGAAATATTCAACCGCGCTGCGCGAAGCGATCAAGGACAAAATCACTCTGGAAGACCTGTATGAAGAAATGCGCGTTTTGTATGTCGCCATGACGCGCGCCCGCGAAAAGCTGATTCTTGTCTGCGCGCTTGATAAACCGGAGACAAGACTGGCGGCGCTTGCGGCAAAGCTGTTCGGCAGAGAAAAATTCTGCGTCAGCGCAATCCGGGAAGCGTCTTCTTTCGCGGACTGGCTCCTGATGGGCGCACTGCGTCATCAGAACGGCGGACAGCTGCGTGAACTCGCAGGCTGTGAGAACCTGTCAATTCTCGAAAATGAGATTTCCTTGAAAATAAATGTAATCCCCGGCGTGGAACTCGGTCTTGAAAAGGCAGAAGAGAAAAAAGAGACGGCGGCGGAAAAAGACCCCGGATTCGAGGAGAGGCTCAGGGAACGGTTTTCATTTGTTTATCCCTTCGAGGAACTCTGCGCGTTGCCTTCGAAGATTGCGGCATCTGAAATTGCTCACTCGAAGAATGCAATCCATCGATTTTCGCAGCCGGCATTCCTTTCCGCAAAAGGCCTTACCCCCGCTCAGCGCGGAACAGCACTGCATGATTTTATGCAGTTCTGTGATCTTAAACGCGCCGGAGAGAATCCCGAGCGTGAAATCGCCCGTCTTACGGAGGAACAGTACATTTCGAAAGCTCAGGCGGACTCGATCGACCGTAATGCGCTTTCTGCGTTCTTCCGAAGTGAGGCGGCGGAGAGAATGCTTCGTGCGCCGGAATGTCTGCGGGAATACCGCTTTGCGGTGCTTCTGCCGGCAAAGGAAGTGTTCCCAGAAACAGCGGGAAAGATCGGCAATGAGCCGATGATCCTCCAGGGGGCGTTTGACTGTGTCCTGCTCGAAGAGGACGGCGCGGTTATCATCGATTACAAAAGCGACCGGATCGATGACGCAGAAGAACTCGCCGAACGCTATCGCGAGCAGCTCCGCCTCTACAGGGAAGCGGTACCGCGAATCTTTTCTCTTCCGGTAAAAACCTGTCTGATCTATTCTTTCCATCTTGGCAAGAGCATTACGGTTTACTAAAGGAGAATAAAAGATGAAAAAGATGAAACAAACAGCAGCGATCCTTCTGGTTTTAATTCTGGCAGTCTTCTCTCTGTCCGCCTGTTCCTCGTCGAACAAAGCCGCCACACGCGACAGCTATAGGACGGAAAGTTCCGGCTCTGCAGTCTACGCGCCGGACGAACCGGCCGAAGACGGCTACTGGTCGGATTATGAAACGGAGAAGACGGAGGCTTCCGGTTCAGAAAACAATCACGGAGCCAATTATCTCGACAGCGATTTCAAAGACTATAAAATCATTTATACAGCCAGCATGCAGCTTCAGACCCGCGATTTCGACGCGACGCTCAGCAAAATCAATGAGCTGCTTTCTCGCTATGGCGGATACATCGCTTCCTCTTCGGTCGACGGAACGCCTCCGCAGCAGTACGGGGATCCCGGACGGTACGCTCAGATACGCGTGCGCGTGCGCGCTGAAAACCTGGATGCGTTTCTGAACGAAACGGGAGAAACGGCAGAGGTGATTTCCCGCAATCTTTCCTCTGATGATGTTACCGCATCCTACTTCGACACGGAGTCGCGTCTCAAAATGTATCAGACACAGTATGACCGCATTCTCGAAATCATGAAGAAAGCGGAAACGGTTGATGAACTGATCACTCTGGAAAACGAACTGTCCCGCATTTCTTACGAAATGGATTATCTTACCGGAGATCTGAAACGCTGGGATGATCTGATTGCGTACTCGACCGTAACGCTCTCCATCTCGGAAAAGAATACCTACAACAACGTTGAGACCGTGGAGGGTTTCGGCGAAAAAGTCGGAGACGGCTTTATGGCGACCCTTTCCGGCGTCGGAAAGTTCTTTACCGATCTTGCCGCCGGACTGATTATCTACTCTCCGCTGATCCTTCTGCTGCTTGTGTTCATCTTCGCCATCCTTCTGGTAATCCGTCTCGCGACGCGTCCGAAGAAGGTCAGAAAGACCGCGCCCGTGAATACGGTTGTTGCGCAGGCCCAGGTGCCTCAGAACGTCCAGACAAATCAGGAAACGCAGGAAAAGCAGTAACGGAAAGAATATTCTGTCTGAAAACGGAAAAAAACGCTTGACAAACGCAGTGCGATACGGTATTATAATTGAGCAAAACAAAGCAGGGCAGATTATGCTCTCACCTGTAAGGTTTCGTCTGTTACGGGTCAATAAACGTTTCTTCCGGTTTTTCGGAGTTGATTTGCGTTGTTGGCAGCGGGCAGAGAAATCTGCCCGCGCTTTTTCGTTTTCAGGATGTAATGAGTTTTTGGAGGTGTTTACCCATCGCTAGCAAGGAGCTTCTGGTCAATGAGGAAATTCGTGTCCCCGAAGTGCGCGTTATTTCGGACGACGGCGTGCAGCTCGGTATCATGTCGAGCGCGCAGGCCCTTGAGAAAGCCGCCGCGCAGGATCTTGATCTGATTATGATCGCACCGAAGGCTGCGCCGCCGGTATGCAAGATCATGGATTATGGAAAGTACAGATTTGAACAGGCCAAACGAGAAAAAGAAGCCAAGAAAAACCAGCGGATTGTTGAAATCAAGGAAATCCGTCTTTCCCTGAATATCGACACCCACGATTTTGAGACGAAGCTCAACCACGCGAAAAAGTTTATCGCAGGCGGAGATAAGGTTAAGGTTTCCATCCGCTTCCGCGGCCGTGAACTCGGCCATCCGGAAATGGGAACGGAGATTATGAACTCATTCTCGGAAGCGATGAGTGAAGTCGCGACAGTGGAACGCGCGCCGAAATTCGAGGGACGCAATATGTTTATGTTCCTTGCACCAAAACCCACGAAATAAGAAAAGATTCAGGAGGAGATCATTATGCCCAAACTCAAAACTCACAGCGGAGCAAAGAAACGTTTTAAAATCTCTGCCGGCGGAAAAGTGATCCGTGCGCATGCCTTTAAATCTCACATTCTCAACAAAAAGACGACCAAGCGCAAGAGAAATCTCCGCAAGACCGTCGCCGCGGACGTTACCAACGTAGCGAAAGTCAAGAGAATGCTTCCTTATCAGCAGTAAGAGAATGAATTAATTTGGAGGGTATGACATATGGCACGAGTAAAAGGCGCTATGATGACGCGCAAAAGAAGAAATAAAGTTTTAAAACTTGCCAAAGGATATTACGGAGCAAAGAGCAAGCACTTTAAAATGGCCAAGCAGGCCGTAATGAAATCCGGCAACTACGCATATATCGGCCGCAAGCAGCGCAAGAGAGATTTCCGCCGTCTCTGGATCACGAGAATCTCCGCCGCGTGCAAATCAAACGGCATGAACTATTCGACCTTTATGAACGGTCTCAAGAAAGCCGGCGTTACACTCAACCGCAAGATGCTTTCTGAAATCGCGATCGCCGACGCTTCCGCGTTTACATCGCTTTGTGAAAAGGCAAAAGCCGCTTTATAAAAAGCTCGAATTGCGTCCGGGATTTTTCCCGGACGCATATTTTCGTATATAAGGCATTGAAAAAATCGGGAGATACGCAGTAAGAATGGAAAAAATGCGCATTGAGAGCAGAAAAAACGAACGCGTGAAAATCTACAAAAAACTTTCGCAGAGCGCTTCCGAGCGTGCAAGAAGCGGAGAGTTCACCGCTGAAGGCGCGCGTCTCTGCGCGGATGCGGCACGCAGCGGTGTCCGGATCAAAAGCGTCTTTTACACCGTACAGGCGCTTGAGAAGTACCGGCCATATCTGGAAGAGATTTTCGGCAGGGCGGAGTCGGCCTGTGAAATCAGCGAGCCGGTTGCCGAAGCGCTTCGCGATGTCCGTTCCTCTCAGGAGGTTTTCTGTATTCTCTCGCGTGAAGGCCTGCCTTCGGAAGGCACGCTTTCCGCGGAAGGCCTGTATATCGCCGCCGAACGGATTCAGGATCCTTCCAATCTGGGTGCTCTGTTCCGTACTGCGGAGGCGCTCGGGATTTCCGGCATGATCCTTTCCGATGACTGCTGTGACCGCTTTTCTCCGAAGGCGCTGCGCGCTTCAATGGGATCTGTGTTCCGCCTTCCGGTTCAGAAAGTTAAGGATCTTCCCGCCTCGCTGAGAAAATGGGGCGAGCAGGGCTTTTTCACCTTTGCTGCCGTCCCGGATCAGAACGCCGAGAGCGTACTGCAGTGCAGATTCGCTCCGGGTTCGATTACCGTAATCGGAAACGAAGGTTCCGGACTGACGGAAGAAACAATCAGAGCCTGCAGAACACGCGTGACGATTCCGATGCGCGGACGCGCGGAATCGCTCAACGCTTCTGCCGCGGCGATGATTCTGATGTGGGAAATGATGCGTGAACCGGGGATGACATATCCTTCCCGGCACGATTTATGATATAATTACGAAGGGGTAGTTTTGTGGCAACATTAGTAATAGTAGAGTCTCCGAACAAGGAGAAAAGCATAAAGAAATATCTAGGAAACGGGTATATCGTGGCTTCTTCCAAAGGACATATCCGCGATCTGCCGAAAGCGAGACTCAACGTCGATATTGAACATGATTTCACTCCGAACTATACGGTGATGCCGGATAAAAAAGCGGTTGTGGAAAGTCTGAAAAAAGCCGCCGAAAAGAGTGACCGGATCCTTCTCGCGACTGACCCGGACCGTGAGGGAGAGGCAATTTCATGGCATCTTGCCTATGTTCTGGGCCTTAACATCAATGATCCGATCCGTGTCACCTTCAACGAAATCACCCAGAGCGGAATCAATGAAGGAATCCGTCATATCCGCTCGATAGACATGGATATGGTCAACGCTCAGCAGGCCCGCAGGATTCTCGACCGCATTGTGGGCTACAAGCTCAGCCCGTTTGTCTCTCAGAAAATCCGCCGCGGCCTTTCCGCAGGACGCGTTCAATCTGTCGCAGTCCGGATCATTGTGGACCGTGAAGAGGAGATCCGGGCGTTTGTTCCGAAGGAATACTGGACAATCGACGCCTCCCTGCAGTCCGGACGCCAGAGCTTTACCGCCGGCTTTTACGGACTCAGAAACGGGAAGAAGCTCGAACTGCCGGATCAGAAGACAACCGATGAGGTTCTCAGATCTCTCGACGGAAAAGAATTCGAAGTTCTTCGCGTTGAAAATGGACAGAAGCGGAAATCCCCGACACCGCCCTTTATTACCTCAACGCTTCAGCAGGAAGCGTCCAGAAGGCTCAATTTCCGTTCCGCCCGCACCATGAAAGTTGCGCAGGAGCTATATGAAGGCGTGGAAATTCCCGGAATCGGCGCGGTCGGTCTGATTACTTACATGAGAACGGATTCACTGCGGATTTCCGAAGAAGCGCTTTCCGCGGCCGCGAAGTATATCGAAGGCCGCTTCGGGAAAAAGTATCTGCACTCGTCCCCGCGCCGTTTCCGCTCAAGAGCCAACGCTCAGGACGGGCATGAGGCGATCCGTCCTTCCACGATCACCATTGAGCCGGATTCCATCAAAGGCAGTCTGACGAGTGATCAGTATAAACTCTATAAACTGATCTGGGAGCGGTTTATCGCCTGCCAGATGGCCAACTGTCTGCTGAACACCGTCTCAGCCGATATCGGCGCCGGTGACTATCTCTTCAAGGCAAGCGGCCACACAGTCGCTTTTGACGGCTTTACGCGGCTTTATGAAGATTCCTCCGACAAGGAGGAAAAATCGAAGGTTCTTCCGGCGTTGGCTGAAAACGAAGTGCTCAAGCTCAGAAAACTCGAGTCGGAACAGCATTTCACGCAACCGCCGGCGCGTTACACTGAAGCAAGTCTGATCCGCGCACTGGAGGAGAACGGAATCGGCCGCCCATCAACTTACGCGAGCGTGATTTCGACAATTTCCGGCAGAGAGTATGTTACCCGTGAAGGAAAGACCCTCAGGCCGACGGAGCTCGGGGAAGCGGTCACCAAGCTTCTCAAGGAGCGCTTTCCGAAAATCGTCAACGTGAAGTTCACGGCCCAGGTTGAGGATGATCTGGATCAGATCCGGGACGGCAACGAGGAATGGGTTGCGGTGCTCAGCCGCTTCTACGGCGATTTCGATGAAACGCTGAAAAAAGCCAAGACGGACATGAAAAATGAAAAGATCCGCCTGAAAGAGGATGAGACCGATATGGTCTGTGAGCTCTGCGGAAGAAAAATGGTCGTAAAATACGGCAGATACGGGAAGTTCATCGCGTGTTCCGGATATCCGGAGTGCAGGAATATCAAGCGGATCGTAAAGGAAACTCCCGGACAATGCCCGAAATGCGGAAAGAAGATCATTGAACGCAAGAGCCGCCGGGGAAAGGTATTCTTCGGCTGCAGCGGTTATCCGGAATGCACGTTCGCATCCTGGGATGAGCCGACCGCCGAGCTCTGCCCGAACTGCGGAAAGACGCTTTTCAGAAAAAAAGGGAAACAGCAGAAACTGTACTGCGCCGCGGAAGGGTGCGGCTATGAAAGGGTCGAAAAGAAAAATGAAAAAGGTTAACGTTATCGGTGCGGGACTGGCTGGATGCGAGGCTGCGTGGCAGCTCGCGAAAGCCGGGATCGAGGTGGATCTTTATGAAATGAAGCCGGTTCGATTTTCCCCTGCGCATCATAAGGAAACTCTTGCGGAACTGGTCTGCTCGAACTCACTGAAAGCGGAGCGCGTTGAGAGCGCCGGAGGCCTTCTGAAGGAAGAGATGCGCCGGCTCGGCTCACTGCTTGTACCCTGCGCGTATGAATGCCGTGTTCCGGCAGGCGGTGCGCTGGCGGTCGACCGGGATCTTTTCTCCGAACTTGTCACGAATAAAATCACCGGGGAGGAAAAAATACATCTGCGCCGCGAGGAGTTTGATTCTCTGCCGGATGATACGATTACGATTATTGCCACCGGACCGCTGACATCGGACGCGCTCGCGTCGAAAATCGCCGAAAAATGCGGCGGATCGCTCAGCTTCTATGACGCCGCCGCGCCGATCGTTACCGCGGAAAGCCTTGACCGGAGCAAAATCTTTGCCGCTTCACGCTACGGCAAGGGAGGCGATGACGCCTATCTTAACTGCCCGATGAACCGGGAGGAATATGAACGGTTCCATGACGCGCTGATTCATGCCGAAGGCGCGGAACTTCATGACTTTGAGAAAACCGATGACAAACGGGTCTATGAAGGCTGCATGCCGGTTGAGATTCTCGGCGCGCGCGGACTTGATTCCCTGCGTTTCGGACCGATGAAGCCGGTCGGCCTGCGTGATCCGAGAACGGGGAAACGTCCCTGGGCGGTCGTTCAGCTTCGGATGGAAAACGCCGAAGGTTCTCTCTACAACCTCGTCGGGTTCCAGACGAATCTGAAATTTCCCGAGCAGAAACGTGTCTTCGGAATGATTCCGGGTCTTGAAAACGCCGAGTTTATGCGTTACGGGGTCATGCACCGCAACACCTTCCTCGACGGACCCCGGCTGCTCAGTGAGGACCAGAGCCTCAAGGAGATGCCGAACATCTTCTTCGCCGGACAGATCACCGGCGTCGAGGGATATATGGAATCGGCGGCTTCCGGCATCATGGCCGGAAAAGCCGCGGCGGCCAGAATCCTTGAAAAGGAGTTTAAGCCGCTTCCCAAGGAAACGATGATCGGAGCGCTGCTGGATCATGTGGCACACTGTGTGACGGAGCCGTTTGAGCCGATGGGTGCGAATTTCGGCATTATCCCGCCGCTGGAAACTCCGATACGTGATAAAAAAGAACGCTACGCGGCGCTTTCCGCGCGTGCGCTTGCGATACTCGATCAACTGATCCGGGAGGATGCTATATGAAACTGATTGTTGACGCATTCGGCGGGGACAACGCTCCGCTCGCCATTCTTAAGGGATGTGAAACGGCCGTACGTGAGCTCGGAGTGGAAATCCTCCTGACCGGAGACGAGGAAACAATCCGGAATGTCGCCGGGGAAAACGGGATTTCGCTTGAAAAAATGGAAATCTGCCACACAACGCAGGTCGTCGATATGGAGGACGATCCGATGTGCGTCGTCAAGACAAAGAAGGATTCCTCAATTGCGGTCGGACTGCGCCTTCTGAATGAAGGAAAAGGCGACGCTTTTGTCTCCGCGGGCAGCAGCGGCGCGATCGTTTCCGGCGGGACGCTGATTGTAAAGCGTATCCGCGGTGTCCGCCGGGTCGCGTTCGCTCCGATCATGCCGAAAGCGGAAGGCATTTTCATGCTGATCGATTCCGGCGCGAATAACGACTGCTCGCCCGATATGCTCCGTCAGTTCGGAATCATGGGCAGTACCTATATGGAGAAGGTCATGAAGATCGAAAATCCGCGTGTCGGACTTGTCAACGTCGGCGTGGAGGAACATAAGGGCTCTGAAACGATCCGCGAGGCATATGCGCTTCTGAAGGAGAGCGGCCTGAATTTCATCGGCAACGTTGAAGCCAGGGAAATTCCGGCAGACGGCGCGGACGTGATTGTGGCGGACGGTTTTACCGGAAACGTGGTCCTGAAGCTCTATGAGGGCGTCGCGCGTGAGCTGGTCAAGAAGATCAAGGGCGTTTTTACGAAGAGCCTGAAAAACAAGCTCGCGGCGGCGATGGTGCTCGGCGATATGAAGGCTTTTAAAAAGGCGATGGATTACAATGAGTACGGCGGGGCCCCTCTGATGGGCACGCGCAAACCGGTTTTTAAGGCGCACGGCAGTTCCAGTGATCTGACGTTTTTCAACGCCCTGCGTCTGACGAAAGAATACGTTGAGTCTAATGCGATAGAATTCATCAAAGAGGCGATTGATGCGCTTCATGAGGAAGAATAATGGACCTTTCTGTATTTGAACGGAAGCTTGAGTACAGTTTCCGGGATAAAAAACTGCTGCTGACGGCACTGACGCATTCCTCCTACGCGAACGAATCAAAAAACAAGCGGGAGGACTGCTATGAACGTCTTGAATTTTTAGGCGACTCGATCCTCGGCGCTGTTACGGCGGACTATATTTACCGCAATACGAAACTGCCGGAAGGGGAGCTGACGCGTCTGAAGGCTTCTCTTGTCTGTGAGAAGGCGCTCTGCGGTTATTCGAAAACTCTGGGCGTCGGAGAATATATGCGCCTGTCACGCGGGGAAGAACGCGGCGGCGGCAGGGAACGCGCGAGCATTCTCGCCGATATGTTTGAAGCGATCACCGCGGCAATGTATCTCGACGGAGGCATCGAACCTGCAAGCGCTTTCATTCTCCGCTTCATTGTCCCTGCGATCAGCGCACCGAAGCGGAAGGCGTTCAAGGACTATAAAACGCTTCTTCAGGAGATCATTCAGAAAAATCCGGAGGATATCATTGAATATCAGCTTGAATCCGAAAGCGGCCCGGATCATAACAAACATTTCGTAATGCGCGTTCTGCTTGACAACAATGTGATCGGCCGCGGCGGCGGAAAAAGCAAAAAGGAAGCCGAACAGCAGGCCGCGCGTGAGGCACTGGAGCTGATGGGCTATTGAAACACGCAAACGTTTCCATTTTTGTGCCGCAGATCGGATGCCCGCACCGCTGCAGTTTCTGCAACCAGTATGTCATCACCGGACAGGAGCGCATTCCCTCGGAAGAGGAAATCGCTGCGGCGGTTCAGACTGCCGTTCGAAGCGGTGCTGACCCGGAAAACTCGGAAATTGCGTTTTTCGGCGGAAGCTTTACGGCGATCGAGCCCGAGGCACGCCGCGCGCTGCTTGAGGCGGCATATCCCTTCGTACGCATGGGATTGTTCCGGGGAATCCGTATTTCGACCCGTCCGGACGCGATCAGTGATGAAATCCTTGACGAGCTTAAATCGTTCGGCGTTACCGCGATTGAGCTCGGAGCCCAGAGCATGGAGGACGCGGTTCTGGTCAAAAACCGGCGGGGTCATACCGCGCTCGACACGGTCCGCGCTTCCGGGATGATCCGTGACGCGGGTTTTTCCCTCGGCCTTCAGATGATGACCGGGCTTTACGGGCAGAGTGCTCAGAGCGCGCTGGAGACCGCGGAGACGCTGATCCGTCTTAAGCCCGATACGGTTCGGATTTATCCGACGATTATCATGCCGGATACCGAGCTGGCCGCGCTCTATGAGCGCGGGGAATACCGGCCTCAGGAACTGTCTGAAGCGGTTGACCTGTGTGCACGGCTGATCGATCTGTTCCGCCAGGCGGGAATCCTTGTGATCCGCGCCGGCCTTCATGATGAAGAGGGACTGCGTGAGAGACGCGTTGCCGGCCCCTATCATCCGGCGTTCCGGGAACTGTGCGAGAGCCGCATTTTCCGGAACCGCGCGGAAAAACTGACCGAAGGCCTTCTTCGGACTTCGGTTGCACTCGCGGTTAATCCGCGGGATCTGTCCAAAGCAATCGGGCAGAAGCGTGAAAATATACAGTATTTTGAAAGCCGTGGGATTCATCTCCGCTTTGAGGCGGATGAATCGGTCCCACCGTATAGCTGCAGATTACGATAAAGAACAGAAAGGCTGGTGAATTCATGCTTTTAAAATCCTTGGAGATGCAGGGGTTCAAAACATTCCCTGATAAAACCGTACTGGATTTTGAAAACGGGATTACAGCGGTCGTTGGGCCGAACGGCAGCGGAAAGAGCAACATCAGCGACGCGATCCGCTGGGTGCTCGGCGAGCAGTCCACCAAAGCCCTGCGGTGCACCAGGATGGAGGACGTCATTTTCGGCGGATCTCCCACACGTCGTGCGCTCGGTTACGCTCAGGTCACACTTAATATTGATAATTCGGATCGTTCCCTTCCGTTTGATAGCGACACCGTGGCGATATCCCGGCGGTATTATCGTTCGGGAGAAAGCGAGTACCTTATCAACAAGGCTCAGGTGCGTCTGCGCGACGTCAATGAGCTTTTCATGGACACCGGTCTCGGACGGGACGGCTATTCGCTTGTCGGACAGGGCAAAATCGACAGCATCGTTTCCGCGAAATCCGAGGAACGGCGTGAGATCTTCGACGAAGCGGCGGGTATTTCCAAATACCGGTACCGTAAGGAAGAGGCGGAACGCCGGCTAGCGCGCGCAGAGGACAACCTCGTGCGTCTGCGCGATATTGCCGACGAGCTGGGAAGCAGGATCGATCCTCTGAAGGAACAGTCGGAAAAAGCGCAGCAGTTTCTCGTCCTTTCCGAAGAGAAGAAGGCGCTTGAGATCGGTCTCTGGCTGGATACGCTCAACCGCTCCGGTACTGTGATCCGCGAGAACGAGGAAAAAGTGGAAATCGCCTCGGCACAGTATAATGAAATGGAGGCGGCAATTGATTCTCTCGAGCAGTCGGTAAACGACGGGTTCGCAAGAATGAACGAGCTTTCCGCAAGAGCGGAGGAAATGCGCGCGGATGCTGCCGCGAAAGAAGAGGAAGCGGCAAAAAAAGACGGAGAGGCTTCTCTCGCGAAGAATGACATCCGTCACAATACAGAAAATATTGAACGTATCGAATCGGAATTGTCGGCATCAAGCGAAGACACGGAAGGCTATGACCGCCAGATCGCGGAAAAGCACAGACAGATTGAGGAAAAACTCAGAATCTACAACGAGAAGAACAGTTCGTATGTCGAATACACCCAGCAGCTTGAGGAAATCCGTGCAGGAAGAGATTCTTCCTCGGATGAAATCGAGCGCAGCGCCGGAGAACTGACCGCGCTGCAGGCATCCCTTTCCGAAGCGAGAATCGCGGGAAATGCCGCGGAGGTTTCGATCAGTGAAATACAGGCACGGATCGCGAATGCCAGAGAGCAGTCCGGACGCTGGAGTGAACGTGAACGTGAAGCGGAAGAACTTATCCTGAAATACGATGAGCAGATCGAAGAGGCCAGAGCCCAGATCATCTCGGCGAAAAATGTGATTTCCGGACGGGAAATCCGTCTGGAAAGCCGTGAAAAACGTGCCCGGGAACTGGGAGAGCAGGTTGAGAAAACCCGCCTTGAGGTCGAATCGGAAAACCGGCGCGCGCGTCTTCTGGAAGATCTTGAAAAGAATATGGAGGGCTTTGGCTACAGCGTCAGAACAATTATGCAGGAAGCGTCGCGCGGGACGCTCCGCGGTATCCGCGGACCGGTTTCACGGCTTCTGCGCGTACCGGAACAGTATACCGTGGCTGTTGAGGTCGCCCTCGGCGCTGCGCTGCAGCAGATCGTCACTGAAACGGAGGAGGACGTCAAGCAGGCCATCAATTATCTTAAAGCGAAGAACGCCGGACGCGCAACCTTCCTGCCGATGAATGTCATCCGGGCGAACCCTCTTTCGGAAAGCGGCCTCGCCGACTGCGCGGGCTTTATCGGCATGGCGAGCGAGCTTTGTTCCTGTGACGGCGATTATAAACAGATCAAGGATTATCTGCTATCGAGAATCGCGGTCGCCGAGGATTTTGACAGTGCCGCTGCGATCGCCCGGAAATACCGTTATCGTTTCCGGATCGTCACCCTCGACGGACAGGTCATCAACGCGGGCGGATCTATGACGGGAGGCTCACTCCAGAAGAATGCCGGCCTTCTGAGCCGCGCTTCGGAAATTGAGCGGATCCGGAAGAAAGCGGCGAATCTGCTGCTCAGGCAGCAGGAACTTGAAGGAAGGGCGAAATCCGCCGCGGAAGAACTTGCGCTTGAAAACGCGGAGCTTTCCGCCGCGCGTTCGCAGCTTGCCTCCGCTCAGGAAGACGAATTCAAACTCACCACAGAACAGCATCGGATTGAATCGGAAAAAGCGCTTTCACGGGAGAATATCGAGAATATCAAGAACGAGATCTTCCTGCTGGAGGGAAGGGCGGAAGAGCTGCGCGGGGAAGGCAGAAAGGCAGAGGAACATGCCAAAGAGATCGAACGCGAGATGGAAACGGTTTCCGCTTCGATTGATCGGCTGAGCCTTGACCGCGAAGCGTTCAACGCAAAGCTTTCCGAAATGAATGATCATCTTTCCGAACTGCGCTATTCCGCGATGGAAGCGAAAAAGGACGCGGATACACTTGAGAGCGCGGCTAACGAACTTGAGGAAAGAAGAAGGCTCAGTCTCGAGCGCCGTGAGTCGCTTGAGGGAGAGGTACAGGCGCTGCGGGAACTCAATGCAGCGCTTGCTCTGCAGGAGGAAGCCGCGGACAAACAGGCGCAGAACCTGCGCGAAGAGGCGGCGGCACAGCGTGATAAGGCACAGGGCTTTTATGATGAACGCACTGCTCTGGAAGCCGAGATAACAAATCTCCGAGCGGAGGTTCGCGGGAAGACCGCCGAACGGGAAAACCTGTCTCATGAACTCGCGGTTCTCACCGAAAGGAAAAACAACCTCCAGAAGGAATACGATACGATTATTTCCAGCCTTTGGGAAGAGTATGAGCTGACCCGCCGCGAGGCGGAGCAGATCGCCCGGATTCCGGAAAACCCGAATGCCGCCCGGCGTGCGCTTTCCTCGGTCCGGAACAAGATCAAGGCGCTCGGCAACGTCAATGTTTCCGCGATTGAGGAATACAAGGAAGTTTCGGAACGCTTTGAGTTCCTGAGCGACCAGATCAGCGACATCGAAAAATCCAAGGAAGAGCTTCAGCGTCTGATCCGGAATCTGATGGGACAGATGAAGGATCTTTTCACCGAGCGCTTTGAGCAGATCAACGGCCATTTCACGCAGATTTTCCGGGAACTCTTCGGAGGCGGGAAGGCGTACCTGAGCCTGACGGATCCTGACGACGTGCTCGCTTCGGGAATCGGAATATTTGTGCAGCCTCCGGGAAAGATCGTTTCGAACATCGAACTGCTTTCCGGCGGAGAAAAGGCGCTTGTCGCGATCTGCATCTATTTTGCAATCATGAAGGTATCGCCGCCTCCGTTCTGTGTGCTCGATGAGATCGAAGCCGCGCTTGACGAGGTGAACGTCGGCAAATTCGCCGCCTATCTGCGCAGGATGAACGCGAATACGCAGTTTATCGTGATTACGCACCGGCGGGGAACTATGGAAGAGGCCGATGTCCTCTACGGAGTAACGATGCAGAATGAAGGCCTCTCCACGCTGCTGACGCTTCATCCGTTTTCCAGGGAAGCATCCGAAGCGGTTGAGGACTGAATAACAGGAGGAAACAATGGGACTTTTTGAAAAAATAAGAAATGGACTGCGTAAATCCCGCGAAGGCATTTCAAGCCGCATTCAGAAAATGCTCGCTTCCTTCCGGTCGATTGACGAGGATCTTTTCGAGGAGCTTGAGGAGCTTCTGATTCTCGGAGACGTCGGTGTGAACACGACACAGCGGATCTGCGAGCAGCTGAAAGAAGAAGTCAGGCTTCGCAATATCAAGGATCCGATGGAGATATACGGACTTCTGGAGGAAACCGTCTGCGAGATGATCAAGGGCGGCGAGGAAATGCATATTTCCACCACACCCTCCGTGATTCTGGTGATCGGCGTCAACGGCGTCGGAAAAACCACCACTATCGGAAAACTTGCGGCGAGATACCGCAGTGAGGGAAAACGCGTCGTTCTGGCGGCGGCGGATACGTTCCGTGCCGCGGCGATCGAGCAGCTCTCCGTCTGGGCAGAGCGATCCGGGACGGATCTGATCAGCCATCCCGAAGGAAGCGATCCGGCGTCAGTCGTATTCGACGCGATCGCCTTCGCGAAATCCAGAAAGGCTGATCTGGTGATCTGCGATACCGCCGGAAGGCTTCATAACAAGAAAAACCTGATGGCGGAACTGTCGAAGATCGAACGGATCATAGACCGTGAACTGCCTCAGGCGGATAAGGAAGTCCTCCTGGTTCTCGACGCCGCCACCGGACAGAATGCCGTCAATCAGGCGGCGGAGTTCTCTAAGGCGACATCGATCACCGGCATTGTTCTGACGAAGCTCGACGGCACCGCCAAGGGCGGTGTCATCCTTCCGATCCGTGAAGATCTGAAAATTCCGGTAAAGTTCATCGGTGTCGGAGAACAGATCGATGATCTCCAGCCGTTTGATGCAGAGGTGTTCTCGAAGGCTCTGTTTGAAAGAGAGGAAACAGATTGAAATTTGTAATTGCAACCCATAATACCCATAAGCTTGAGGAATTCGAGCGGATTCTGACTCCGCTCGGAGTACAGATCGCTCTGCGCGAGCTGAGTGACGTGGAGGAAACGGGAGAGACATTCGCGGAAAACGCTTTTTTGAAGGCGGAAAGCGCGATGAAGGAAACCGGTCTTCCGGCGATCGCGGATGATTCGGGCCTGATGGTGGACGCGCTCAACGGTGCGCCGGGAGTGTATTCCGCGCGCTACGCGGGTGAAGGCGGTACCTATGACGATGTGATCCGGAAGCTGCTTTTTGAGATGCGGGATGTTCCTGAAGAAAACCGTACGGCGCGCTTTGTAAGCTCCATCTGCTGTGTTTTTCCCGATGGTGAAACACTTCGGGCTGAAGGCGTATGCGAAGGCATGATCGCGTTTGAGAAACGCGGAGAAGGAGGCTTCGGCTACGATCCGGTCTTCCTCGTCGGGGACAGAAGCTTTGCGGAGATGACCGGTGCCGAGAAGGATGCGGTCAGTCACCGGGGTCGGGCTCTGCGTGCGTTTTCGAAGATTCTGGAAGAGAGAATCGGAAAGGAAGATTAAAATGCTTACAAGTAAACAGCGCGCATTCCTTCGGTCACTCGGAGCGAAGGAAGAAGCGATACTGATGGTCGGAAAGGGCGGAATGAGTCCGGAACTTGAAAAAAGCGCTGATGAGGCGCTTGCCAAGCGGGAGCTGATCAAAGGAAAGGTGCTGGAATCATCTCCGATCGATGTTCACGCCGCCGCTTCACAGCTTTCCGACGCGACAGAGAGTGAACTGGTAGCCGTTACCGGCCGGACATTCGTACTGTACCGCAGAAACGAAGAAGAACCGAAAATCGTCTTGCCGAAAGCAAAACAAAAAGGGTGACGAATTTGAGAACCGCAATCTACGGCGGATCGTTCAATCCGATCCACAACGCCCATCTGCAGCTGATCCGGAACGTTCAGAAAGCGATGCAGTTTGACCGCCTCTTTCTGATTCCCGCCGGAATTCCTCCGCATAAATCTGCGGGGAAACTTGCCGGCGCCGAAGAGAGAATGGAAATGTGCAATCTCGCGCTGTCTGAGCTTTCCCTGCCGGCTCACGTCCTGGATCTCGAAGTGCGCAGAGAAGGAAAAAGCTATACCGCTGAAACGCTTGAAGAGCTTTCAAGACGGTATCCGGACGATACCTTCACCCTGATTATGGGCGAGGATATGTTCCGGACGCTCGGATCCTGGTGGCATTTCGAGGAGATTTTCCGTCTCGCCCAGATCTGCGCAGTCAGACGCAGCGAAGACGGAGAATCGGAAATGAAACGCATCGCGAAAGAATATGAGGCGCTGGGAGCCCGCTGCAGCATTGTCAGGTCGGATTTTCTGGATATCTCTTCAACCGAGGTTCGGGAGAAAGTACGTTCCGGGGAATCAATCGCTTCGCTCGTGCCGGAAAAAGTCGATGAATTCATCTTCCTGAACGGCCTGTACAGAGATGACCCTCTCTATGAGAAGTACCGTATCGAAATCCGCGGGAAACTGTCTGATGCCCGGTATTATCACAGCCTCTGCGTCGCGAAGTCCGCGAAAACGCTTGCCGGCATTTACGGTGCGGATCCGAGAAAGGCAGAGCTCGCCGGGATTCTGCACGATATTCTGAAAGACACGCCGAAAGAGGAGCAGTTGCAATTTGCAGAGCGGTTTGATATAATATTAGATAATTTCGAGCTTCAGTCAAAAACACTGCTCCATGCGAAGTTGGGTGCGGCGTTCCTTGAAAAGGAGCTCGGTATTTCAGATCCGGAGATTCTGGACGCCGTCCGCTATCATACCACCGGAAAAGAAAACATGAGTCTGCTGACCCGAATCATCTTCACCGCGGACTTTGTTTCTGACGACCGAGTGTATCCCGGCGTTGAGGATATGCGGAAAATGGCATACGGAAACCATCTCCTTGATGCGATGCTGGAAGGATTGGCGTTCACGCTTAAGGAGCTTTCCGAAGAACGTCGGGTTATTCATCCGGATACATTGAGCGCCTACAATGCGCTGATTTTTGAGAAAGAAGGAGCAACAGTTTGACTTCCCTCGAAAAAGCGGTTTTCGCCGCGAAAACTTTAGATGAAAAGAAGGCATTTCAGATCGAAGTGATCAGTGTAAAGGGAATCTCCGATATCACGGATTACTTCGTCATTGCAAACGGCAGTGTCAATACTCATGTTCATTCCCTAGCGGATGAGCTTGAGGTTAAAATGAGAGAAAAAGGCATCCAGCCGCTTCACATTGAAGGCTACGCCTCCGGCAACTGGGTGCTGCTTGACTATACGGATGTGATTGTTCACATCTTTACGCCCGAAACCCGTGAGTTTTACGACCTTGGGCGACTATGGAACGACGGAGAACGCATCAAGGTCGATTTTGAAGAAACAGAAGAAAAGGGAGAAGCGTAAAAATGGCATATTACGATTTTAAGAAAATAGAGAAAAAATGGCAGGACCGCTGGGACGAATCCCACGTTTTCGAAGCTCAGGATGATTTTTCGAGGAAAAAGTTCTACGGCCTTGTAGAATTCCCGTATCCGTCCGGAGCGGGAATGCACGTCGGTCATATCAAGGCGTATTCCGGGCTCGAGGTCGTTTCCCGCAAAAGAAGACTCGAGGGATACAACGTTCTGTTCCCGATCGGCTTTGATGCCTATGGTCTGCCGACGGAAAACTATGCGATCAAGACCGGGATCCATCCGCGCAAGGTTACCGATATGAATATCGAAAAATTCACGAGCCAGCTCAAGCGGGTCGGGTTTTCGTTCGATTATTCGCGCGCGGTTGATACAACCGACGAGAAGTATTATAAATGGACACAGTGGATCTTCCTTAAGATGTTTGAGCACGGGCTTGTCTTCCGTGACAAGACGCTTGTCAACTACTGCCCGTCCTGCAAGGTAGTCCTTTCCAACGAGGATTCCCAGGGCGGAAAATGTGATGTCTGCCATTCCGACATCATTCAGAAATCGAAGGACGTCTGGTATCTGAGAATCACCGAATACGCGGATAAACTCCTCGAAGGCCTCAACGAGGTTGACTATCTGCCGAACATCAAGCTTCAGCAGATCAACTGGATCGGCAAATCAACCGGAGCTTTCGTCAATTTTGAGCTGGCCGGTAGCGCGGAACGTCTCCGCATCTATACGACCCGCCCGGATACGCTTTTCGGCGTGACCTTCATGGTCATGGCTCCGGAACATCCGCTTCTCGAAAAATACAAGGATCAGATCAGGAATTACGCGGATGTGGAAGCGTACCGCGATGAGTGCGCCAAGAAGACGGAATTCGAACGCACCCAGCTCGTAAAGGAAAAAACCGGCGTCCGGCTTGAGGGACTTTGTGCGGTCAATCCGGTCAACGATACTGAAATACCAATCTATATTTCCGATTACGTCATGATGGGATACGGCACCGGAGCGATCATGGCCGTCCCTGCCCATGATCAGAGAGACTGGGAATTCGCGAAGAAATTCGGAATCGACATCATTGAAGTCATCCGCGGCGGCGACATTGAGAAGGAAGCCTATACCGGAGACGGCGAGATGGTGAATTCCGGGTTCCTCAACGGCCTTGACAACAAAAAGGATTCGATCGAGAAAATGATCGAATACCTCGGTGAAAAGGGAATCGGGGAAAAGGGCGTCCAGTACAAAATGAAGGATTGGGCGTTCAACCGTCAGCGCTACTGGGGTGAACCGATTCCGATCGTTCACTGCAAAAACTGCGGAATGGTTGCCGTTCCCTATGAAGAGCTTCCTCTGAAGCTTCCGCAGGTTGAGAACTTCGAACCCGGCACGGACGGTGAAAGTCCGCTTGCGAAGATCGATTCCTTCGTCAACTGCAAGTGCCCGAAATGCGGTGCCGACGCGAAGCGGGAGACGGACACCATGCCTCAGTGGGCAGGATCCTCCTGGTATTTCCTTCGCTATATGGATCCCCACAATGACGAGGCGCTCGCCGATTTCGAAAAGATGAAATACTGGGGCCCGGTCGACTGGTATAACGGCGGCATGGAACATGTCACCCGCCATCTGATCTATTCCCGGTTCTGGCATAGATTCCTCTATGATATCGGCGTTGTGCCGTTCCCCGAACCGTATAAAAAACGTACGGCTCAGGGCCTGATTTTAGGACCGGACGGCGACAAAATGAGCAAATCCAAAGGCAATGTCGTGGATCCGAACGAAGTTGTGGATGAATACGGCGCTGACGTGCTTCGCACCTATGTCCTTTTTATGGGTGACTATGAAAAAGCCGCCCCCTGGTCGGAAAGCAGCGTCAAGGGATGCAAACGCTTCATTGACCGCGTCTGGGGACTTCAGGAGATCGTTGTTCCGGGCGAAGCCTACAGTTCTTCCTT
>ONSY01000193.1 GCA_900320605.1 uncultured Eubacteriales bacterium | reverse complement strand
TGCGAATAATTTCTCTGGATGACCCTCCTTTATTACCAAGGGCTTTCGCGATAAAATCTAGATTCTTTTCTAAATTCTGTTCGCCATGTTCCATTGTTTCCTCTCCTGTGAGGAGCAGTCGTTAACGCAGAGCCACGCTAAGTGTTGAATCAAATGTTGAAAGCGTAAATCTCTCGTCCTGCATCAACTGTTCTTTGGTCACCCGATAATTAAACGGAAAGAGATATGGAAACTCGTTTAGCGACGTAAACGAATAATAACTGCTGCCATCAAGGAGCATCGCCACTTCTATCAGGAAGGCTATAATTTCTTCGTTAGTGGCTTCCGTTTTAATCATTTCATGTTTTCCGGTCTGGATCGATCTTACAGCGCCCAGCTCCTTCATTGTAGAGATAACTTTTGTAGTAGCATAATCGATGAGGTTACGCTCGCCAAGCTGATCAAACATTTTCTGCTTAATCTGTGTGGTCGTGATTACGTCCTGAAACTCAAACATCTTTCCCATCAGCTTGGCATAGTCTGCGAAAACCGGATAAGCCAATGGAATCATGCACCACCCAAGGATCGCCAGCTGTTCTGGATATTTCTGAACCAACTCCCTGCCTCTTCGTTGGAGCCTTTCAACGCCTTCGGTGTCTTGATACCAGACACGCATCATAATCTCACGTGCCTTCCTTCTGTTTGTGGGGCTATCTATTTCAAAGGCCAGATGCTCATCAAGCTCTTTTCTGTATTCAGCCTCCGGGAGGTTATCTGGAAGAAGCGACACTGCTTTCTTCATCCAGCCAAGCTTTATTACCAAGTTTAATCCTACCATTTTAGCCATGATTCTCTACCGCCTTTATCTTGATAAACGGAACGACACACTCATCAATTGAGATGCCACCGTGACTCATTACGTCTTCACCTTTCGCGTCGAAGGATTCGCCCACATCGCAGATCAGGTAGTCATATTCCTTTGGAAGGTAGGTTTTCGGAAACTCCAACAAACCGTATTTTTCCTTAATGCCGTCCTTATCAGCAAATTCTTTTAGCACTAACATACACCGGCTCTTCGTCTCTGTCTCAACACCAGTGGTCATGAGCTTGCCCATACCTCGGCGAGTGGTATTCCCGTGGTCTGCCGTAATATAAACATCAAAGCCAGCCGCTAAAAATCGCCGTGTCATATCTGCCAGCTTTTTTTGTTTCACCATAACACCCACGTCGTTAAACATCCCGATGCGGCCTTGTTTCTGTCCGTGAACCATGTCATCGATATCGTTAATGATAACCGCTCCGCATCGGATCAGAGAACCGAAGTCTGCATCGTACCCTCGCTGGTAGCTGATTTGAACATCCGTAAATCCCATATTCTTGGCGCAGTTGATGAATTCCTGCTTCTCCTTACTTTGACTCCAAGGATTCACCAACTCACGAGGATATTTATTCGAGAGTAAACACTGCCGGGAAACTGAGGTCACCGTCGGGATCATGGCAAATGCAGCAGCCTTCTGGTAATGGATTCCAACAAAGGATTTCGACAAGATGCGCCAGTCAAACTCCGACATACCGTCCATTACGATAATGATGAACCTCTTACTGTGCTCGTGCATGAAATCCATCGCCTTGCTCACCAGCACCGGGCTCTCCCGATCCATAGTGGTGGAAAGCTTCCCATACTGCTTCAGGATATAATCCCGGAAATACCAGTTAATTTCTGTGGTATCCAAATCAAGCTCATATTGAACAGACATACAGTCAATCCGGGCTTTCTCCTCGGCAATGGCAAACCACTCACTATAGCTTGTGCAGCCTTCGGATCGCTGCAGGAGCTCCTTATAGCTGCTCTCCAGATTATCGCTGATGTTCTCTTTGGAGTATACCTGCATCCGCAGGAACTTCTGAGTCGCCTCAGGTGACCGATACTGGTCATACGTCTTCTCATATGCAGAGCTCACAAGATCGTAAGTCTCGGAGCCACTTTCCCGAAGAACTGCCGTGTTCAAACGTGGAAACAGGTCTGCCAGTGACACCACATATGCGGTCAACCTCCTGCGCAGGTCATACGGGACATACTGATCTGGTGTGACCACGACAGCAATACGGTCATCTTCGGCCTTGAGCTTTTCCTCATATTCAATTCGGAAGCTTAGGTCGTCATGGTACACGACGATCTCGAAACCACGTGCCTTAAAGCCATCCGTGAAACGAGTGTCCTCGGCCAGATGATCAGCATCAATAAGCAGAATTTTATCCGCATACTTAGCAGCTGACTTCTCGTATACGTAGTCTGCAAACATCCGTCACGCCTCCAATCTAATCAGAATGGCCAGTTTGAAATCTGGGTATATCTGGCTCCCAGCTTTATGAGTCTCTTCTATATTGGCTTTTTCCTGTGCCAGCTTCCGCAGGCGAGAGACTCTGATGTTCTCTATGCCGATGTGCTCAGCGGCTTCTGTCCGCAGCTGAAGTGCATACATATATTTGTTATAGCTTTCCTGATTCTTCTGAATGCGCTTGTCCTTCATTTCAACAAAGGTATCAAATGCAAACTCAACAGACATCTTCTCCAGCCGCTCATAGGTCTCGCCGTCGATATTTGGAACGGAGCACACGGTTAGGCGTGAATTTGGATCGAGGAACACGTCCATCAGCCGCTTTCCAGCCATTGGCCTCAGCACAAAGTTTTCGTTGATGAAAATCGGGATGATGCGTTTATCATCTGGATCGTTGGAAATCGAGAGCTCCCACAACATAAAATATCCCGCCTCATTGGGAAAGTTCTGGATGCCGACAGACATAATCAGTGATTTCCGATCCTGAAGGACGTCGGTCTGTAGGTGCTGAATGATGTCGGAATCGGTAATGGCGATACGGTCGATCAGCTTCAAGTCATGGCCTTTCCAGCTATCGTAGTAGGCAAGCATCTGCCGCAGCGCTGTATCCACGTCAAAGTCTGAGCCCTGCCCAACGAGCTGGGACAAGTCCTTCTCCTCCCGGATGACGTCCTTGTACTTCTTGGAATTCTGGAGCTGCTGCTTCATTTCCGACTCGACCGGGTACATATTCTCCTCGACCTTGGACGGCCTGCCAATAGAGCGCATATACACCTCAGTGAAATCAAGCTCAGCCACTTCGCTGTCCAGCACATCGGAATACTTATCAACACCCATCTCTTCGAGAATGACAGAGAGCTTTTCTTCCAGTACCTCACGCACCCGGTTCTCCACAGTATCACCAACGATAAAGTTGTAGATGTGGACATCCCGCGTCTGGCCGATACGGTCTACACGTCCGCAGCGTTGCTCAATCTTCATAGGATTCCAAGGGAGGTCGTAGTTGATGATGATATTGGCAAACTGCAGGTTGAGACCTTCGCCACCGGCATCCGTAGAGATGAAGATATTGCTGTGTTCCCGGAACTCCCGCAGGGCAGCGTCACGATCTTCTACGGACATGCTGCCGTTGAGGATGGTCACGGTGAAGCCTTTGTTTACCAGCAGTTCTCGCAGGTAAAGCTGTGTGGCAACGAACTCGGTGAAGACAATGACCTTTTGATCACGGTCTTCGCTCAAAAGCGCGTCCAGCGTATCTGTAAGTGTCTCCACTTTAACGTCCGGATGCTGGAACTCTGCCTGCTTAGCCACAGCGATGATTCGCTCCAGCTCCGCGATTTCTTCCTCCATGTCGAGGGACATGGCCTCCAGCGCTTCTTCGACGCCGTCTTCAATATTCAGGTCTTCCAAATCCTCCTCGGTCAGCGTACCCAGCCGAGTGTTCTGCGTTTTCAGTACATTCAGTCGCCGCTCTAAGCTCTGGCGCACCGCCGCTGTGCTGCTGGTCACCATGCGCTGCATGATGATCAGCAGGAAGATCAAGCACATGTTTTTCTTTTTATTCCGCAGCGCCTTGTTGTAG
>ONSY01000191.1 GCA_900320605.1 uncultured Eubacteriales bacterium | reverse complement strand
TAACCTCTTTCTGTGCGGCCGCAGCGGCGCTTTCAATGCCTCTTTGCACGGACAGGGAGGAGCTTCATATCATTCCGAGCCATGGAAGCTATGAGCGCACTCTTGCGTATCCGGGCACAAAGGTGTTTATGAAAGGGGATCTTTCCCGTCTGACGGAAACGCTCTCTGAACACAACATGGATGTTTGTGCAGTCGAAAACTGCGGCACCCGGGAGGAAAAGCAGTATCGTTCGCTTGATGATATTCCGGCGGATGCCGGATACTATACTGTAATCATTGCAAAGGAGAGAAAGCTATGATTCATTTTGTTGGAGCTGGCTGCGGGGCAGCCGACCTGATCACTCTTCGCGGAAAAAAGATGATAGAAGAAGCTGACGTGATCATTTACGCGGGCTCACTGGTCAATCCGGAGCTGCTCGGATTTAAAAAGGAGAACTGCGAAGTTTTCAACAGCGCGAAAATGACGCTTGAGGAAGTTCTGGAGGTGATGATCCGAGCAGAAAAAGAGAAGAAAACAACGGTACGTCTGCATACGGGAGATCCGAGCCTCTATGGCGCAATCCGGGAACAGATGGATGTCCTCGATGAAAAGGGGATAGAATACGACTACTGCCCCGGTGTCAGTTCCTTCTGCGGTGCTGCCGCAGCGTTGAAAATGGAATACACTCTTCCGGATATTTCCCAGAGCGTTGTCATTACGCGCATGGCGGGAAGAACACCGGTTCCTGAGCGGGAGAGCGTCCGATCCTTTGCGGCTCATCAGGCAACGATGGTGCTTTTCCTGAGCACCGGACTGCTGGAAAAAGTCGAAACGGAGCTTATTGAGGGCGGATACGCGCCGGATACTCCTGCAGCGATAGTCTATAAAGCAAGCTGGCCGGATGAGAAAACGGTTATCTGTACCGTGTCTACACTGGCAAGAACCGCGCAGGAAAACAACATCACAAAAACAGCTCTGATTATAGTCGGAAATGCGGTTTCACAAAGCGGATACCGCCGTTCCGATCTTTACAACCCGGATTTCACAACTGAATTCCGGCAGGCGAGGCGGTGATCTCATTGCGGATCCGGATTGTTTCCTATTCCGGGAACGGACGCAATACAGCCGCTTCAATCGCTGAAGTCCTGCGTGCCGAAGGACATGAGACAGCAACTTACGCTCTGAAGAAATACTGTGCCGATGGCGATAAGCCGCTGATGCAGAATGCGCAGGAGTGGGCCAAGGAGGGCTTTTCTCAGGCGGATGCTCTGATTTTCTGCTGTGCGAGCGGGATTGCCGTTCGTGCGATCGCTCCAAGTGTTAAGGATAAGTCGACTGATCCCGCGGTGATTGTTCTCGATGAACGCGCGAATTACGTGATTCCGCTGCTTTCAGGCCATATAGGCGGAGCCAACGAACTTGCTCTTCTGATCGCAGGACGTATCGGCGCGGTTCCGGTCCTTACAACAGCTACGGACATCAACGGCCTTTTTGCTGTAGATGTCTTCGCGTCAAAAAATCATCTGTTTATAGAAGATATGCAGCTTGCGAAGGAAGTATCCGCGGCGTTGCTTCGGGGAGAGAAAGTCTCATTTCTCTCCGATTTTCCGGTGGAGGGAAGTCTTCCGGGAGAACTGACTAGTCAAAATGCAAAGCTCGGAATTATCATTACAAACGATCCGTACGCAGCGCCGTTTGAAAAAACGCTTCGGCTGATCCCCCGGCGATACTGTGCGGGGATCGGATGCAGACGCGGAAAGGCGGAAAAAGAACTTGAGGATTTTCTTCTTTCCAATTTATCCGCGCTTGGTATTCTGGAAAAGGAGCTGCGCTCAATCGCCAGTATCGATCTCAAAAAGGACGAGGCGGGCATTCTTTCTCTTTGCAGTAAATACAGACTTCCTTTTATTACCTATACTGCCGATGAACTGATGTCCGTTCCGGGCGAGTTCACGAAATCCGAATTCGTCAGGGCGACAGTCGGCGTAGACTGCGTCTGTGAGCGCGCTGCCTGTCTAGCTGCTGGCGGCAACCTGGTTCAGAAGAAAACTGCGGCAAACGGGATAACCTTTGCCCTTGCGAAATATGAGGAGGCGATTCGTTTTGAGTAAACTTTACGTCGTCGGGATCGGTCCCGGAAATAATGAGAATATGACTCTGCGTGCGCAGAACGCGCTTCGTGAAAGCGATGTGATCGTCGGATATACGGTTTATGTCGATCTCGTTCGTGAACAATATCCCGAGAAAGAATATCTGACAACCCCAATGCGTCATGAAACTGAGCGCGTAGCACTCGCGCTTTCTCAGGCCGCGAATGGGAAAACAGTCTCAATTGTCTGCAGCGGAGACGCAGGTGTCTACGGGATGAGCGGAGTTGCCTATGAGATGTCTTCGGACTATCCGGATGTTGAGATCGAGACGATACCTGGGATCTCCGCGGTTCTAAGCGGAGCGGCGATCCTCGGTGCGCCGTTGATGCACGATTTTGCCGTGATCAGCTTAAGCGATCTGCTGACACCCTGGGAGAAGATTGAGAAACGGCTTCAGTTCGCTGCTCAGGCGGATTTTGTTATCTGCCTGTATAATCCGTCCAGCAGAAAACGCGGCGATTACCTTGAAAAGGCCTGTGATTTGATTCTCAGATACGCCTCTCCCGATACGGTCTGCGGAATCGCCAGAAACATAGGCCGCGAAGGGGAAACGACGGAAATCCTGTCCCTTGGTGAGCTTCGTAAAACCCAGGTGGATATGTTTTCAACTGTGTTCATCGGGAATTCACAGACAAAGACGATCGGCGGAAAAATGGTGACGCCGAGAGGGTATAAATATGAATGACATCGTCCTTTTTGCCGGAACAACCGAAGGCAGACTCTTATGTGAAGCGCTGCGCGGCAAAAATGTTACACTTCATGTCAGTGTCGCAACGGAATACGGAGAAGAACTGATTGAAGAAGCGGAGAACATCAAAGTCCGTCATGGGCGAAAAAATACGGAAGAAATCGCTGCAATGATCCGGGAAACCGGTGCTGTGCTTGTGATTGACGCTACCCACCCATATGCTGCTGAGGCAACAAAATCGCTTCAGAGCGCATGCGAGGAAACCGGAACGAGATATCTGAGAGTACTGCGCGCCGAGGATCATGAAAATACGGAAAACTGTGTCTTTGCAGATGATACGAATGCAGCAGTCAATTATCTAAATTCAACCGACGGCAACATTCTTCTGACAGTCGGAAGCAAGGAACTGCCGTTGTATACAGCCGTTTCGGATTTTAAATCACGAGTTTTTGCAAGAATCCTTCCTATGGCGCCGGCAGTGGAGGCGGCCGCTTCTCTCGGTTTTTCGGGAAAAAACCTGATCTGTATGCAGGGACCATTTACAGAAGAGCTGAATATCGCCATGATGCGGATGCTTGATATCCGCTATCTGGTGACAAAAGATACCGGAGCACCCGGAGGCTTCTCTGACAAAATCCGAGCCGCGGCGGCTTGCGGAGCAAAAGCGGTTGTGATTCGGCGTCCGCTCTCAGAGGATGGGGTTTCCGTTGACGAATGTTTGAAACTGTTGTCCGGACAATTCGGTTTTCAGTATCACAGAAAAAAAGAGATCACAATTCTCGGCCTTGGCGCCGGAAACCGTGGATCTATGACAGAAGAAGCGGTAAATGCTTGTGAAAACGCGGAACTGATTGTCGGTGCGAAACGGATCACTGATTCGCTTCAGAGCTTTGGAAAGCCTTCCGCAAACGCTGTCTTGTCCAAAGAAATCGAATCAATCATCCGTGAAAGCAGTGCACGCAGGATTGTCGTGGCGATGTCGGGTGACAGCGGTTTTTACAGCGGCACGAAAAGCCTCCTTCCGCTTATTTCAGATCTTGAACCCGTTATCCTTCCTGGCATCTCCTCACTCCAGTATCTATCCGCTAAAACCGGTATTTCATGGGACGACGCTCTGCTGGTCAGTGCTCACGGAAGGCACTGCAACTATGTACTGAAAGTACGCAATCATAAAAAGGTTATTGCGCTTGTAGGCGGGGAGGACGGAGCAAAAAAGTTTATTTCTGATCTGTGTGAATACGGCTTGTCTGATGTTACCGTTACGGTTGCGGAAAACCTTTCCTACGAAAATGAAAGGCTGACGCGCGGGACGGCCGAGGGACTTCGTGAAAAGGAATTTGATTCGCTTTCAATCCTTCTGATCGAAAACCCGCGTGCACAGTTATACACTTCGCACGGAAGAGATGATGAAGATTTCATTCGGACAGAGGTACCGATGACAAAACAGGAAGTGCGTTCTGTCACGCTTTCCAAACTGAAGCTCCGACCGGGCGATATCTGCTGGGATGTCGGTGCGGGTACGGGATCAGTATCGATTGAGATGGCTGAATGCTGCGAGGACGGTGTGGTTTACGCAATTGAGCAGAAAGAAGATGCCTGCCGTCTGATTGAGGAGAACATGAGACACCTTGGTGTTCCGAATGTTACAGTTGTATTCGGCAAGGCACCCGAGTCACTCCTTGATCTTCCTGCGCCGGACCGTGTCTTTATAGGCGGAAGCAGCGGCAGCCTTCTGGAGATTATCTCTGCAGCCCTTTCGAAAAACCCGTCCTGCCGTATTGTCCTGAATACCGTTACCGTTGAAACCTTTTCGGAAGCGTTTGAGGCAATTGAAAAAATGAAGCTTCAGAATGTTGAAATAATCTCAATCAACGTATCGCGCGCACGCAAACTCGGACGTTACCATCTGATGACAGCACAGAATCCGGTTTCAATTCTTTCGTTCGAAGGAGGCGGAAACGGTGACGAATAATCCAAGGGTTGTCTTTGCCGCACCAGCTTCAGGAAGCGGGAAAACGACTGTTACCTGCGGGATTTTGCAGGCGCTCAAGCTGAGAGGAGAGAAAATATTTTCTTTTAAGTGCGGTCCCGATTACATTGATCCGATGTTTCAGGAGAAGGTGATCGGTGTACGTTCAGGAACGCTCGATCTTTTCTTTTCCGATGAGAATACGCTGCGAAGGCTCTTCTGCCGCCATGCGAAAGATTCTACAATCTCGCTGGTTGAGGGTGTAATGGGTTATTATGACGGACTTGCGACGGACTCTGAAGAAGCATCCACCTACGCTGTGGCAAAAGCGCTTTCGGCGCCGGTCGTTCTGATCGTCAACGGGCGAGGTCAGGCACTGTCAGCACTCGCGACACTCGAGGGATTTCTCCGTTTTCGGGAGGACAGCGGCATCCGTGGTGTGATTTTCAATCAGATGAGCGAAGCGGTTTTCACAGCACTGAAACCCAGAATTGAAGAGATGGGGGTTCTTCCGATTGGTTATGTCCCCAAAGTACCAGAACTGGTGATCGAAAGCCGTCATCTCGGCCTTGTAACACCTGGCGAGATCGATGATCTCTCAGATAAGCTCAATCACCTTGCTCAGCTGCTTGAAAAAACGATCGATTTCGATGCGCTGATAAAACTCGCAAATGACGTACCGGTGCTCAGTTTTACAGAAGAAAAAGCGGTCAGCGTTCTTCCGAAAACGAGGATCGCGGTTGCTTGTGACGAAGCGTTCTGTTTCCTATATAAAGATAATCTTGCCCTTCTATCCGAGATGGGTGCTGAAATCATTTTCTTTTCCCCGATCCACGACGGAGCGCTGCCTGAAGGCATTGACGGATTGATTCTGCCGGGAGGCTATCCGGAACTCTATGCGGAACAGCTGTCAGAAAACACGTCTATGAGAGAAGCGATTTCGAAGGTGATCTGTAACGGAATGCCGACACTCGCAGAATGCGGTGGATTTCTGTATCTGCACCGTGAACTTGGAGATATGAATGATAAATTCTGGCCGATGGCAGGGGTTCTGCCCGAAAAGGCCTGGCGCACGAATCGTCTCGGACGCTTTGGTTATATCACGCTTCATGCGAAGGATAATTCAGCTTACTTTGAAGCGGGTGATCAGATCCGCGCCCATGAATACCATTATTTTGAAAGCGGGGATCCCGGTACTGATCTCCTCGCGGTAAAACCGAACGGGCGGCGCCGCTGGGAATGCGTTCACACCAAAGGAAATCTTCTCTGCGGTTTCCCGCACCTGTTTTATGAGTCCAACCCGAAGTTCATAGAGCGCTTTCTGCGCAGATGTTTGCAAAAGGAGAAATGAATATGGCAAAACCGATTATGATTCAGGGAACCATGTCAAATGCCGGAAAAAGTCTGATCGCTGCGGGACTCTGCCGTATCTTTAAACAGGACGGACTGCGTGTTGCGCCTTTTAAGGCTCAGAATATGGCGCTCAATTCCTATATTACAAAGGACGGACTGGAGATGGGACGCGCTCAGGTCGTTCAGGCGGAATGTGCGGGAGTTGAACCATCGGTTCTGATGAATCCGATTCTTCTGAAACCGTCGAGTGATATGGGATCCCAGGTGATTGTCAACGGGGAAGTCTGGAGTCAGCTTTCCGCGCGCGAGTATTTTCGCAGAAAAAAGGATCTGGTTCCTGAAGTAATGCGCGCCTACGATACGTTGAGTGCTCAGAACGATGTCATTGTGATCGAAGGTGCCGGAAGTCCCGCGGAAATAAACTTGAAAAAAGACGATTATTACGTTAATATGGGAATGGCAAAGCTGGCCAAGGCGCCGGTTCTGCTTGTCGGGGATATTGATCCCGGCGGCGTTTTTGCCCAGCTTTACGGAACAGTGGAACTTGTTGATCCGGATGAGCGGGAAATGATCAAAGGCGTGGTGATCAATAAATTCCGCGGAGATGTTTCACTCCTTGATCCGGGAATTGAAATGCTTGAAAACCTCATCCATATCCCGGTCGTAGGGATCGTTCCGTACATGCGGCTTGATATCGATGATGAAGACAGCCTTTCTTCACGGCTGAAAAATAAAGCAGCTGCGCTCGTGGATATCGCAGTAATCCGACTGCCTCGCCTGTCGAATTTTACGGATTTCCGCGCCCTGGAGGCAGTAGAGGGCGTTTCTGTACGTTATATTGAATCAACACGTGAATTCGGGAG
>ONSY01000190.1 GCA_900320605.1 uncultured Eubacteriales bacterium | reverse complement strand
GGGGAGAGGTTCTTCCGCCGGACGGGAAGCGAGTGTAACGGTATCGCCGACCATAGCTTCGCGGACATCTTTGATGGATGCGGCGATGTAGCCGACTTCTCCGGCTGAAAGAACGCCGACAGGTTCAAAGCCAACCGCGCGCAGATATCCGCATTCCACAACGGAAAACTCACTTCCGACTCCCATCATGCGGATGGTATCGCCGACCTTAAGGGATCCTTCTTTTAAACGCACGTAGACGATAACGCCCTTATAGGCATCATAATAGGAGTCAAAAATCAGGGCTTTCAGGGGCTTTTCAGAATCTCCATCTGGAGCAGGAATGTCAGTAACAATCCGTTCCATCACTTCGTGAATGTTGATACCTCGTTTTGCGGAAATCCGGGGAGCATCAAGAGCCGGAATTCCAATGATTTCTTCAATTTCATTGGCTACAAGATCCGGATTGGCAGAAGGAAGATCGATTTTGTTAATAACCGGAAGAATCTCAAGTCCGGCATCCGCTGCGAGATAGGCGTTTGCGAGAGTCTGAGCTTCAATTCCCTGGGAAGCATCGACAATCAGAACCGCCCCTTCGCAGGCCTGAAGCGACCGGGAAACTTCATAGTTGAAATCGACATGACCGGGGGTGTCAATCAGATTAAACTGGTAGATTTCACCGTTATCTGCCGGATACCGAAGTGTGACGGCGCGCGCCTTTATGGTAATCCCACGCTCACGCTCCAGATCCATATTGTCAAGCACCTGATCCTCCATTGTCCTGAGATCAACGGATTGCGTTTCTTCCAGGATCCGGTCTGCAAGTGTGCTTTTGCCGTGGTCAATATGCGCAATGATGCTGAAATTACGAATGTTCTCCTGTTTCATCAGATACCTGCCCTAAAAATTTCAGTAATTTGCGGTTGTTAGTCGCTGTACATTATATATTTTACCATACTTTTCCGAAAATTCATAGACAATTGCGGCAGAAAAAAACAGCGCCGCTTTTGAGGCCTCTCTATAAGGAGATTGCCTCTGAACTGCCCCAGATTGTGTAGACAGCACAAAAAGGGACTACCAAAGTGCGGTGAGTTGTATATCAGAGACGTTGAAAGGCGGACTCATGCCCGTTGCGAAAAAAAGATGCATCGAAGCTTCATCCGGCCAGAGACTGCAAACCACCGTCATTTACAGTTTTGCTAATCAGTTGGATACCACCAGACGGTTTAAGTGGAATGAGGCTGCAAGGTAAAGGTTTCTGTGATTGACCGTATGGAATAAGCAGAACCGTGGGACTGCGGGGATAGCCCGTTGATGCTTGGTCGATTGCGGCTATTGAACGAAAAGCTCCGCCTTCTTAGGCGGCGGAAATATGTTGCTTGTGAGTTTTGTCTTTTAGGCTTTGATCCTCATAATGTTATCTGTATTTCAATTACTCTGGTTAAAATATAAACCAAAAGGAAGGCACTTCCCTTGCGGAATGCCTCCCTTCAGCGACGGGTATTATTTGAGTCGTTTTTGTTTCGGGCGTTTCATATCCCTGAAAAAGAACAGTGCTTCATCCTCCTCGTCATCCTCACCGGCTGGAAAATCTCGGAAGAAATCGCCGGTGAATATTCCTCCGATGATGTCAAATTTAAAAAAGCGGTTGAGTTCAGATTTAATGATTTGTAACATGCGTGATTTCCTCCTGTTCAGATTTCGCCTGATCGGTCTCTTTCTGTTTCAGTCAAAGAGATTTTCAGATAATTCTGGTTCATATCACAAAAAATCGAATCACACTTCGAATCTCTGCTTCAGCAGAGTATGACCGAATCTACCATATACCTGCTCAATTGCAGAAGTGAACATCTCTTCTTATACCCTCTTTACCTTCAGGATATGCATTTCACTTTTACAATCTAGGTACAATCTAGGTATATCATAAATCCAGCCATGTCCGATAATCAGGACTTTTTCATGGCGCTATTATCAGCATTGACGGATGTTAACCGAAAAAGCGGCCAGCGAAGGGAAAAAAGCAGGGAGCGGAAATCAAAAAAGCTCCCTGCATCGAGCAGAGAGCTTTTGTGGGCTGAACCACAATTATTTGACTTCGACTTCAGCGCCAGCCTCAGTGAGCTTCGCTTTGATCTGGTCAGCTTCGTCAGCGGAAACGCCTTCCTTGATTGCCTTCGGAGCTTCATCAACAACAGCCTTAGCCTCTTTCAGACCGAGACCGGTGATTTCACGGACAACCTTGATAACAGCGATCTTGTTCTGGCCGGCAGAAGTAAGAACGACGTCGAACGAGGTCTTTTCTTCTTCAACAGGAGCAGCAGCGCCCGGAACAGCGGCAGCGACCGGAGCAGCGGCGGAAACGCCGAATTCCTCTTCAAGAGCTTTAACAACCTCAGCCATTTCAAGAACGGTCAGAGCTTTTACGTCTTCGATTAATTTGAGAACTTTCTCAGATGCCATGGTAATAACCCTCCATTAATTCTAAATTTCTGTGATTTACGCGTTTTCTTTTTCTACAATCGCGTTGAGTACGCGTGCAAAGGCGGCAACCGGAGCATTGAGGCTTCCGAGCACCATTGCGATGAGAACTTCTCTTGCAGGAAGTTTTGCGAGCCCGTTGACCGTTTCGACGTCGATGGCTTTTCCATCCATGAAACCGCCTTTGATCTCGAAGGTCTTCTGAGTTTCGGCCTGTTTTGCGAGCAGTTTTGCTCCCTCAAAGTCGTCCGAATTCCAGAAAGCGACAGCCGTTGTTCCCTCTAAGACGGAATCGAGCTCATTGAGACCGTTTTCGTTTAAAGCGAAGCGCAGGTAAGTGTTTTTGACAACTCTGTAATCCACGCCGGCTTCACGCAGAGATTTACGAAGCTTTGTATCCGCGTCAACGGTGATGCCTTTGTAATCAACGATTACGCCGGTTTTCGCTGCGCTGATCTTCTCCGAAAGCTCTTTGACGATCTGCTTCTTTTGTTCCAGAATTTTCTCGCTTGGCAAATGACTTCACCTCCAAAAAACAATAAAAAAACCTTTTCCGCAAACATGCAAAGGAAAAGGCATACGAAAACTCTATTGGGTTTTGTACGCGTAAACCTCGGCAGGCCGGGAAGAACCCGTTTATGCGGATGCACCTGCTGTCTTAAGTAAACAGCATTTGTTATTATAGGCTGCTCCTCCCGTTTTGTCAAGAGGAGCAGCGTATAATTTTCAGAAAATGATCCCGGGGGGAACGGGATCTGCCGGAGTAAGGATTGCCTTTTCCGGCATTCAGCGGATCATTGGACTGAATCAGCCGCCGAATCTGCTCGGGTTGATGCGGATTCCGGGTCCCATCGTCGAAGCTACGACGCAGGAACGGATGTACTGACCTTTTGCGGCAGCCGGTTTTGCTGCTACGATCGCACGCATAAGCGTATCAAGGTTTTCCCCAAGCTTTTCGGTTCCGAAGGAAGCTTTTCCGATCGGGCAGTGGATGATGTTGGTTCTGTCAAGGCGGTATTCGATCTTACCGGCTTTTGCTTCTTTAACAGCTCTGCCGACATCGGGGGTAACCGTACCGGCCTTCGGGTTCGGCATCAGACCGCGCGGTCCGAGGATTCGGCCGAGACGGCCGACGAGACCCATCATATCAGGGCTGGTAATCAGAACATCAAAATCCATCCAGTTTTCGGTCTGAATCTTCTGAACCATTTCTTCCGCTCCGACATAGTCCGCGCCGGCAGCTTCCGCGTCGGCAGCCTTGTCAGATTTGCAGATAACGAGGACACGAACATTTTTGCCGGTTCCGTTCGGGAGAACGATGGCGCCGCGGACCTGCTGATCCGCGTGACGTCCATCGACGCCGAGCTTTACATGAAGCTCAACGGTCTCGTCAAATTTCGCTTTGGAAGTCTGAACGCAGAGATCCAGAGCTTCGTTCGTATCATAGAATTTTGTTCTGTCATAGAGCTTTCTGCTCTCAACGTATTTTTTACCGTGTTTCATTGCAATACCCTCCGCATCAGTCAACAACTTCAACGCCCATGCTGCGCGCAGTACCGGCGATCATGCTCATAGCACTCTCAAGAGAACCTGCGTTGAGGTCGGGCATCTTGGTTTCAGCAATTTTCTGGATCTGTTCGCGGGTGATTTTTGCAACCTTGACCTTGTTCGGGGCGCCGGAAGCGGTCTCGATGCCGCAGGCCTTCTTGATCAGAACGGCTGCCGGCGGGGTCTTGGTGATGAACGTAAAGGAACGGTCGGCGTAAACGGTGATGACAACCGGAATAACAAGTCCGATATCGTTCTTCGTGCGTTCATTGAATTCTTTCGTAAACGCCATGATGTTGACGCCATGCTGACCGAGCGCAGGGCCAACCGGCGGCGCCGGCGTTGCCTTGCCGGCTGGAATCTGGAGCTTGATTAAGCCCGTTACTTTCTGAGCCATTGTTAAAATGCACCTCCATGCTTCGTGGTTAACGCGGAACACGAAAAATCAGATTATGTTCCTCCCACAGGAGTTCCGTTCAGGGGGAACCCCATATAAAAAGCGAATTCGCTTTTTACCAGTTTTTACTCGGCAGGCTCTGCCTGCGCAAGTTCCAGTTCGACAGGCGTTTCTCTGCCGAACATTGAAACCGTAACACGAACACGGTTTTTCTCGATATCGATTTCTTCGACCGTACCGATAAATCCCTCGAGAGGACCGTCGATGATGCTGACGCTGTCGCCGACAGCGTAGTTGAGCTCGACCTGTTTCTCCTCAACACCCAGACGCGCGACTTCTTCTTCCGTCAGGGGAACGGGTTTTGAGGAAGGGCCGACAAATCCGGTGCAGCCGCGGATATTGCGGACAATATACCAGGAATCGTCAGTCAGGACCATTTTTACGAGCACATAGCCGGGGAAAATCTTCCGCTCGACTTCGCGGCTCTTGTTGTCCTTGATTTCGGTAACAATCTCGGTAGGGACGCGGACTTCATGAATCAGATCGTGGAGATTCCGGTTCTCAACGGTTTTTTCAAGGTTGGATGCAACCTTGTTCTCATAACCAGAGTACGTATGAATAACGTACCATCTTGCCTCGTCGGCCATCGCAGCCATACCTCCTTAAAAGCAGTTTTCGAAAAACATTCGGAGATTTTATGCGGCGATATCCATGATCAGGCCCAAAAGCTTTCCGAAGAGCGTGTCAAGCCCGAAAACGAACAATCCGATGATCAGCATCGAAAGCAGTACGACGCCCATGTTTTTGAAAGCGGCTTTCGGTGTAGGCCAAACGATCTTTTTGATTTCGGCAAAGCATTCACGGAAGAACTTCCCGACTCTTTTGAAAAGCCCGGAGCCTTTTTTCTCTTTTGCCATCGTTGAGCCTCCCGATTATCTGGTTTCTCTGTGGACAGTGTGCTTTTTGCAGAATCTGCAGTACTTCTTCATTTCAAGTCTGTCCGGATTGTTTTTCTTTTCCTTCATGGTGTTGTAGTTGCGCTGTTTGCACTCCGTGCAAGCTAAAGTGATCTTGGTTCTCATACGGTACCTCCTTGTCGTAACCGTTTCGGAATTTTTTGCCTTTCGGCAAATCTGTTATCCTCCCTCGATACCGCAGGGAAAATCCTTCGGTACCCGGCTGTTTTCCGACGGGTGTTTCCGCCGCAGAACGCCTAAAAAAAGCGCACAAAAAAACAACCTCTAAAACGAGGTAGAATCATAATAGCACAAATCCCCCGAAAGGTCAAGGGTTTTCGGGGGATTTTCCGTAAGTTTTTTTGATTGTTTTGCGTCGAAAACGGACCGTTTTCCGAGGGAAGTCCTATTTCTGAAGCTGTTTGTAGCTTTCGAGGCTTTTCGCAATGACTTTGCTCTGTTTTTTCTTCTTTTCAGGCTTGATCTTTTTGCCGATCAGCTTCCGGCTCTGCGTAGCGGCTTTCAGCAGCTTCTCGCTGAACTGCGGTGCGATCTGGGAATAGACGTCGGCCGGAAGTCCGTTGATCAGAACGTAGGTGATCACGGCACGGGTGTCAAGATCTCCGTTCTCATAGAAATCCGCAAAAAGCGTGCAGAGTTTCTGTGCGGGGTCGCTTTTCGGATAACGGCGGCAGAGATCGCTGATTTTCGGGAGAATCTTCTCTTTCGCAAAAGTAAAGGGCCGAACATCGCCGAAGGTAATCTTCTCGGCATTGAGATCTTCCTTGATATCGGGAAAAAGGTTTGCGAGACGGTTGAAGAAGAAGACCGGATCGGAAGTGGAATCCTCATCCTTTTTCTTTTTCTTTTTCGTCTGCAGGGCAACCGGGGTTTTCAGCGGTTTGGAAAGAGTGTCTGCAAAATCACCCGCGATGGATTCGGCTTCGGAGAGAGAGTCAGACGCTTCGTTGAAGAGCCACATCGAGATGGTTTTCCATTCCGAGGTAACTTCACCGCCTTCCGCTTCTGCCTGGCGAAGTTCAAAACGTCCGCGCTCATCGTCGTAAAAGACGCTGTAGGCGGTATCCTCATTCAGAAACTCGACGACGTCATCCGTATCGTTTCTTGTATAACCCTGAGCGGAAAGGAGATCTCCGATTTTTTCCGCAATCAATTCAAAAGCTTTCGAAGCCAAAGCATTCACTCCTAATGATAGAATCGTCAATTCTGTAAGATACAATTAATCATACAACAGATCTCGGGGTTTGTCAAAGATTTTCCGTCTGATCGGTACAAAATGAATTGCACAAAAGGGCCTGATGTGATAATATAATATAGAATCTGTATTTTCTGCGGTTTTCCGCAACTCAATAGATCAGAAAAGTCGGGAGGATTTCTCTTTATGGAACGGAAAAAGGTGCTTGTCCTCTTCGGAGGACGATCCTCAGAACATGAGGTCTCTCGCCGTTCGGCGTACTATATTTTGAACAATATCCCGAAGGACCGTTATGACGTTGTGACTGTCGGCATCCGCAAAGACGGCTGCTGGCTGCTCTTTGAAGGTGATTGGGAGAAGATCCCCGGCGGAGAGTGGGAAAGCGATCTGTCCTGCCGCCGTGCGTTCCTTTCACCGGACCCTTCCGTTCACGGAATCGTGATAGACACGGAAAACGGCGTCCGTCATGAGAAAATCGATGTAATCTTTCCCGTACTTCACGGGAAGAACGGAGAGGATGGAACAATTCAGGGACTCTTTGAGCTTTCCTCGATTCCATATGTCGGATGCAGAACACTAGCTTCGGCGGCCTGTATGGACAAAGCGGTAACACACACGCTTCTGTCCGCCGTGAATATCGAACAGGCGCACTATCTCTGGTTTTACGCATACCGTTATCTGGAGGATCCCGAAGGTGCCCGCAAGATTGAAGCGAAGGTATCCGCCCGCCTCAATTTCCCGATTTTCGTAAAGCCTGCCAATGCAGGATCATCTGTTGGAGTCAGCCGCGTCTCGTCAATCGAGGATTTCCGGAGCGCTGTCGAAAAGGCGGCGAAAGAAGACGGGAAAATTGTGGTTGAAGAAGGAATCAAAGGCCAGGAAGTCGAGTGCGCCGTGCTCGGAAACCGGAAACCGTTCGCTTCGACTGTCGGTGAAATCGGTGCGACCGCGGACTTCTATGATTATGACGACAAATACGTCAGCGGAACTTCCCAACTCTACATACCTGCCCGTCTTTCAGAGGAAAAAATCGAGGAGATCCGTGCAATCGCCTGCCGCGCTTACTGGCATCTCGGCTGCAGGGGCCTGTCACGGGTGGATTTCTTCGTTAAGGAAAACGGCGAAGTGATTCTGAACGAAATCAACACCCTGCCCGGCTTTACGAGTATCAGTATGTATCCGAAACTCTGGGAGGCATGCGGCAAGAGCGGTGAGGAGCTTGTCAGCGAGCTGATTGATTACGCATTCGAGGAAGAATAAGACAGGGAGTGTATATGGATAACCGACCAATCGGAGTTTTCGATTCCGGAATGGGCGGGCTGACCGCCGTGGTAGAACTTCAGAAGGTCCTTCCGCGTGAGAAAATCGTCTATTTCGGCGATACCGGCCGTGTGCCCTACGGAACGAAAAGTCCGGAGATTCTGAAAAAATATACCCAGCAGGATATCGATTTTCTGAAAACAAAGAATGTAAAGATGATTCTTGCTGCGTGCGGTACGGTCAGCTCTGCGGCCGGGGAGATCGGCGAGCACTGCGGCGTGCTTTATTCCGGCGTTTTAAAGCCGACTGCCGCGGCAGCGATCCGGGAGACAAGAAACGGCCGGATCGGTGTAATCGGCACTCCGGCGACGATTCGAAGCGGCGCCTATGAACGCCTGCTGAAGACTTTCCGCCCGGAAGCTGAAATCTTTTCGAAGGCCTGTCCGCTGTTTGTCCCGCTTGTCGAAAACCGGCATACGAAGAAAGAGGATCCGCTTGTCGCTGAGACATTGAAAGAATATCTTTCCGGAATCCGCGAAATGAAGATTGATACTCTGATCCTCGGCTGTACGCATTATCCGCTGCTGGCGGAGGCGATCGGCGACTTTATGGGTCAGGGCGTCACGCTGATCAACAGCGGCCGGGAAGCAGCCCGCTTCTGCGCCCGCGTTCTGCGGGAACGTTCTCTTCTGTGCGAAGAGGGGGAAGGCGAGGCGCGGTATTATGTCAGTGACAGTGTGGACAGCTTCCGCGAAAATGCGCGCGCCTGTCTCGGCGCGCCGGTGGATGGCCCGGTTGAATGGGTCGCCATCGATGACTTCTGATATTTGGAGAAACATAATGCTTGAAAACTATTTGATTTCGATTTCCGGCAAACAGGAGTATGACGGGGATCTCGGTGAGATCAACCTGACAACGTACGGCTCCTACCGAAGTGAGAACGGAAGACAGGTCATCGCCTACAGAGAATACGGTGAGGGCGGCGGGCCGGTTGTAACATCCGTTTTGAAGATCGAGCCGAACCGCGTTGAAATGATGCATACCGGGGATTCGACAAGGCTGATTCTGGAAGAGGGAACGCGCAATTACGGTGAATATGATACCGGATTCGGCAATCTGATGCTCGGCGTATTTACCGATGAGATCACCTCGACTCTCGGAAAACGCGGAGGAGACCTGAAAATCCGCTACACACTCGATATCAATTCCGGATTCACGAGTAAAAACGAATTATCAATCACCGTCAGGGAGGCAAAACGAGATGTCTAAAATCGTACTCAATACGGAGAATTCGCTGCGTCAGGCGGTTAAAGCCGCACTTTCGAAAGCGATTGAGAAGGGAGAACTTACCGCCGCGGGTGATCTCCCGGAGATCAATGTGGAAACGCCTGCGGATCGGGCTCATGGCGATTATGCATGCAACGCGGCAATGGCGTGCGCGCGCGTGTTCCGTATGGCTCCCCGCAGAATCGCGGAGATTCTTCTCGAGAATCTGGATCTGTCCGGAACCTATTTCGAAAAAGCGGAGATCGCCGGCCCCGGGTTTATGAATTTCTTCCTTTCGAGGAAGTTTTACAGCGACATTCTGAGAGATGTTCTGGCTCTCGGCGAAAATTACGGACGCAGTGATTTCGGTGAAGGTAAAAAGTATATGGTGGAATTTGTTTCCGCCAATCCGACCGGACCGATGCATATGGGCAATGCGCGCGGAGGCGCGCTGGGAGATTGTCTCGCGGCGGTTCTCGATGCCGCCGGATACGATGTCTGGCGTGAGTTCTATGTGAATGATGCGGGAAATCAGATTGACAAATTCGCCCTCTCGCTTGATATTCGATACCGTCAGCTTTTTGAGGGGGAGAACGCTCCCGAACTTCCGGAGGACAGCTATCACGGGGCTGATATCACCGAACGTGCCGAGCAGTTTGCCGAAAAATACGGCCGCGCATATCTGGAAAAATCCGAAGAGGAGCGTCGCGCGGCGCTTGTCGCCTTTGCTCTTCCGCTCAATATTGAGAAGATGAAGCGGGATATGGAAAAATACCGGATTCATTATGACTGCTGGTTCCTCGAAAGTACGCTTCATAACGACGGAGAACTTCAGGAAACAATCGATATCCTCAGGAACAAAGGATATACCTACGAAAAAGACGGCGCACTGTGGTATAACGCGATGCGTTTCGGCGCCGAAAAGGACGAGGTGCTTGTACGCCAGAATGGCAATCCGACGTACTTCGCCGCGGATATCGCCTATCACCGCAATAAATTCCTGCGCGGGTTTACAAAATGCATCAACGTCTGGGGCGCGGATCACCACGGGCACGTGGCCCGCATGAAAGGCGCGCTTTCTGCAGTCGGGTATGATCCGGAAGGCCTTGATGTTGTCCTGATGCAGCTTGTCCGTCTGATGCGCGACGGTGTTCCCGAGAAAATGAGCAAAAGAACGGGTAAGGCGATCCAGCTTGCCGACCTGCTCGATGAGGTCCCCGTGGACGCGGCGCGGTTCCTTTTCAACCTGCGTGAAGCGAGCGTTCCGATGGATTTCGACCTCGGTCTTGCCGTGCAGCAGGACGCGCAGAATCCGGTCTATTATGTCCAGTATGCCAATGCGCGTATCTGCAGCATTCTGAAAGCCCTTGCGCGGGACGGAATCGAATACCGCGAGTGTACGGACGAGGAACTCGCGAAACTGACCGCAACCGAGGAGACCGAACTGCTGAGACATCTCGCTGCTTTTACCGGCGAGATCATCGCCGCTGCGCAGGATTACGATCCTGCCCGCATTACGCGCTATGTCATCAATCTCGCAACGCTCTTCCATAAGTTCTATAACGCCTGCCGCGTCAAAGGCGAGGAGGACGGCCTGATGCACGCGCGCCTCGCGCTCTGCATCGCGGCGAGAACCGTGATCGGTAATGTTCTGAGAATGTTCAAGATCACCGCTCCGGAAACAATGTAGACGATTCCGGTGAAAAAAACAGCAGACGGATCAAGCCAGTCGGCGGATTTCATGCTGCAATATAAAAAAATGAAAATTTAGAAAATGAGGTGGTCTTTTTGGATACCTTTATCGAGCAGATGATCAAGCGGAAACTCAACGCAAAAGACTTTCTTATCATGGCCGGCATCGTTATTCTCGGGATTATTCTTGTCCTTGCGTGCGTCATTTTCATCAATATTCTCGGAATGCTGTTTATTCTGGTCACGAGCGGTGTGCTTTTCGGCGCATATAAGCTGATCCGTTTCCGTAATCTGGAGTTCGAATACAGTTTTACCAACGGGGATCTGACCGTCGATAAAATCATTGACCGTTCACGCAGAAAACGGGTCGTTTCCTTTGACGTGAAGAATACCTCCGAGATGGGAAAGCTGACCGAAAGCAATTATGCGTCTCTGAACGGCCGGAGTGTCGGTGATATCTTCCGTGCCGGGATCAACGAGAACGGAGTTACCGAAAACTCCTGGTATATCCTTGCTGAAAAAAAGGGAGGAGGAATGTTCCTTCTGTTTTTCGATCCCAATGAGCGTGTACTTGATGCGATTCGGGAGTTCCTTCCGCGCCAGGTGCGGGTGGAGGCTTTCGGAAGATAAAAAACATACGAAAACGCTCTGCTAATTCCATGGCAGGGCGTTTTTTGAACAACAGGCCATGTAACAGTACATTAACTGATACCGGGAGGAAACCATGAGAATTCTGACGAAAGCAGGGATACAGGCGCTCGAAAACAAAACTGCGGCAGAGGGAAAGACAACTTTCGATGAAATGATGAGACTTGCGGGCACAGGCGCCGCGCAGCTGCTGAAGGAGCGGTTCTCCCTTCAGAACAGAAAAGCGGTGGTTGTCTGCGGCAGCGGTAACAACGGCGGAGACGGTTTCGTGTGTGCCGGTAAACTCAGGGAAAACACAGCGGATGTCTGCGTCGTACTTGCCTGCGGCAAACCGAGAACTCCGCTTGCCAAAGCTGCGTACGAACGGATGGATCCGCGTATTCCGGTGATCGATTTTTCTGAAAGACCCGATGAGGCTGGTGAAACGATTTTAAATGCGGACTGTCTCATAGACGCTGTCTTCGGCTTCGGGTTTCACGGTGAGTTTCCTGAAAATCTGCGCATTCTGTTTCGGAAAATGAACGAAAGTCCGGCGAAAAAGCTGGCTCTTGATCTGCCGAGCGGTCTTGCCTGTGACAGCGGGTCATCGGCCTGCGATGTTTTCAAAGCAGATATAACAGCTGTTTTTACAGCGAAAAAACCGGTGCATATTCTCCCGAAATCACGCGGGTATTGCGGTGAATGCGTTATCGTACCGGTTGGGATCAGTCCGGAGGATATCCATGATTTCGACGGATACGAAGTGCTTGACCTGAACACGGTTATTGCGAACTGGAAACAGCGCGTTCCCGAAAGCCATAAAGGAACCTACGGACGTCTTTTTGCACTTGCGGGCAGTTTCGGGATGGCCGGAGCCGCGATGATGGCAGCGAAAGCCGCACAGCGATGCGGCGTCGGACTCCTGGAACTTGCTTCTGAGAAAGAAATGTATCCTGTTTTGGCGCCGGTGCTGCCGGAGGCGGTTTTCTGCCTTTACGGAAATGAAAATACGATACCGGTTGCGCAGGGGGCAGAACGAGCGAGTGCAGTGCTGGTCGGCTGCGGTCTCTCTCAAAGCCCGACGGCACTTTCCGCGCTTTCCGCAGCGCTGAAAAACGCAGCCGGTCCGGTGGTGATTGACGCTGATGGAATAAATCTGATCGCCAGTCACACAGATATACTGATAGATCGGAAAACTCCGGTGGTTCTTACTCCTCATCCGAAGGAAGCTGCGCGCCTGCTCGCAACGGATGTCACGCAGATTCAGACAGACCGGCGTGCCGCGGCGGCACAAATCGCGCGGACATTCAACGCGATTTGCGTTTTGAAGGGCACCGGTACGGTTATCGCTTCGCCGGAAGGTGCCTTTTATCTCAATCCGACCGGAAACCCGGGAATGGCAAAAGGGGGAAGCGGAGATGCTCTGGCGGGAATGATCGGCGCATTTCTGGCACAGGGGACAGAACCTTTCTATGCAGCGGCGCTCGGAGCGTATCTTCATGGATACGCCGGAGATCTGTGTGCTGAAAAATACTCGCAGACGGCGATGCTGCCGAATGATCTGATCGAAACACTTCCGGAAGTGTTCAAAATGATAGAGAGGCAATGCCGTTAAGAAAGCGGAGCAGAGAAGATTGCCTGTTTCCAGAAAACCAACTATGACGAAAAAAATCCTTCGAACGAACCGTAAAAAGGGAGCGATGAAAGATGTTTGAACCGGTCGCAATTACCGGATGCAGGAGCTATCAGCCGGAAGTCTGCGCCAGTGCGCTGAGAAACGTAATCGATGCGGTCGACGGCCTTGATTTTGTCAGACCGGGAATGAAAATCGGAATCAAAGTAAACCTGATTGCCGCTTTAAAACCGGACCGCGCCGCGACAACGCATTTTGAGCTTGTCGGTGCCCTTTGTGATCTGATCCGGGAAAAAGGCGCGACACCGGTTGTCGGTGACAGCCCGGGCGGAACCTATAACGCCGCCGCACTGCGGATCGTTTATCGCGCTACCGGAATGACGGAGACAGAGCGGCATGGCGGTCAGCTTAATGAAAACTTCGGTCAGAAGGAAGCCCGTTTTGAAAACGCAAAAGAAGCGAAGTCTTTTACCTATACCGCATGGCTTGACGATGTTGATGCAATTATTAATTTCGCTAAATTAAAGACACACGGGATGATGGGCATGACGGCGGCCGTAAAAAATCTCTTCGGGGCAGTTCCCGGCTCCATAAAGCCGGAATATCATTTCCGTTTTCCCGGAGAAGATCGGTTTGCCGCGATGCTGATCGACCTCAACGAGTATTTCAAACCGCAGCTTAATCTGATTGATGCTGTCATCGGGATGGAGGGCAACGGCCCTACGGCCGGGACGCCGCGCCCGATCGGAGCACTGATTGCCTCGCGTTCCCCGTACTGCGCAGATCTGCTCGCATCTGCGCTGATCGGCATCAGTGATGCAGAGGCTCCGACCCTTCGTGTAATGAAACAGCAGGGACTTGCGCCGGAAACAGTTGAAGAACTCGAGATCCGCGGGGACTACACTCCGTTTGTAGTTGAGGACTACGGACTGATCGCAAACCGCCGCAGTCTCGAAGTGCTGAACAATCCGAAAACGGCATTGGGCCGTGTTCTTACGAAGAGCCTGCGCTCGATCCTCGCTCCGAAGCCGGTCGTTTTGAGAAATGCCTGCGTGAAATGTAAAAAGTGCGTACAGGTATGCCCCGCCGGGGCAATCGATGTCTTTGATAAACCAGCAAAGATCGATCGTTCAAAATGTATCCGATGTTTCTGCTGTCAGGAATTCTGCCCCAAAGGAGCTATCGAAGTCCGCCGTCCCGGAATCGCGAAACTGGCGGGAAAACTGTAACACCGTTTTTGGACCCAATCCAAAAAAACTCCCCAAGTTTTGGGGAGTTTTTTTCAAAAGAAAGCCTGTGCTGTAAAAAACGGTGTTTTAATCGCTGATTTTTATGTGTCACAGAACTGCAGATTCGTTACGGTGCAACCGGCGCACCGAAGAAATGAAGTACGGTCGGGTCGATTTCCGCAATCGATTTCGCACCGGTGCGCGCCATCGCGGCGCGAAGTTCACCGTTGATCTCGAGAATCCGGTCACAGACGCCCTGTGCGGCATTTTCACGAAGCGGCGGCATGATCGCGCGCCCGACGGAAACAGCATTTGCACCGAGCGCAAGCGCCTTGAAGACATCGAAGCCGTTTTCAACGTCGCAGTCGAGGAAGATTGTCAGTGAATCGCCCACAGCCTCACGGATTTTCGGAAGCAGGTAGAGCGGAGGTACGGCGGATTTCATGATTCCGTGATGATGAGAGACAACAATTCCCTGTGCGCCGAGTTCGGCACATTTGAGCGCATCGGAGACGGAAAGTATGCCTTTCATGACGAATGGCAGACCGGTTCGTGCCATGTAGCGTTTCAGATCCGCTTCACTCTTCGCATTCATCTGAAATCCCATGACATTGTCATAGCCGCCAAATCGCGAGAAGGTATGATCGATGTCCATTCCGACACCGAAACAGCCGGATTTTTTGGCTTGATCGAGCCGTTCGAAAATCAGGCCCTCATCGGCGTAAGGCTTAACAATTTTGATAACCGACGCGCCGGTTTCCGCGACTCTTGCGGTCTCCGAGGGATCACCCATTCCGATAAAGACGAGGCTTCCTGCGGATTTTGCGCCGCGCGCCATTTCTGCAAGTCCTTCCGGATGGTGACTGTTCAGATGAGAAAGCGCCGCGGTTGTGATCGGATTTTCAAATTCTTTCCCGAATAGAGAAACATGCGTGTCTGCGAGATCGGATCCGATCAGACGCGTTTCCAGCAGGATCGAATCAAAGTATTCTCTGGTAATGAGGTCGGAATCACCGTGAAGATTCTGGATCATTTCTATAGCTCCTTCTTTATTCCTTTTTCTAAAAAATACCACGTTTCCGGAAAAATGTCAATTACACTCTGAAGTGTGTTTGACAGATCGGCTATTTTGACGGATAATATAGAGGATCCGGACAGCAGTGGGAAAACGGGATCCTGGCAGGACCTTTTCCGGTATCCAGGTCTACTATTCTGAAACGGAGCGTTATATTTGGAAAAGAAAATCAGGATTTGGGAAGCCGCGGCACTGCTTCTTTCCAGCGCGGTTCTCGCTTTCGGTCTTTATGAGATTCATTCATTCTCCGGGGTAACGGAAGGCGGCGTTCTCGGAGCGGTTCTGCTTCTGGAACACTGGTTCGGTGTTTCACCGGCAATTACCGGCGCCGTACTCAATACACTGTGCTATCTTTTCGGAATCCGGACGCTCGGAAAACCGTTCCTTATCCGTTCGGCGATCGCCGCGGGGGGATTTTCTCTTTCCTATTATCTCATAGAGATGACTCCGCCGCTCTTTCCGCACATCGCGGAATACCCGCTTGCGGCGGCACTGTGCGGTGCGGTATTTGTCGGCGTGACCGTCGGAATCTGTGTCCTGATCGGCGGCGCACCAAGCGGAGACGACGCTCTTGCGATGAGTCTTTCCAAAAGAACAGGTCTGAGGATCAACTGGATCTATCTGTTCTCAGATTTGACGGTTCTGCTGCTCTCGCTTACCTATATCCCGTTTCACAGAATCATGTATTCGCTTCTCACGGTTGTTCTTTCAGGATTGATTATCGGATGGATGACGCGCTGTTATGAGAAAATAAAGAACTGTCCGCCGGAAGACGAAAAACAGGGCCGGAATACTCCCTGAGAACAGATATAAGCAAAAAAATAATTACGAGAATAATGCTCCTGCATCTGTATGCGGTAGTGTGAGAGGATCTTCTATGGCGATCAAGGCGGTTCTATTCGATCTCGACGGCACACTTCTTCCGATGGATCTCGATCAGTTTACAAGCGAATATTTCAGATTCCTGATCAAAAAACTCTCTCCCCTCGGCTATGAGCCGAAAAAACTGGTGAACTCGATCTGGGCCGGTACCGCGGCCATGATCCGAAACGATGGCACGCAAAGCAACGAAGAGGCATTCTGGCAGAAATTTGTCGAAATATACGGCACGGGAGCTTTGCGCGACAAGGCGGTATTTGAAGAATTCTATAATGTGGATTTCGAGGCGGCGCGTCAGTTCTGCGGATTTGATCCTGCCGCATCCGAATGTATTGAAACACTGAAAGAATCCGGATACCGCCTGATCCTTGCGACAAATCCGATTTTTCCTGAGAAGGCAACAGCCCTCCGCATCGGATGGGCAGGATTATCGCCAACAGATTTTGAGCAGATCACGACTTACGAAAACATCGGTTTCGGGAAGCCAAACCCGGAATATTACCGTGAGGTGCTGAGCAGAAGCGGCCTTTCGCCGGATGAAGCACTGATGGTCGGGAACGACGCTGTCGAGGATCTTGCAAGCGAAAAAATCGGACTTCACTGCTTCCTTCTGACACCATGCCTGCTTCATGAAGCAGGGATTGACCTTTCAGACACACCGAAAGGCGGTTTCCCGGAATTGCTCGAATATATCGACTGCGAAAACCGCCGGCACTGATGACTGCTGCAGGAAGGCAGACAACTTCTGGAGGAAATAAACATGTTCTGGCTGATTATTATATTCTGTATCCTTGTTGTGCTTTTCTTCGGAACCCTTTTCGGGCTGTATCGATTTGTATTCCATTCTCCGAGAAAAGGTCAAAATAATCCGCATGCGCTGCTGAAGGGAGAACAGTACGACAGGCACGCGGCAGAGATGGAATCGTTGGTGTGCCGGATCGAAGCAGAGCCATTCGAAGCAGTGTCGATAACAGCGTATGACGGGACAAAGCTGTACGGCCGGCTCTATCTCCGGAGAGAAAACGCGCCGATTGCGATCTGCATGCACGGTTACCGCGGAACTGCATACCGTGATTTCTCCGGAGGCGCTCTTCTGGCACTGAGAAACGGGCAGAATGTTCTTCTGCCGGATGAGCGCGCTCACGGAAAGAGCGCCGGGCATACGATTACTTTCGGAGACCGGGAACAGCGTGATCTGCTCTCCTGGGCGGAATATCTCAACAGCCGTTACGGCGAACAAATCCCTCTGTATTTTTATGGAATCTCGATGGGAGCGTCTACCGTTCTGCTCTCAAGCGGCGGTAAAACACCGAAAAACCTGCGGGGGATTGTTGCTGACTGTCCATATGATTCGGCAAAATCAATTATATGCGACATCCTCTCGCGGCTGAGTCTTCCGAGAAAACTTCTGTATCCCATGATCTCTCTTTCAGGAAAATTGTTTGGCGGGGTAAATCTTAAAAACACCGATGCGGCCCAGGCGGTAAAAAGATCAGAAGTACCGATCCTCATTCTCCATGGTGATGACGATCGCTTTGTCCCTGCTTTCATGAGCAGTGCGATAGAGAAAGCAAATCCGGAAATAATCAGCCGCATTACGTTTCCCGGAGCAGGACACGGTATGTCATATCTTGAGGATCCGAAGCGCTATGAAAAGGCAATTGCCGAATTTCTGATTTCGACAGGTTTTTACCCGGAAAGAGAAAACTGATTTTTT
>ONSY01000210.1 GCA_900320605.1 uncultured Eubacteriales bacterium | reverse complement strand
TTGCTTAAGCTTTAATCTCACCCGCTTAGCGGGCGGTTCTTGAATGTCCTCTTTCAGAGTCCATTCCCTTGCTAAAGCGTAAAAGAAGCGGATTCCCGACATTTATCGGGAACCCGCTTGTCAGAAATATTGTTTCAGACTGATTTCAGGGAACCAAATACGCGTGATTCGCTACATTCCTACTCGTCGTCTTCATTTTCCTCTTCAGGCATTTCCTTGCGTTCGATGCGCACGCGGGAGATTCGGCGATCCTCTGTTTCTTCAACAGTCAGGATCAGTGAACCGTATTCAACCGAAGGGTGTTCATCCTCTGTCGGAATTCTCCCGAGCTGGTCGACGATAAAGCCTGCGATCGTATCGTATTCTCCCTCCTCAGGGAACGGCACATGAAGCATATCGGATATCTCATCGATAGAAACGGAGCCGTCAACGGTAAAGACATTCTCGTCGATCTTCTGAATTTCCTCTTCTTCGTCATCATACTCATCCTGAATATTTCCGACAATTGACTCGAGCAGGTCTTCAAGAGTAATAATGCCTTCGGTTCCTCCGTATTCATCGAGAATCACGGCAAACTGAATGTGTTTTTCCGTCATCTCAGCGAACAGCTCGGCACAGCGCTTGCTTTCCGGAATAAAGTAGGGCTTGCGCATCAGATCCGTTATCTTCAGATCTGCTTCGATCTTCTTGCCGATATAGCGCAGAAGGTCCTTCACGTACAGGATGCCGACGATATGATCGATATCCTCGTGAAAAACCGGAATCCGCGAGCATCCGTTTTCGATCGCCAGCTCTGCGGCTTCCTCGATCGGCGCATCATCTTCGATGGCAACAACGTCAATCCGATGGGTCATAATCTCATCGACCGTCGTATCATGAAAATCAAAGATATTTTCAATCATATCCTTGGCGGTCTCTTCAATAACGCCTTTTTCTTCGCCCTCGTCAACCATCATCAGAATTTCCTCTTCGGTGGCATTCTGTTCATCGGCATAAGAAACATCGGTCACAATGATTTTCTTGAACACGCCCACCACACCGTTATATAAGCAGCTGAGCGGTTTCAGGAACGCCGCATAGAAACGGATAAATCTGGTCTTTTTGAGGATTACCTTGTCCGTGTTTTTTGCCGCTCTGCGTTTCGGGAGGACCTTGCCGAAAACGAGAATCAGCAGGAAAAGTACAATCCAAACAATCAGTGAAGAAAGAATCAGCGCACCAAGCGGTTTCATCCCGGCTTTTTCAAACGCAGGCGTAAAAAACAGAATCGCAAGCGCCTCTCCGGCTGCCGCCATCAGAAGATCAAGCAGAACGGAAAAGGTATTCGCGGCGGATTCAAATTCTTCTTTTTGGTCACAAAGCCGCAGAAGGCGCGCTGCACGTCGGCTCCCTTCTTCGGAAAGCTTGCGGAGACGGCTTTCTGAACATTCGAGCAGCAGTGTCTTCGCATAAACTGCAGTCTCGCGTAAAATCAGTGAACAAAGCAGAATCAGAGTTAAAATGATACTGCAACTGTCCGGGTCAGGCATTGGAATGATTGCCCCTTTCTCAATATATAATTATACATTTTATATTATAGCAGAACAGGTTCCCGCTGTCAAATCGCGGGTTGAAAGACAGGCATAAAATTCATTTTTTCTTAGAAAAGCAGAAAAAAATCATGATTCTTTCCTTTACACAAAACGCAGAATATGATATGATATACGTTGGTGCAGGATGCACCGCCAAACGATTCCATCCAAAATCCTTAAAGGAGGAAAACAGTATAATGGCAAGAAAAACGATCACCATGGACGGAAATACTGCTGCTGCGCATGTTTCCTATGCGTTTACAGAAGTAGCCGGTATTTATCCGATCACTCCGTCCAGCCCGATGGCAGACAGCGTTGACCAGTGGTCTGCTCAAGGGCGCAAAAACATTTTCGGAACAACCGTTAACGTTGTCGAAATGCAGTCTGAAGCCGGTGCTGCCGGTACCGTTCACGGTTCTCTCGCAGCCGGTGCCCTTACCACTACATATACCGCGTCTCAGGGCCTTCTCCTGATGATCCCGAATATGTACAAGATTGCAGGCGAACTTCTTCCGGCGGTTTTCCATGTTTCCGCTCGCTGCGTCGCGTCCCATGCGCTGAACATTTTCGGCGATCATTCCGACGTTTACGCCTGCCGCCAGACCGGTTTTGCGATGCTCGCAGAATCCAATCCTCAGGAAGTTATGGATCTCGGCGCTGTCGCACACCTCGCGGCAATCAAGAGCCGTGTTCCTTTCCTCAACTTCTTTGACGGTTTCCGTACTTCCCATGAGATTCAGAAAATTGAAGCCTGGGATTATGAGGATCTCAAGGATATGGTCGATATGGACGCAGTGGAAGCATTCCGCAAGAGAGCGCTCAATCCGGAGCGTCCCGTTATGCGTGGCTCTCATGAAAACGATGATATCTTCTTCCAGAACCGTGAAGCCTGCAACAAGTATTATGAAGCAGTTCCGGCTATCGTAGAAGAATACATGCAGAAAGTCAACGCGAAAATCGGCACGAACTATCAGCTCTTCAATTACTATGGCGCACCCGATGCGGAGCGCATCATTGTTGCGATGGGCTCAATCAACGACGTAACCGAAGAGGTTATTGACTATCTCACCGCTCAGGGTGAAAAAGTCGGTGTTGTTGAAGTTCGTCTCTATCGTCCTTTCTCCGCTGAGAAATTTGCCGCAGCCATCCCGCAGACAGTCAAGAAAATTGCTGTTCTCGACAGAACGAAGGAACCCGGTTCCCTCGGTGAACCGCTCTATCTTGATGTTGTCACTGCACTTGCTACCGTCGGCAGAAATATCAAGGTAATCGGCGGCCGTTACGGCCTCGGTTCCAAGGATACTCCTCCGTCAAGCGTTTTCGCTGTATACGACGAACTCAAGAAGGACGCTCCGAAGCCGCAGTTCACAATCGGCATCACAGACGATGTGACCTGTCTCTCTCTTGAAGAGAAACCTGCTCCGGACACGGCTGCTCAGGGTACAATCGAATGCAAGTTCTGGGGTCTCGGCGGCGACGGTACTGTTGGTGCCAACAAGAACTCCATCAAGATCATCGGCGATTATACTGACAAATATGTTCAGGCATACTTCCAGTATGACTCAAAAAAGACCGGCGGCGTAACCATTTCCCATATCCGTTTCGGCGACAAGCCGATCAAGAGCCCTTATTATATCAATAAGGCCGATTTCGTTGCCTGCCACAACCCCTCCTATGTAACGAAGGGCTTCAAGATGGTCAACGACGTCAAACCCGGCGGTGTTTTCCTCATCAACTGCCAGTGGGATATGGATGAACTCAATCATCATATGCCCGCGGAAGCAAAGCGTTATATCGCCAACAATAACATCCAGCTTTATACCATCAACGCAATTGACCTCGCCGCAAAGATCGGCATGGGCAAGCGCACCAATACGACCCTTCAGTCCGCGTTCTTCGCACTCGCGAAAGTTATGCCTTCCGACGAAGCAATTCAGCACATGAAGGAAAAGGCGGAGCAGTCCTACCTCAGAAAGGGCAGAGACATCGTTGAAATGAACTGGAAAGCGATCGACGCCGGTGCTGAAGCGCTCGTCAAGATCGATGTTCCGGCCGACTGGGCAACCGCAGAGGATCAGCCTGTTTCCGTTACCGAAAACGGTCCTGAGAAACTCGTCAAGATGGTTGATACCATTCTTAAGCCGATCGACCTGATGAACGGCAATACACTGCCGGTATCCGCATTTGTTGATCATGCCGACGGTACTTTCGAGCAGGGCGCTTCCGCTTATGAAAAACGCGGCGTCGCCGTCATGGTTCCGGAATGGAATCCTGAAAAATGCGCAAAGTGCAACCGCTGCTCATATGTCTGCCCGCACGCGACGATCCGTCCCTTCGCTCTCAACGAAGACGAACTTGCCGGTGCACCTGAAAACATGAAAACGGCTCCGAAGCCCGTTGTCAGAACGAACTACACGTTCACTCTTGCAATTTCTCCGATGGACTGCATGGGATGCGGCGTCTGCGTCGGTGTTTGCCCGACTGCCTCCCTCAAGATGGTTTCCCGCGAAAGCCAGGAAGATCAGCAGCCCGTATTTGATTACTGCGTAGAGAACGTCAGTGAAAAAGAAGAACTCTGCAATGAGACGGTAATCGGAAGCCAGTACAAGAAACCTTACCTCGAGTTCTCGGGATCCTGCGCGGGTTGCGCTGAAACAGCTTATGCACGCCTCGTAACCCAGCTCTTCGGTGACAGAATGTACATCTCCAACGCAACCGGTTGTTCCTCCATCTGGGGCGGTCCGGCTGCTACTTCGCCTTATACCGTCAACAAAGAAGGCCATGGACCTGCATGGGCCAACTCCCTCTTTGAAGACAACGCAGAACACGGCCTCGGCATGCTCCTCGGACAGAATGCGATCCGCAGCCGTCTTGCTGCCAAGGTTGAGGCTCTGATCGCGGTAGAATATACCGATGCTGCACTGAAGGAAGCTGCTCAGAAATGGCTTGATACCATGGAAGACGGCAAAGAGAACGGCAAGGCCACCAAGGCGTTCGTCGCCGCGATGGAAGAAGCCGTCGTTCCGGGCTGCAAGTGTGAAGCCTGCACGCTCGCGCGTGAAATCCTTGCTGAAAAAGAATACCTCTCCAAGAAATCCGTTTGGATCTTCGGCGGTGACGGCTGGGCTTATGATATCGGCTTCGGCGGCCTTGATCATGTTCTTGCTTCCGGAAACGATATCAACGTAATGGTCTTCGATACGGAGGTTTACTCCAATACCGGCGGACAGGCTTCGAAAGCTTCCCAGATCGGTCAGGTCGCCCAGTTTGCAGCGGCCGGCAAATCAATCGCAAAGAAGAGCCTCGCTGAAATTGCTATGTCTTATGGCTATGTGTACGTAGCACAGATTGCAATGGGTGCTGACATGAATCAGACCATCAAGGCGATCTCCGAAGCTGAAGCGTATCATGGACCTTCACTGATCATCGGCTATGCTCCCTGCGAGATGCACAGCATCAAAGGCGGCATGACCAACTGCCAGAATGAAATGAAGAAAGCTGTTGACTGCGGATACTGGAATATGTTCCGTTACAATCCGGCTCTCAAGGCGGAAGGCAAGAATCCGTTCTCGCTCGATTCCAAGCCGGCAAGCACCAGCTACAGAGATTTCATCATGGGTGAGGCCCGTTATTCCGCTCTGACCACTTCCTTCCCCGCACGTGCAGAAGTTCTCTTCGCCAAGGCGGAAGAAAACTCGGTTGCGAGATACGCTCATCTCCTCCGGCTCAAAGATCTGTACGCTCCCGAAGCGTAAATCTTTCCCGAATCAAAAAGAGCCTGCGAAACCGCAGGCTCTTTTTTCGAAAAAGCTTATGAATCAGCAAATATCACGATAAGATGAAAACGTCTCATCAGAACGCACAGAAGGAGATATTTCATGGATAATAACAGCGACAAAAAACGCCTCTATTCCTTCAATGCAGAAAAGTCGGCGCTTGACTGCGTCAAATGGGTTCAGAACTGGTTTGAACGCAACGGACCCGGATGCAGCGCAATTGTCGGTATTTCCGGCGGGAAAGACAGTTCTGTCGCCGCCGCAATCTGCGTCAGAGCGCTTGGGAAGGAACGTGTCTTCGGTGTTATGATGCCTCAGGGCATCCAGAGTGATATTGATTACTCTGTTCTGCTCTGTGATCATCTCGGTATAGAACGGATCACCGTAAACATCGGCCCGGCAGTTGATTGCCTTTTGGGAGAACTTGATCCGAAACTTGATATTTCAAGAAACACCCGGATTAATCTTCCTCCGCGGATCCGCATGGCAACACTCTATGCTGTAGCACAATCAAAAAACGGCCGGGTGGTCAATACCTGCAACAAATCAGAAGATTATGTCGGCTATTCCACCCGTTACGGCGACAGTGTCGGTGATTTCAGCCCGCTTTCCAATTTTACTGTCCGTGAAGTGAAGGAAATCGGCCGTTTTCTCGGTTTGCCTGAGGCACTGATTGAAAAGCCTCCGATAGACGGACTATCCGGAAAAACAGACGAGGACAATCTCGGCTTTACCTATGAGGAACTTGACCGCTACATTCGGGAGGGGATCGACCCGCCTGCAGAGAAGAAAGCGAAAATAGACCGACTGCACAAACAGAACCTCTTCAAGCTCGAACTGATGGAAAGTTTTCCTTTTGAACCATAAGACCATATACCAGAAGAGAGGCGAACGCTTCGCGTTTCGCCTCTCTTTTTTGTCTTTTCCGGACTAACCGAAAATACTGTTGATTCCTTTCGCGCAATCATCGCAGATGTAGATTTCCTGACCGAGAATCGTCTTCTTGGTGCAGGATTTCACCTCGCCGCAAATCGAACATTCGTGGGTCGTCGAGCATCCAACCATAATCGCCGCGATCATCAGAACCGCCAGAATAATGGCAATGATTCTTTTCAGCATCCTTGTTTTCTCCTCTCTACGGCGCGGCTATTACGCCGTTCCTTTTATTTCATTATTACATATTCTGTTCCGCTTGTAAATATCTTTTATATTATTTTCTGCCATAATATTTTTCTGCTATTTCTGTGTCTTTTGTCAAAAGCCGGTCAAAAAACAGGAAGCCCTCTGAAAACAGAAGGCTTCCAAATAATATGAACTTGATTAGAGCGTAACGGCAATCTGTTCCGGGTAATCATGCTTCCATGTACTCCGGAAAAAGGATCAGTGTTATCAGAACTCTTTCATGTACTCTTTGGTAAGGAACGCTCGCAGTCCGTTGTCCTTTTCGACCATCGGTGTTGCAGTGTCTCCCCAGTACATATAGTTTTCTTCCTCCAGCGAGAATGGCTTCCACACAGGCATCGGTGTGCCATCGGCATCGAGACCGTTCGGATCACCGGTCTTAAAGAAGTTAGCCCAGCAGTTGCACATGATTCTTGCCAGATCATAATGCTTTCCGACGAACGGACGCCAGCATTTTGCGAGGTTCTCGAAATAGAACCACAGGTCACTGGAATGGAAGGTGCCGGGATTATCCCATCCGGGCATCTCGGGATTAAACTTGTAGAAATAGATCGGGGTTTCTGCGCCTCTGGCTTTATCAAATTCCTTGATGGCACGTACGCCGATCTCGGCTCCGTTGATTCGGGTGCGCTGTGATGCTGTTTCGACATCGTCCCCAATGAGAGAAAGGAACTCAGGCGCATCAGCTCCGAAAGCCTTTTCCGCAAGTGCCTTGAAATCGTCCATGCTCTGAGCCTGAATCGGGGTACGGGTTTCTCCGACGGTGCAGCCGATCAGAAGCGGAATCGGGAGACGTTTTCCGGTTGCGAGCTTCTCTGCGGAAGGTGCATCGAGGAACTGTCCGTCAACCGTGGTGCCCCATCGGCCATTAAACGCCTCGCATTTATCACGCAGGGTAACAGCATCGATTTTTCTTGCTTCCTCAAGTGTTTCCACTCCGAGATATTTAAAGAACTCAACGCCCTGCTGCAGGGATTCCTCATAGGTTTTGAGGAAGAACGAACGGGTTTTGTAAACATCAGCGCCCATGCCGCTCATAATGACCGCTTTCTGGAAGAGGCCTTCATTCTGGGGAGAGGTAAGCTGAGCAACAACGCTGCCGCCGCCCGCGGACTGACCACCGATAGTGATATTCTCAGGATCTCCGCCGAATGCCGCGATGTTTTCCTTTACCCATCTGGTTCCGGCCTGCTGATCCAGATGGCCGAAGTTTGAAGG
>ONSY01000186.1 GCA_900320605.1 uncultured Eubacteriales bacterium | reverse complement strand
TGTTATTTTTCCGGCTCGGTTTTCTTCTCCATTACGGCCCTTGCACAGGCCGGAAGGCCGCCGTGGGAAAGATGATTCGCGAGACAGTCGCAGCAGCGTCCGTGATTCTCACATTTGACGTTTACACAGGGGCAGGGATGCGAATTGGAACATGCTTTGCAGTTTTCCATTGTAGTGTCCTCCTTCGTTGGTCGGTTTTCTGGATTATTATTGTTTTTAGTTCCCGCTAACGATCTTTTTCAGCAGTCGTTCTCAGGAAACATCTTCGTTACCATTCTTCAGTTTCCAGAGTGTTCCTTCTTCCATTTCTTGATACTCTCGAGCCGATCGGCAAATCGCCCTTCAAGTCCCTGATTTGTCGGTTTGTAGTATTCCCTGCCCTGAAGCGAATCCGGGAGACAGCGCATATCCGTCAGCTTCTCATCGGTATCGTGAGCATACTGATAGCCTTTTCCGTAGCCAAGTTCTCCCATCAGACTCGTCACGGCGTTTCGGATATGCAGGGGAACCGGTTCGGACAGCTGCTCGATCGCGTCCTTCTTTGCCGTTTCATAAGCCATATACAGAGCGTTCGATTTCGGCGCCAGAGAAAGATAAACTACTGCCTGAGTCAGGTGGACAGAACATTCGGGCATTCCGATCAGATGACAGGCCTGATAAGCGGCAACAGCGAGCTCCAGGGCACGCGGATCCGCCAGACCGACATCTTCACTGGCAAAACGTGTAACACGTCTTGCGATATAGAGAGGATCCTCTCCCGCTTCGAGCATTCTGGCGAGCCAGTATACAGCGGCGTCCGGATCGGAATTGCGCATCGACTTATGCAGCGCGGAAATAAGATTGTAGTGTTCCTCTCCGTTCTTATCATAGAGCAATGATTTTCGGGATGTGCATTCCTCAACGGTCTCTTTTGACACCTTTGTGCTCCCGTCTTCATATTCACCGTTTAACACTGCCATCTCCAGCGTTGACAGAGCCGTTCGCGCATCACCGTTGGCAAAATTCGCAATCAGCCGAAGGACGTCTTCACTGATCTCTATTTTTTCTTCTCCGAAACCTTTCTCACTTTTCAGGGCGCGTCTGAGCAATGACGTGATTTCCTCTTCGGAGAGCGCTCTCAGAACGAAGACCTTACAGCGTGAAAGGAGAGCGCCGTTCACCTCGAACGACGGGTTTTCCGTAGTGGCTCCGATCAGAATAATGCTCCCTTTTTCCACAAACGGGAGAAAGGCGTCCTGCTGAGCTTTATTGAATCGATGAATCTCATCAACAAAAACAATCGTTTTTTCGCCGAAACGGCGGTTATCCTCCGCCTGCTGCATGACCGCCCGGATTTCCTTGATTCCGCTTGTCACGGCTGAAAAATTGATGAATTTCGATTTTGTCTGATTTGCAATAACATTCGCAAGAGTTGTTTTGCCGACTCCGGGCGGTCCCCAGAAGATCATGGATGAAACCATATCCTGCTCGATGATTCTCCGAAGCACCTTCCCCCTGCCGAGCAGATGCTGCTGACCGACAATCTCATCTATTGTCTCAGGACGCAGCCTGGCAGCCAAAGGCTGCGGCACTTCGCGTTCAAACATCGAAATCTGTTGTTCCATAGTCTTGAACTCCTTCCTGAAAAATGTTAAACTTTGGTAAAGGCGGGAGGTGGAAAAATGGAATTATATAACCTGTTCGAAGATTTTCCGTATCTCGCGTTCGACGTTGAGACTCCGAATTCCCGAAATGACCGCATGAGCGCAATCGGTATTGCGCGGATTGAAGGCGGATTCATCATAGAAGAAATGTCCACACTCGTCAATCCGGAAGAAGCATTTGACCGTTTCAATATCATGCTGACCGGGATCGCTCCGCGTATGGCAGAAGCTTCGCCTGTTTTCCCGGAGCTTTGGGAACAGATAAAATCCTTCTTCACGCATTCAATACTGATTGCACATAACGCTCCTTTCGATCTTTCGGTGCTCTCGCGCTGCCTGCGTGACTACGGACTTGATGCGCCGAGGTATCTCCCCTACTGCTGTACGGTTCAGATGGGACGGCGCTGTTATCCGGAATTAGCAAATCATCGTCTTGATACGCTCTGCATCTACCGGGATATTCCGCTTGATCATCATAAAGCCGGAAGTGACAGCAGAGCCTGTGCCGAGCTTTTCCTCGATTATAGGGCTCACGGGCTTGAAACAAACCGTTTCCTGCGTCTTTATGACCGGCTCGAAGCGAGAACACTCCGCAAGAATGAGACTGACGCACTTCTTTCAGCCATTCAGGACGGGAAATAGTTCTATGCAATATCTATTCTAACATCCGGAAAAACCTATTACAAGTCGTACTCTCGATTTCCGACTATTCCTTTCTCT
>ONSY01000078.1 GCA_900320605.1 uncultured Eubacteriales bacterium | reverse complement strand
GCGCGTTCCATCTCGAACTCATATTCCTGCTCCTGATATTTATGACGGTAAAGGGCTTTGCCGTTCTCGTGTTTGACGAGTTCTGCCCTTCCGACCCCGCCGTCCGCCAGATAGCGGCGGATCCTGGCGGTCCGGCCGCTGAAGTTGTTCAGGAAAGTGATCAGAAGCTCCGCCATCACGACGAGGATCGTCGCGAGGATCATGATCTTGTCTGCGCTTTCCTTTGCCAGACCCAGCATGTCAGCACCTCCTTATTTAAGAAAAAAGCAGCCATGGGCTGCTGTGTTTTTAATGGCGCAGACTACAGGATTCGAACCTGTGATACGCTTTTGGCGTATGCCACCTTTCCAAGATGGTTGTTTCAACCTCTCACACAAGTCTGCATTAATATGGCGCGCCCAGTAGGAATCGAACCTACAGTCTTTTGAATCGGAATCAAATACTTTATCCATTAAGCTATGGGCGCATTACTTCCCACTGCTTCCGAGTCCGCCGGTCCTTTGACCTGTGACTTCCTCTTCTTCCGCAAGATAGTAGGATTTGAAGATGCCCTGAACGATACGTTCTCCTTTTTGCAGAACGACGGTCTCGCTCCCCAGATTTCTCAAGGCTATCAGGATATGTCCTTCATTGTCCGCTTCGTAGTAATCCGCATCGATGATCCCGACCGTATTGGCCAGGGCAAGGGAACGTTTGATCCCCAGTGAGGACCGCGGATAAAGCTCCAGAACAAATCCGTAATCTATTCTAACACGAATTCCCGACGGAATGACAACCATTTTTTGCGGATTTATCGTAATTTCGTAAGGCGTAACGAAATCATAGCCTGCGGATGCCCGGCTGGCGCGGTGCGGAAGCACGATCTTTTCATACGCTTCACGGATCTCACCTTCCGGCAGATCGCCGATACGTTTCCGTGTGTCCTGTACAAACTGTCCGAAGGAGACCTTCTCGAAAGCGGCAATTCCTGACATACAAAAATAATATCATAAAACACTTGTCAAAAGAAAACTTCCGTGCTAATATTTAAAAGCGCTGATATCGGAAGCGTTGTTCGACACGAAGAAGTACTCAAGAGGTCGAAGAGGAGGCCCTGCTAAGGCCTTAGGTCGGGTTTCCGGCGCGAGGGTTCAAATCCCTCCTTCTTCGCCAGTTAATGCAGATGTAGTTCAATGGTAGAACGCCACCTTGCCAAGGTGGACACGGCGGTTCAATTCCGCTCATCTGCTCCATCGTACCATTGACCCTTTCACCGAAAGGGTTTTCTTTTTATCCGAACAGAACAAAAAACATGGTCCCTAAGCGGGACCATGTCTGTTTTTCCGGATTTTACTTGCGGCTGATCGGGCCAAGCGCCTCAAGTTCAGCGACGAGTTCGTCGGTCATCTCGACGTTGATCTGGGTATTGGCGATCATGTATTTCTGGTGAACGGTCTTCGGCAGAACGACGGCGCATTTGGTCAGCGCGTATGCCAGGGACAGTTCCGGAACGGAGACGTTGAGTCTCTCGGCGATCTTCTTCACGCCTTCGTGAATGATCAGCTTGCCGGTGGCGATCGGAGAATATGCCTCGATCGCGATATCGTTTTCCTTGCAGAATGCAAGCGTATCTGTCAGAAGATGACCGATGTGCAGCTCGATCTGGTTGACGACCGGCTTGACTTCGCAGTTCTCAAGGATGTTCTTGAGATCGTCAACGGAGAAGTTGGAAACACCGATGCTCTTAAGCTTGCCTTCTTTGTAGGCTTCTTCCATCGCGCGGTAAACTTCGACGTTTTCCTCGTTGTAGTTGTGGGAATCGTCCATCTTGCCGTTGACCATCGGACGCGGCCAGTGGATCAGCATCAGATCGATATACGGCATATCGAGCTTGCGGAGGGATTCCTCGATCGATTCCTTGGCGTCTTTGTAGTTCTTGATCGGGGAAGCGATCTTGGATGTTACGAAAAGGTTCTCGCGGGCGATGCCGGAATCCTTGATGGCTCTGCCGACGCCTTCCTCGTTCTGATAGAACTGAGCGGTATCGATGTGGGTATAACCGACTTCCAGTGCTTCCTTCACAGACTGATAGGCAACTTCGTTCGGTACCTGCCAGGTCCCGAGGCCGATGACCGGAATGACTTTTCCGTCACTGAGGGTGAATGTTTTTTCCAAAAGGTTCATCTTCTAGTCTCCTTGCTATGCATTCATCATATCATCTTTTCCGGGAAAAACATGTATAACGCACTTGACAGTTAAAATACAAATTGATACTATTATTTCTGCTAGTGGTGCATTGGTGTAGCGGTTAACATGCCTCCCTGTCACGGAGGAGACCACGGGTTCGATTCCCGTATGCACCGCCACTTTTTTATTTTCCGCTGTTTTCAGCGGTTTTTTTATATCCGGACAGCACAAACAAAAAGCCGGATGCTACCGGCATTTTCTTCCTACGATCTGATACATTCTGTCATCCGAGACCGATACGATGACCTCCAGCTCCTCCTCCATCATCTTTCTCAGCTCGCTGATCTCCGGCAGGATCTTGGAAACGTGCGCAGCGCCTGCGTGGTGCTCGATGATCTTCTCCCGGCTCATTCCGTGCGCGATGCTCAGCGTCCCGCCCTCTTTCAGCATTCCGGCGAGCGTGCGGATCAGCAGACAGGGATCGTCAAAATGCGGAAAAGCATTGTAGACCATGATGCAGTCATACT
>ONSY01000182.1 GCA_900320605.1 uncultured Eubacteriales bacterium | reverse complement strand
TGAAAGCCAGCGTCGTTTAGGCGCTGGCTGTTATTCGGCCTTCTAGGCCGCTTGTCAAGCCACCCCTCTTAGGGGTGGTCTTGACTTCTCATATGTTCCTGTGAAACGGCATGCCTTGTTTTCTGTGTTTCGGGAATTGTTATTTCTCCGATGGCGTACCTTGTATTTTCGGAAAAAGCGTGATATAATCATTTCTGAATTTACATAAAAGAAAAGACATGTCTGAAGACGGATAATCCGATTCATGTATACAAAAAAAGGGCGTGAGACTATGAAAATCATTATCGCTGGTGACGGAAAAGTCGGCGATACTCTGGCGCGTCAGCTGACTTCTGAAGGCTATGATATTACGCTGGTGGATACTGATTCTGAAGTGCTTGAATCAAGCGCACAGCGCTATGATGTAATGACAGTTCTCGGAAACTGTTCCACTATGGAGACGCTCAAGCGTGCCGAGGCTGAGGAAGCGGAGCTGCTGATCGCTGTAACGAATTCCGATGAAGGCAATCTTCTGTGCTGTCTGACTGCTCATTCGGTCAACCCCACAATCCATACAATTGCCAGAATACGGAATCCGGAATACACTCAGCAGGCTTACATGATGAGGGACGCTCTTGCGCTGTCGCTCTCTGTCAATCCTGAGCGGCAGGCTGCGATGGAAATCGGACGTCTTCTCCGGTATCCGGGATTCCTTAAACGGGAGACTTTTGCAAAAGGCCGTGTCGAAATCGTGGAACTGCGGATTACTCCGGAAAGCAAACTGGCCGGAGCGGCACTGCATGAACTCAACCGGATTATCCGCTGCAGCGTACTGGTCTGTACGGTCATACGCGATGGAGAAGCGATTACCCCGGACGGCAATTTCATTCTTCGTGCAGGTGACCGTATTTTCGTTACAGCGCCTTCCGAAACGCTTTCTCTGCTTTTAAAGAATCTTGATATCATTACACATAAAGTCAAGCGCGTTATGCTTGCAGGCGGGAGCAGAATAGCCTACTATCTCGCAGAATACCTGCTTAAAAGCGGAATATCCGTCAAACTGATTGAGCGGAATTACAGCCGGTGCGTTGAAATTGCGGAATTGCTTCCCCAGGCGGATGTTGTTCACGGAGACGCAAGCAGCCTTGATCTGCTTGAAAGTGAAGGGATTCTGTCCTGTGATGCTTTTGTCACCCTGACCGGTCTTGATGAACTGAATATGATCCTTTCGATTTACGGAAATCAGTGCGGCGTGCCGCAGGTGATTACAAAACTGGGCAGGTATGAAAATACGAAAATCGTCGACAGTCTCCCTCTCGGCAGTGTCATCTCACCGAAAAATCTTTGCTGCAATACGATAGTTCAGTATGTCCGTGCTCTGCGGAACAAAACCGGAGCTGCAGTTGCTGTCCATCTGATTGCAGACGGGAAGGTTGAGGCGATCGAGTTCCATGCAGATCAGTCGACCCCGAACTGCGGTATTGCGCTGAAAGACCTGAAACTGAAGAAAAATGTCCTGATCGTCTGTATCACCCATGAAGGTGTTACTGAAATACCCAACGGCAGTTCAAAGTATTATCCGGGAGATACACTAGTGATCGTTTCAAGCAGCGGGAATGTCATTTATTCCATCGACGATATCTTTGCATAAAACCGGGAGGTCAAAATGAATTACAGATTGATGGGGCGTATAAACGCTTTTATCCTCCTGGGTGAGGCGGTTTTTATGATTCCGCCTATGCTGCTTTGTTTTTATGATCGGGAGCGGGAAATCGCGTTTGATTTTCTGCTGGTAATTGGAATTCTGGCGCTTTGTTCATTAGTCCTTTTCCTTTTTGCGAAAGGTGCCCGGGGCGGTTTTTATGCCCGTGAAGGTCTTGTCAGCGTGGGTACTGCCTGGATTCTGATGAGTTTGTTCGGCTGTCTTCCTTTCTATCTTTCGGGTCAGATCCCGCGCTTTATCGATGCGCTTTTCGAGATGGTTTCCGGTTTTACCACTACCGGTGCGTCTATCCTTCCGGAAGTTGAAAGCCTTTCGCGCGGTATTCTTTTCTGGCGCAGTTTCAGCCATTGGCTCGGCGGTATGGGTGTTCTTGTTTTCCTTCTGGCGATTGTTCCGGTAGGCGGAAAAAACGGCGGTTTTACACTTCATATCTTACGGGCGGAAAGCCCCGGTCCGACCGTCGACAAAATTGTTCCGCGTATGCGCGACACAGCTAAAATTCTTTATCTCCTGTATATTGCCCTTACGGTGCTTGATATGATATTCCTTCTTCTCGGGGGAATGAATCTCTTTGAGGCTTCCTGCACCGCGTTTGGAACGGCCGGAACAGGCGGATTCGGTGTCAAGAATGACAGCCTGACCAGTTTCAGCCCGTATATTCAGGGCGTCTGTACCGTTTTCATGATCCTCTTCGGCGTCAATTTTTCCTGCTACTATCTGGTAATACTGCGTCAGTTCGGCCGTGTGTTCCGAAATGAGGAGCTTCATGTTTATCTGGGTATCATTGCGACTTCCACCATTCTGATTACGCTCAATATCCGTTCGCTTTTCGGTTCGTTTTTTGAAGCGTTCCATCATTCCGCGTTTCAGGTTGCCAGTGTCGTTTCATCGACCGGATATGGAACATCGGACTTTAATGTATGGCCCAGTTTTTCCAAGACAATCATTCTCCTTCTGATGCTTGTCGGCGCCAGTGCCGGAAGTACCGGCGGCGGAATGAAAGTTGCGCGGGCGATGCTGCTGTTCAAAACCCTGAAAACCGGAATCAGCAAAACCCTTCATCCTCAGAAGATTCAGGTAGTGCGTTTCAACCGCCAGCCGACAGATGAAAAAACAATCTCTGGCCTTCATTTCTATCTTGTCGCTTATGCGCTGATTGTTATTTTCAGTTTTCTGATTCTGTCTTTCGACGGGTTCTCAGTCGAAACAAACCTTTCCGCGGCGATCTCCTGCTTCAATAATATCGGACCCGGACTGGATATGGTCGGCCCGACTTCAAATTACGCCGCGTTCGGCATTCTTTCAAAGATCGTTCTGATTTTTGATATGCTGCTCGGCAGACTTGAGATTTTCCCGATCCTTGTGCTGTTCTCAAAGAACACCTGGAAGAAAATCTGACAGAAAAAAAGCAAAAAAAATCCGTACGTTGTGAACGTACGGATTTTTTTATAGCTTTTTATTTTTCTTTCTTGGCGATCGCTAGCAGTCTCAGAATCACCGGGCTTAAAATGATGTTGACCAGCATTTCAAAGATGAAATTCAGACCGACCAGTCCGACGATCATGTAGGTACCTGCGTTCTCAAATCCGTTGGCCGCAGCCCAGGCGTTGATCGTATCCATAAAGAAAACCTTGCAGCCCAGAAGGAAGATTCCGGTGTTGACAATCGGGCAGACAATCGCCGCAACAATGACGGCAACGTACTGGTTTTTGCCTTTTAAGAGGGAATAAACCAGCCCCGCGAAGATCCCGGCGAGCATACCCTTTAAGAGGACTGTGGCGATTGTACCGAATACGTCAATCGCAAGAAACGCAGCAGCGTCTCCGGAAAGAAGAACCGTCGCGCCGAAAACAAGTCCGAGCCAACCGCCAACGAGTACGCCGTAAAGAGCGGCACCGATGACGATCGGAACGAGAACGAGCGAAATCGAGAACGGTCCAAGGTGGATAAAGCTGCCCAGCAGCTGCAGTACGACGACCACGGCGGTCAGGATGGCCGTGCCGGTGATCTTCATAATGCGATCGTGTGAATAATTCGTGCTCATGATAAAAACCTCCTGCTGCTTCTCCCGTAGGGGATGAAGCGCAAATTTATATCAATTTTGCATTGATACCTTATTGATTTTTTTCGTAGATAAAACGCATGCCTTCCAGAAGCAGGTTGTCGTTATAGATGTATTGACGCTTGCAGGCCGGAAGGACGGTCGCTGCGAGACCTCCCGTAGCGATCAGTACCGCTTTTTCGCCGAGCTGCTCTTCAATCCTGTCGGCCATGCCGTCCATCATCGCAGCCGTCCCGTATATCAGACCGGACTGCATCGAGGCGACGGTATTTGTTCCCACGGGGCTTTTCGGCTTTTCGATATTTACGTGAGGCAGAAGCGAAGTTTTCGTTGCGAGAGCGTCAAGCGTGATACGGACGCCTGCGCAGATTGAACCTCCCAGAAAATCACCATTTTTATCGAGGACACTGATTGTTGTCGCGGTTCCGAGGTCGAAAATGATGCACGGGGTCGGATAGAGACGAAGCGCTCCGGCTGCGCCGGCAACCAGATCAGCGCCGAGCTGAGCTGGATTGTCAATTTTGATATTGATACCGGTTTTGATACCCGGTCCGAGGATCATTGAATCAATTCCTACGACTTTTTTGATCGCACGGGCGATTGAGTCTGTGATCTCAGGAACGACAGAACAGATGATTGAACCTGTGATCTGTTCTTTCTGAGCTTTATAAAGATCCATAATCCCGTTGATGTCTACGGCGTAAAGATCCTGAGTGCGTTTCGTGTCCGTTGCCATTCGGGCGGTAAAACAAAGTTCCTCCCCGTTGAAAACGCCGAGCGTAATATGGGAGTTTCCGATATCGACCGTTAAAAGCATCCTGTCACCTCCGGGGATGTTCCCAAAAACTCACGGAAAGTATATCACCCTTTTTTGAAAAATGCAAGCTTTTCGACTTAATCACTCGTGACGTTCAGAGCAGGATGTGCGAAACGAAAAAACTTGACAAAACAAGGAGGAGTGGTATGATAAAAACAGTAGAAAATGCCGAAACACCGGCAGAAAATCCCGAATTTGAAAGAGAGGATTACTTTATGGCGAAAAACATTTCATATTCCTATGTCCCGGATCACGGATGGACAGGCAAGTGCTTCTCGATTGCGCATTCTCCGGTATCGCTTTCCGAAGTGACGTTGCAGCTTGCGCCGCGCGGGAAAGACCCGTTCTTCGTTCCTGTTAAAAGCGTGGAAGAGAAGGACGGAAGCCTCCTGATCACCCCTGAGGAATTCAACTATCGCGGGAACTGGACACTGACAGTCGGCTCGGATCAGTATACGCGTAAAGAGATGGACGAAGAAAGTGTTGAGGGAATGGAGGTATTTGAACCTCGGAAAGAGGGAAATGTCCTTTACCGGATTTACACTCCGAAAGCAAATGGCCCGCGTCCGATGATCCTGTTCCTGCATGGCGGCGGCAACGGCGGTACGGATAACATTACCCACATCGCTGCTGACTACGGCTGCAGCCAGTTCGCCCAGAAGTATCCGGATTTCTATATTATGGCCCCGATGGCCCCTGAACGCGATATTTCTCAGATGCTCAGAAATTTCGGCAAGCAGGACTTCGCCCACAGCGATCAGACCGGAAAATTCGGATGGTACCGCGAATATCTCGCGGAAATCTGTGACCTGATCCGCGGTATGATTGCGGAAGGAAAAGTCGACCGCCGCAGAATCTATGTCACCGGTATGTCCATGGGCGGTGCCGGTACGCTGCGCGCGATGAGCGTCGGCTCCGATCTGTTTGCGGCAGCGGTTCCGATCTGTCCTTCGATGACTCCGGAGACGTTCAATATCCTGAAGGGACTTACAAAATCAAAACTCTGGATTGCGACCGCTTATGTCGATCATACAATCTATCGCCATAAATATATCGTTGACGGCGTCCTCGCACTGCGTGATGCCGGAAACAAGAACGTCCATCTGACGCTTTACAGCCCCGAGGAGTTTGCGAAATACGATATCGCGACTGACCCGAATCTGACATACCCCGAGCTCTTCTCACAGAATCATATGGCCTGGGTTCCCACCTATCATGACGAGCACGGCATCATGAGCTGGCTGACTGAGCAGGTATTCGATCTTTGATTTTCTCCATCAATTCAAAAAACCTCTGTCTCTGCTGACAGAGGTTTTTTCACTTACAGTTGAAAGATACTGGTTAGTTGCATTATAATATAAAAAACTGATACGATTGGAATGAAAG
>ONSY01000175.1 GCA_900320605.1 uncultured Eubacteriales bacterium | reverse complement strand
GGCAGATATACCACCCCGCTCTCATTTCCGGGAAGCGCGATCGCATATTCAACCGCGTTATTTGTACCTGGGACAGTCACGACGTTCGTTCTGTACTGCTCCGGTGAAAGAATTTCCTCAAGAATCGCTCCGAGCTGTATTTCTCCAAGAATACCGCGTGTTTTCACATTGGAAAGGACCTTTTTCAGATCCCCGACGCCGACGGCAAGATTCTGCATTTCGCCAAGGCCTTTATATACCTGTTCCAGGCGTTCGGAAACAAGCCTGAAGGATTCATTCATTTTATCCTCCAGTGTCTTCTGGAGTTTTTCGTCGACCGTCTGCCGCATCTCCTCGAGTTTTTTCGAGTTTTCCTCCTGGATGGAAGCCAACCGGCGTTCTATTGTAAGGCGGATCGATTCGAGCCTCTGCTCATTCTGAGATTCAAATGTCTTGAATCGCTCCTCAAGCTGCGACAGATGCTGTGAAATGCTCAGTGACTGCAGATTCTGACGCTCGGTAAAACCCTTTCCGATCTCGTCAAGTTTCTGTCTCTGAAGCTCATCTGTAACCTTCTGATTACGTGTAAGGACATCACCGAGCAGATGTACGGACTGCCGGGTGCTGCCTTCGATTGAGGAACGCATCGCTTCCTGCGATGAAAGCAGTTCTGACCGGACGCGAAGAAGTTCCTCGCCGGAAATACGGTTCCGTCTTCCGGAAAATGTCAGTATCAGGAGAATAACCAGAAGGATGAGTACAGCACAAAGCAGACCGATCAGCAGATAAACAGATTGCTCCATATAGCAGATAATCCTCCGAACAAATTTTCTTTTTTTATTGTAACTCTTCCGCGATAAAAAATCAAGCTTCGTCATCGCACCGTCCGACCGGTCGGATCCGATTATTCCGAAACAGATTTCCGGGTTTTCTGACATAAGAATCATCCGGTATTCCGGAAAATGCAGCAGGAGCAGACAGAGGTTCCGGCTCCCTGCAGGATATGCTTTCCCGAACACTTTTTTGAAAAAAAGTCTTACATCAAACGCTCTGAATGTGTTATAATAATTACAGAGATCGGAGGTGCGAGATGTTTAATCCAGGCGATAAAGTGAACTACGGAATCAACGGCGTATGTATTGTTGAAGGAATCCGCCGTGAAAAAATCGGCCGTCAGACACACGAGTATTATGTGCTGAAGCCGATGATGCAGTCGCGTTCAACGATCTGCGTTCCGATGGACAACGATACGCTTGTCTCAAAAATGCTCCCTTTACTCTCGCGCGAGGAACTCGAGGAGATTCTTTCTGATCTTCCGAATCTAAGTACCCGGTGGATTGAAAACGATCTCGAACGTACAACGGAATTCAAACGGATTCTGAAAACAGCAGACCGCAGAAGCATCTTCGGCGTCATCAAGACAATCTACCGGAGAGATCAGGAACTTCAGTCTCAGAACCGCCACCTGAGAGGCTCCGATCAGCAGATCATGAAGGAAGCCGAGTCTATTCTGTATTATGAGATTGCACAGGTACTTTCCATAGACCCCGCAGAAGTTCTTCCCTATCTGGTTTCCCGCTTTGATCCTCAGAAAACAGAAGAAGAATAACCTGGAATACAAAACGCTGCTGATGGATTTCAGAAGCGTTTTTCTGTTATTTTCTGTGCTGATCAGAAGCGTTTCTGCCCAGATTTCTCATTTTCGGGTTTTCAAGCTGTGTTTCTTTGGATTTCAGCGGAATTTTCCGGCATGTTTACTGAACTTTCCGGCATTTTTCAAGATTTTGCAGATAAAACTGTCACTTTTTTGGCTTTTTTGCTTGTATTCTCAGGAAAAGAGGCGTATAATGAGAAAAACTGATTCTACAGTCAGGAGGAGTAAATAATTATGGGAAAATTCGTTATTAAAGAAGTTAAAACCGGGATCAAATTCAATCTCAAAGCCGGAAACGGCGAGATCATCGCGACTTCCGAGGTTTACACAACGGAAGATTCCTGCCGCAAGGGCATTGCGAGCGTAAAGAAAAACGCACCCATTGCGGAGATTGAAGACCAGACGGTAGAAGGCTTCGAGAAGAAAAAACATCCGAAATTCGAAGTGTATCAGGACAAAGCCGGCGAATACAGATTCCGCCTCAAAGCCACCAACGGCCAGATTATCGCCGTCGGTGAAGGCTACAAGGCCAAACCCAGCTGCCTCAACGGCATTGATTCTGTCAAGAGAAACGCAGGAAGCGAAGTAGTAAAGGAAGACTGATTGATATGGATATTAAGGCGACCATTGAATCTCTGATCGGTAAAATCACCGGTGACGGCGATCTTAAGGCTAAATTCGAGAAAGACCCTCTCGGTACCGTAAAAGGCGTGATCGGCGACAATATTCCTGAAGAAACTCTCAATCAGGTTGTTGACGGCGTTCAGGCAAAGCTCAAAATCGATGACGCTGGTGATATTCTCGGCAAGGTAAAAGGCATTTTCGGAAAATAACATATAATAATTGACGGGCGTCTTCCTCAACGGAAGGCGCCCGTTTTCTGTTTTCCGGGAGATATTTACCGGTTCTTTCTGATGCTGTTAATCAGCGCGCCGATTGCCCATCCGGTCCCGCAGCCGAAAAGGCAGGCAATTCCGACTGTTCCGATCATTCCGATGATCCCCGCGGCATCCGCTGAGAGCGGGTTGTTTTCGCCGAGAAGGTTCACAAGACCCAGAAGGACCATAAAAAGCGAAACAAAAAGCGGAACCAGCCGCAGCCGGAGATTTTTGACAAATATACAGAGAAGAATCTGTATAATGAAAAATACCGCAAACGGCAGGATTACATACAAGAAAAACTCCATTTATTTCTCTCCCTCCAGATCCCGCTCACGCGAAATTCGTCTTTTTTCGAGATAATCACCCAGAATGATCGCAGCAGCTGCCGCATCCACCTTCTCCTTGCGCTTTTTTCCGCGCGTATTCGTTTCTGAAAGGAATCCGTGGGCTGTAACAGTCGTCCCCCGTTCATCCTGAAGAAAAACCGGTACTGGGATGATTTGTTCCAGTTCGCGCGCAAATGACATCGCGTTCTGGGCACTTTCTCCCGCCGAGCCATCCATATTGAGCGGCAGCCCGACAACAGCCGCTTCTGCATGATATTCCAGAATCAGATCCTTGATTCTGTCAAGCAGCCTTGCGCGGTTCGTTTCACGAACCACGGCAACCGGAGACGCCAGAACTTCGGAAGGATCGCATACCGCGACTCCGGTCCTGACTTTTCCGAGGTCAATTCCCATTATAATCATTGCATTCCGTCCTTACTCTTTGTGAATTCATTATACGCCGAATTGAGATGGACGTAAAGAGTAAAATGCGTTGTGAATATTGTAGGAAAAAATCATGGATTCCTCAAAAAAACTAGTTCAATCGTAAAATTCTACAAGAAGTTCCGTTTTCGGTTGATTTTTTGTTTTTTGAAGGCTATAATTGAACCATAAGTTGATTTTTGCTAAAATCATCTATTCTTTTGGAGGTTATTATTATGGCAAGAGTTTATAATTTTTCAGCCGGTCCTTCGATGCTTCCGGAACCGGTACTGCAGAAAGCGGCAGATCAGATGCTTGATTACGAGGGCAGCGGACAGTCCGTCTGTGAAATGTCCCACCGTTCCCCCGTTTATGATAAAATAATCCGCGATGCCGAAGCGCTTCTGCGCGAAGTAATGAACATCCCGGACAACTACAAGGTTCTCTTCCTTCAGGGCGGTGCTTCTTCACAATTCACGATGGTGCCGATGAATCTGATGACGAAAAACGGAAAAGCGGATTATGTCGCTTCCGGCCAGTTCTCCTCAAAGGCATACCAGGAGGCAAAACGCTATGGTGATGTCAAACTGATCGCGACTTCGAAAGATGATGCCTTCTCCCATATTCCGGAACTGGATCCGAAAGAATTCCGTCCGGACGCGGATTACTTCCATATCTGCATGAACAATACGATTTACGGAACAAAGTGGCATACTCTTCCTGATACCGGGGACGTTCCTCTGGTCGCCGATATTTCCTCCTGCATCCTGAGCGAACCGATCGACGTGACGAAGTTCGGACTGCTCTATGCCGGCGCTCAGAAAAATGTCGCTCCTGCAGGTCTGACCATCGTTATCGTACGCGAAGATCTGATCGGTCATGAAATGGAAATCACTCCGACAATGTTCAATTACAAAACCATGGCGGATAATGATTCCATGTACAACACGCCTCCATGCTTCCCGATCTATATGTGCAAGCTTGTTCTTGAATGGATCCGCGACGAAGTCGGCGGGCTTGAAAAGATGAAAGAGCGCAACGAACGCAAAGCCAAGATTCTCTATGACTTCCTGGATCAGTCGAAGCTCTTCAAACCGACCGCCAAAAAAGAAGACCGCTCCATTATGAATGTCTGCTTTGTCACCGGTGACAAGGAACTTGACGCTAAATTTGTCAAAGCAGCTGAAGCTGTCGGTTTCGTTAATATCAAAGGCCACCGTTCCGTCGGCGGAATGCGCGCTTCCATCTATAACGCGATGCCGGAGGAAGGTATCGTAAAACTCGTAGCTTTCATGGATCAGTTTGAAAAAGAAAACGCATAAAGGGAGAATACTCATGAAAATCTATTGTCTTAACAAGATTTCTTCAGTCGGAACCGGCCGTTTCGGCGCACAGTATGAAATGGTCGATACGATTGAGAAGGCCGACGGCGTGCTTGTCCGCTCCGCATCGATGCATGAAATGGAACTTCCGGACAGTCTGCTTTCCATCGCCCGCGCCGGCGCCGGCACCAACAATATACCGATCGATACCTGCACGGAAAAGGGCATTGTTGTTTTCAATACCCCCGGTGCAAACGCGAATGCGGTAAAAGAGCTTGTTCTCGCCGGTCTGCTGATGACATCACGCCGCCTCTACAGCGGACTTAACTGGGCGCAGACCCTGAAAGGAAACGGCGATAATATCGAGAAACTCGTTGAAAAGGGAAAATCTCAGTTTGTCGGACCCGAGATCAAGGGAAAGACACTTGGCGTCATCGGGCTCGGTGCGATCGGGATTCTCGTGGCAAATGCTGCTCAGAATCTCGGAATGAACGTTTACGGTTATGATCCCTATCTCTCTGTAGACGCCGCTTGGAGCCTCTCCCGTTCCATTCATCACGCGCTGACGCTCGATGAGATTTTCGCATGTGATTATATTACGATTCATATTCCCCTGACTCCTGACACGAAAAACACGATCAACGCCGAAGCGATTGCGAAAATGCCGGACGGCGTCCGTATTCTCAACTTCGCGCGCGGCGGACTCGTTGACAGCGAAGCGCTTGCCGAGGCTCTCAATAACGGCAAGGTTGCAGCCTACGCTACCGACTTCCCGGATGAAACAATCCTCGCGGCAAAGAACGTTCTTCCTTTCCCCCACCTCGGAGCATCTACTCCGGAATCAGAAGACAACTGCGCTGTCATGGCGGCGGATCAGACGATGGATTATCTTGAAAACGGCAATATCAAAAACTCCGTCAATCTTCCGAGTGTTTCGATGCCTCGCTATGGTGACGTCAGATTCTGTCTGATCCATAAAAACGTTCCGAATACCATCGGTGCTTTTGCCGGTGTCATGGGCGACTGCAACATCAACATTGAGAACATGCAGAGCAAGTCGCGAAAGGACTACGCCTATACGATTCTCGATGTCTCCGGCGGAGATGTCGAAAAAGCTGTTGCTGAGCTCAGCGAGCTTCCTGCGATCGTTAAGGTCCGTGTCATTTAACCCGTTATTCCATAAAAAGCTTCCGCTGCGGGATATCCGTGGCGGAAGCTTTTTATCATATAGAG
>ONSY01000122.1 GCA_900320605.1 uncultured Eubacteriales bacterium | reverse complement strand
CATCCCGTGAAGAATGTTATCGATTGTCACGTCCGCGAGCACAAAGCAGGTGATTCTTCCGTCCCCGTCATAAACCGGCATCCCCGCAGTGCACATCCATCCGTATTTTTCCGTTCTGTCGATATCGTACAGCATTCCCTCTGCGTCCCAGGAAAGGAATTTGCGCACCCCTTTCGGATCGACGCTCTCCCACTCGCCGGGAAATAGACGGTTCTCCTCGTCCGGATCGACGATATAGACCAGCGCGCAGGTTTCCTCGTCGTACATGGCAATATACACGTCCGAAACATCTTCGGAACGCGAAAAAGCCGGCAGCATCTCAATCAGCCGGCTGTATTCGTCATTTTCGAGGACGGTCCTGTAGCGCTCCCGGTACGCGTCGGTTCCCACGGTTTCGAGGGCAGCGCTGTCCAGCGACCGGTAAATTTTCATCACCTCATCCGCCAAAGCGGCCGTGTGCGCGTCGCGGGTCACGGAAGCCGCCGCGGACTGGGAGAGATAGAACGCGTGGCTGATATACTGCCGCGCGAGTGAAAAGCTGTAGAGCCCGAGGCCGACCAGAAGCAGGACAAGGCCCAGAATGACGGCGATTTTAACCGTGGAACGAAACACCTTTCCCTCCAGAGAATAGTGTCTTCGCGCCAGGCTGCTCATCTCTCTGACCGATTTTTCAGGCATACTCTTCCCTCCGCGGCAATACTTTTTTCGTTTGGGGCAAATCAGGCAAGATTCTTCAGGACCGTCATCTCGACGGTATCCTCACGGATGCCGACCTTCACTTCATCCGCCAGATGGGCGAGAACGGATTTTTCGAGCTCGTCCCAGGCTTCGGCGGCGCCGCTGCGTTCTTCCTGAACATACTGGCGCAGCGTGGTCTCATAGGCGCGCATGCTCCATACGGAAACCGCGCCGAGTTCATCGGCGCTCAGATCAAAGAATTCCGGAACCTCGCCGATCGGCTCGAAGAACGCGCGGATTTTTCCGAGGAATCCGCGGTGCGCCTCGTTTTTGCCGCTTGACGCAACGGAGAGCAGCTTTTCGCGTTCCTCATAATATGTTTTGATATTCGCGAGCAGATGGAGTTCATACTCGCTGCCTTCATTCTCAATCCAGAACTTTCCCTCGACCTCTCCGGAAATCGCGCGTACAAGGCTCATCATTTCTTCCGCCAGAAGACGCAGACGCAGTGCGGCCTTCGGGGAAAGCTGCTGGTAAACCGCGACACGTTCCGCCTGGGAAAGAACTTTTTCAATCTGATCCGCTTTGCTGGAAACGTTGATTACATCGCTTTTCATGCTGCGTTCCTCCTTTATTCAATGGTGAGGATTTCCGAGAAACCGGTAACCTCGAAGATTTCCATGACGTTTTCGCTGACGTTTACGAGTTTCATGGCGCCCTGTTTGGTCATAACCTTCTGGGCGGAAAGCAGAACGCGCAGTCCGGCGGAAGAGATATATTCGAGCTTCTCAAGATCGAACGTCAGTTCGGAAAGCTGGGGATAGATCGCGAGAAGCGTTTCCTCAAGCTGCGGCGCGGTTACGGTATCGAGTCTTCCCTCCAGAAGAAGGACCGCGTTCTTCTCCTCGACCTTCTTTGTAATGTTCAGCATGTTTGTTCCTCCTTATGATTCTTCAGTAATCTATGAACAGAGCCTTCCGGCCCGTTTTTCCTTTTTCACCCGGAAATGCAGTTCCATTCCCAATTATTATACCAATGCAAACGGTAAAAATCAATCTTTTTGCGCACAGGAAAACCGGGAAAGCCTCCGCGGAAACGGAGGCTTTCGGTTTCATTTTGCGTCAGTTCAGGCGCCGAGGATCTCCTCGATCGGATACTCGATCCCTTTTTCGAGAACAAACGGTTTCACGTCCGCTCCGCTTCTTTTAAGGGCATCGGTGAATTCCTTCGGATTCTCGGTGTTGTGGCGGATCATCTCGTAATGCATCGGGATGCCGACCTTCGCGCGGAGGATGCGGCAGAACGCCGCCGCCTCGAACGCGTTCATGTTTCCGAGCTTGCCGTTGATGCAGACAAACGCGAGGTCCGGTGAAAGGTCGATGTTCGGGATAATGGTGTTCGCCGTAAAGAGCGCGTCCCCTGAGAAATACAGTCTGTATCCGTCGGTCTCGACAAGATATCCGACGCTGTCGTTGTCGTGGTCCGCGGCGGTCGCCCGGATTTTAAACCCGTTTTTCTCAAGCGTCCCGCGCCGGTCAAGCCGGATCCCCTCAATCGCAAGGCCGGAGCGCTCAAGCGCCGCCATACAGCTTCCCGGGCCGGCGATCGCCTTCGGAATCACATAATCGCGGTAGGTTTCCGGATCGAAATGATCCCAGTGCGCGTGCGTCGTCAGAACGAGGTCGACAAAGACGCTGTTCTTCGGGATGATCGGCGGATACAGGCGCTCGGAATTTCCCTTCGCGGTGCCGCAGAAGGGATCGACCGCGATCGAGCCGTGATCGGTTCTGAGAATGATTCCCGCCTGGCCGAGCCAGAAAATCGATACACCCATTTTATACCTCCCTGACGGGATATCCCGCCTCCAGAAGCGCTTCCTTCATTTCGCCGGCGATCTCCGGCGCGACCGGAAGGATCGGCTTTCTCGGATAGCCGCCGCTCAGGCCGACGAGATTCATGCAGCATTTTACGCCCGCGACGCTGCCGCGCGCGCCGGTCTTCTTGATCAGCGCCTGCAGAGTCCGGTAATACTCCAGGGCTTTCTCCCGTCCTTCCTCTCTGTAGAGACGGACCACCTCGGCGCACTGCTGCGGGAAGTAGTTCGCGGCGGAGACGACGCCGCCCTTGCCGCCCTGATCGAGACAGTCGAATACCGTGCTCATCGAGCCGGAGAGAATCTCGAAATCCGCTCT
>ONSY01000020.1 GCA_900320605.1 uncultured Eubacteriales bacterium | reverse complement strand
CCAGCCAAGTATCATCGGCACCAGCGAGCTTAACTACTGTGTTCGGAATGGGAACAGGTGGACCCTCGCCGTCATCAACACCAACTTTTTGTCGCTCTTTCAAGCGAGCTTAATTATAATATCAGACTTTTTCTCATTTGTCAAGCACAAATTTGAAATATTTCAGAAAAAATACGACTGTGCCGCCGTTTCGTTGTACGGCGGCACAGCCCGGCAGTCTTCCGATCAAACTTTACGGACAGAGAGCACTACATCCTCGCCATTAAGATTCCAGTCTTTTGAATAGGCGCCATCTTTAGCAGGTTCGTAGACATCGCAGAGGACCTCTTCCTTGATGAAGTCAAGATTCCTCAGGAGGATTTCCTCAACTTTTTCATTACCCTTCGCGGACAGTGCGATGTGATCCATTACCTCGAAGCCGGCCTCTTTGCGCATCGTCTGAATCTTGCTGACGATTTCGCGAACCATACCTTCCTCAAGAAGTTCCGGAGTAAGATTTGAATCCAGAACGACAATATATTCACCATTCGTCTCAGAGACAAATCCCGGAATCTGAGCGGAACTGATGAGGAGATCGTCCTTGGTGAGCTCTGCGGTAATATCCGAGAGGGCAAGCTTCAGAACGCCGGTTTCGTTGAGTTCATCCATCGCCGCGTTTCCGTCAAGCTCAGACAGTTTTGTACGGATCTCATTCAGATATTTACCGTACTTGGGCCCGAGCGTACGCATCTGGGGCTTGAAAGAATATGACGTGAACGCACGCGCGTCCTGGGTAAAGGTAATCCGCTTCACGTTAAGCTCATCGCGGATAATCTCCGTGAAATAATCTTCCAGCGTAATCGGAGCCTTTACATACATATCGCCGATCGGCTGACGATTTTTGATGTTGGCTGTATTTCTGCAGGCACGCCCCATGACGACAAGCTTGAGCACTTCGTCCATCTCGTCTTCAAGCTTCTGATCCAGAAGTGCGGGATCCGCTTTCGGGAAATCGCAAAGATGAACGCTCTCGGGTGCGCTGGGATCAAGACCCGCTACGAGGTTCTGATAGATTTCTTCCGTAATGAACGGAACCATGGGAGCCGCAAGCATCGAAACGGTCACGAGACACTTGTAGAGAGTCAGATAGGCATTGATTTTATCCTGATTGAGCTCTTTCTGCCAGAAACGCTCACGGCAGCGGCGGACATACCAGTTGCTCAGGTCATCGGTAAACTCCTGAAGCGCGCGCGCTGTTTCAGGGATCATATAGTTCTCAAGATTCTGATCCACCGTTGTCGTCAGCGAAGTCAGTTTCGAGAGAATCCACCGGTCAATCACCGGAAGGGTTTTATAATCGAGGGTATATTTTGTCGGATCAAACTGATCGATTTCAGCGTAGAGAACATAGAAGGCGTAGGTGTTGAACAGCGTTGAAAGGAACTTTCTCTGTCCCTCCAGAACGGCCTTTCCATGGAAACGGTTGGGCAGCCACGGAGCGGAGTTGATATAGAAATACCAGCGGATCGCATCCGCGCCGTAGGTCTCGAGAGCCTCAAAAGGATCCACGGCATTACCTTTTGATTTGCTCATCTTCTGTCCATTCTCATCCTGGACATGGCCGAGAACAATAACGTTCTTATAAGGAGCTTCGTTGAAAACCAGCGTCGAGATTGCAAGCAGCGAATAGAACCAGCCGCGCGTCTGGTCGACAGCCTCGCTGATAAAGTCCGCAGGGAAGTTCTTCTTAAACAGCTCCTGGTTTTCGAAAGGATAATGATACTGCGCAAACGGCATTGAACCGGAATCGAACCAGCAGTCAATAACCTCAGGCACACGTTTCATTTCGCCGCCGCACTTTTTGCACTTTAAGGTAACCGCATCAATATACGGACGGTGCAGCTCAATCTCCTCCGGACAGTTCTCACTGCGCTCCTTGAGTTCGGCGATGCTTCCGATACATTCACGTTCACCGCAATCGCATTCCCAGATGTTCAGAGGAGTTCCCCAATAGCGGTTGCGTGAAAGACCCCAGTCCTGAACATTTTCAAGCCAGTCGCCGAAACGGCCTTTCCCGATCGACTCAGGAATCCAGTGAATCTTATTATTATTCGCGATCAGGTCGTCACGTACTTCCGTCATTTTGATAAACCATGATTCACGAGCGTAATAGATCAGAGGTGTATCGCAGCGCCAGCAGAAGGGATAATCATGCTCAAACTTCGGCGCGTCAAAAAGCAGCCCCTGCTCGGAGAGATCTTTCAGAATCTGAGGATCTGCGTCCTTGACGAACATTCCCGCATAGGGAGTCTCCGCAGTCATGTTTCCCTTGCCGTCAACAAGCTGTACAAACGGGAGATCATATTTGCGTCCGACTTTTGCGTCATCCTCACCGAAAGCCGGTGCGATATGAACGATGCCGGTACCGTCGGAAAGTGTGACATAATCATCGCAGACAATATAATGAGCACGTTTCCCCTGCTTCTCAACAAGCGGTTTGACGCATTCGAAGAGCGGTTCATAGCCGCGTCCTTCGAGGTCGGTTCCGACATATGTCTCAAGGATCTCATAAGCTGGCGCACCGTCTTTAGCGAGCGGTGAAAGGACCGTATCAAGCAGAGCCTTCGCCATATAATAGGTGTAACCGTCGGCGGCTTTCACCTTGCAGTATTCAGCCGAAGGATTAACACACAGGGCAAGGTTTGACGGAAGCGTCCACGGTGTCGTTGTCCATGCGAGGAAATATGCATCTTCTCCCGATGCCTTAAAACGCACTACCGCCGAACGTTCTTTTACCGCTTTATAACCCTGGGCTACTTCGTGGCTCGAAAGCGGGGTTCCGCATCGCGGGCAATACGGAACAATCTTGAATCCCTTATACAGCAGACCTCTGTTATAAATCTCTTTTAGCGCCCACCATTCGGACTCGATAAAAGTATTGTGATAGGTTACATAGGGATCGTCCATGTCAGCCCAGAATCCGACAGTATTCGAGAAATCTTCCCACATTCCCTTGTACTTCCAGACACTCTCCTTGCACTTCTCGATGAACGGCTCTATACCGTATTCTTCGATCTGTTCCTTGCCGTCAAGTCCGAGTTCTTTCTCAACTTCAAGTTCCACCGGCAGGCCATGCGTATCCCAGCCGGCTTTACGCGGAACGTCATAGCCCTTCATGGTACGGTAGCGCGGAATCATGTCCTTGATAACGCGTGTAAGAACATGGCCGATATGAGGTTTCCCGTTCGCTGTAGGCGGGCCGTCATAGAACATATAATTCGGACCACCCTCACGATTTTTCATACTCTTACGGAAAATATCGTTCTCACGCCAGAATTTTTCAATTTTCTTTTCTCGTTCGACGAAATTCATATCCGAAGAAACTTTCTGATACATTTCGCTCTTCTCCCTCCAAATTATTATCCGATAGAAAAAAACAAGGCTTCGCCCAAACGGGACGAAGCCGATTATACCACCCATTTGCTGCGTACAAACATACGCGCTCCTTCTAACGCGGGAAAACGCCTGAGTCTACTGCGGACCAAAAGTGCCGGTTCGGTCAGGAGCTCCGGAGTGATCTTTCCGCAATCAGCACTGCACCGGGCTTTCACCCTCCCCGGCTCGCTTTGGCGGCATAATTGAGAAAACTCTCCTTCATTGCCTTTTCATATCACAATTGAATATTATATTCGTCTTCCGGGCTTTTGTCAAGTGTTTTCACTTCCCCGATCAAGCAGCGAAACTCGTTCTAAATCAAAGGAGCAGGCCGGTTTCGGTCTGCTCCCTGAAAGACTGTTCAGATTATTTGAACTGCTCCTCATAGGCTTTGATATTCGCTTCAACGACGAGATCCATCTTTTCGTCAGTCTTCTCCTCCATCTGCACCGTATCAAAGAATTCAATTACCCGGCGGCTGTCAGGAGTATACGCCTCCCATTTCGGCATCGGTGTTCCGTCGGCATCCGGGCCGTTCGGATCTCCGGTTTTAATGAAGTTCGCCCAGTAATTGCACATCTTGCGGGACAGATCATAATGATGTCCGTCGAATGGTCTCCAGCATTTTGCAATTGTTTCAAAAGTGAACCAGAGATCGCTTGAATGGAAAGATCCTGCACTGTCCCCCGGAATCACAGGATTAAATGCATATGCCCAGACAGTCTTGCCTTGTTTTGAGAACTGATCGGCAAGGATACGTGTTGAAATCTCATTACCGTTGATCAGCGTTGCTTCCGGGAACGGCTTTCCGGAAGATTTCCAGATTTCAATCATCTTCGGTGCAAGATCACCGTAATTTTCCTTTGCGTACGCTTCGATCTCGGACTCGCTCCCGCCGCGCGCTGCCAGATTGAGCTCGTCTGCGGTATAACCGACCATCACAGGAACATCGTGAATCAGATTGCGGAAAACATATCCGTCGACATCGGTCGAAACAAATCTGTCATCGATCGAGCTCGAGAAGAAGAGTCCGCTCTCAGCGGCTTTATCGCGAATGAAAAAAGCGTCGAGTTTTCTCGCCTCTTCAATCGAATCGACACCGAGTGCCTCCTTGAGGAATTTTTCCCCGACTTTTTCCGCTTCGCTCAGAGACATCGGTGCGCTGAAGAAAGAGTGCGGGAATTTTGTGCGTACGGCTCCGCATGCTGCGGACTGTATAATTGCCTTCTCGAACAGCCCCTTCATCTGAGGCGAGCAGAGATGCGTTGAAACGGAAACGCCGCCGGCGGACTGCCCGCCGATCGTGACGTTCTTCGGGTTTCCGCCGAAGTTTCCGATATTGCGGCGTACCCATTCAATCGCGGCTTTCTGATCGAGGAAACCGAAATTGGTCGGGGTATCCGGCTGTTCACGTGTCAAGTCAGGATGCGCGAGGAATCCGAAGATATTCAGACGATAAGCGATCGAGACAACAATGATTCCGCGGGACGCAAGACGCTCACCGTCAAATTCCATCTCATAGGAATAGCCTTCCTGAAGACCGCCGCCGAAAATCCATACATATACCGGAAGGTTGTCGTGGATCGTATGCGCAGGCGTCCAGATATTCAGCGTAAGGCTGTCTTCGCTCATCGGCACTTCCGGATCCACATGCCACTCTTTCGAATAAAAAGCATTGGGATCTTTACCCGGTGTTCTCTGCATATTGATGGGGCCGAATTCGAAACAGTCACGGACGCCTTCCCAGGAAAGCGGCGGCTGCGGAGCGCGCCAGCGCAGGTCGCCTACCGGCGGCGCTGCATAAGGAATGCCTTTATAAACAGTGATGCGGGCATTTGTTCCGGGAAAACCCCGAACGAGACCGCTTTCAGTTTTTGTCTGTCTTACATACATATTCTATCTCTCCCGTTCTTCTTATTTGAGGCCGTAGAGCTCCATATTTTTCTCGATGATAAATGCGATTCTCGGATCGATTTCGAGCTCGGTTCTGATTTCATCACCGAAAATGAGCGGATGCGGATTTTCTGTATATGGTTTCCATTCCGGCATCGGCGTACCGTCCTGATCAAGCCCGTTCGGGTTGCCAGTACGCGCAAAATTCGCGAAGTAATTGCACATCTTGCGTGAAAGGTCATAGTGATGACCGTCAAACGGACGCCAGCAGTTCATCAGGGTTTCAAATTCGAACCAAAGATCGCAGGAATGGAAAGCACCTGCTCCGTCACCTGGGATATACGGATCGAACACGGAGAAATAAACCGGACGTTTATGATACGCAAGGATCTCCGCAGTCAGGCGGTTCGATGCGTTGAAGGTTGAGAAATCGGCCGCACGGCACAGTGCCGCGCGATCGTCGCTTCCCGCGTATTTTTTTACGACATCCATGTACTCATCCGCATATTTGCCGAAGAGCATCTTTACCCAGTCACTGAGCGGTTCTCTTGCTCCGGCCATGAACTCGTCTCCAGTTGCCGTGACCATCACGTCAACATCGTTCATCTCATTGTTGACCATGCAGATGCCGGGGTCTTCCGTGCAGAAAATATTTTCGACAAGCGGATTCATGAATTTGCCTGTCTCCGCACGGTATTGTACCTGTCTCTCACTGATGTATTTTGCGGGAAGCTTTCTTGCTTCTTCGATTGTCTCTACGCCGAGATATCTGAGGAAATCAATGCCTTCCTGCTCTCCGAACGCCAGATCTTTCGTTCCGATCTCAAAATACCCGAGATTTGGGATCGCCATAGCGTTGAGACCGGCAGACTGGATGATAGCATGCTGGAAAAGCCCCTTGCATTTCGGTGAGCAGCAGAGATACTGAACAGCCGCACCGCCGCCGGATTGGCCGAAAATCGTAATATT
>ONSY01000171.1 GCA_900320605.1 uncultured Eubacteriales bacterium | reverse complement strand
TTTCGCCTGTCGATAATCCCTCGGGATGGTCGACAGGCTTTTTTCATACGTAGATTATAAAAACCAGAGTTATGCAGGCATGGGAACGTAGAGGGATAGACATGTTCCCTCGGAAGGGAGAACGAGAAAATGCAAGTGACGACAATTACATCCCCCGCTGAAGCCCATAGCCCTGCTGCCCACCAGTTAACTAATAAGCAGATTTATGACGAGATCAACTATTTCCGGGCAACGCTCTTGATAAAAAAGATGCGCGATGCGGGTCTCATAACCCCCGACGAATATGAGCGGATTGAGGAGGAAATACGAAGAATCTTTATTCCATTTTTAGCGGAAATCCTTTGAAAAATGAGTTGCTATATGTCCGATTTAGAGCGAATATCGGACTGCGAACGAAGGTGAGACCATGAAAACGATAACACGAATTGATCCATCCTCCCCCCTACCCGGAACGACAAAAACACGCGTAGCCGCCTACTGTAGAGTTTCGACCGGAGCAGAAGATCAACTGATCAGTTTGGACACACAGAAGGCGCACTATGAAAATCTGATCGGCTCCAACCCGGACTGGATATACGCTGGCCTTTATTACGATGAGGGCATCAGCGGTACCAGTAAAGAAAAGCGCCCCGCCTTGCAGAGAATGATCGCCGACTGTGAGGCCGGCAAGATCGATCGGATCCTAACAAAGTCCCTCAGCCGTTTCGCACGAAATACAACGGACTGTCTTGAACTGACCAGGAAACTGCTGGACCTGGGAATCCCGATTTATTTCGAGAAGGAAAACATTGACACCGGCTCAATGGAATCAGAGCTTCTTCTCTCGATCATGAGCAGTCTCGCAGAGAGTGAGTCGGTTTCCATTTCGGAGAACACTAAGTGGGGTGTCCGGCATCGGTTTGTAACCGGGACCTTCAAGATAGGATATGCGCCTTACGGCTACAGTGTTATGGATGGCGTGATGTCAATAAATGAGGACGAAGCCAAGTGGGTCCGGTGGATTTTCTCAGAAGCCTTAGCCGGAAAATCATGTAACGCAATTGCGACGCAGCTCAATGCGCTGGAAGTGCCGTCGAGACGAAGCGGACATTGGACCGCGACAACTATCCGTGGCATTCTTTCAAACGAGAAATACGTCGGAGCCTGCCTTTTCCAGAAAACCTACTCGGACTTTCGGTTTAGGCGCCATCACAATCACGGTGAGCGTGATCAGTACTTCGTCGAAGGGCACCATGCCGCCATCATTTCTCAGGAGGAGTTCGATGCGGTCGGTGCATTGATAGAGCAGCGGGCGCGGGAAAAAGGAATTAAAAAGCAGGATAAACGATATCAGAATCGTTTTCCGTTTACCGCGAAGCTGAAGTGCGGAGAATGCGGCACGACCTTAAAACGCCACATGAACGCCACCGGAGATCTTCGATACCCGGTCTGGGTGTGTAAAAAGCATATTGAAAATAGTGACGAATGCTCCATGAAAGCTATTAGGGAAAGCGATCTCGAGTACGCCTTCACGACTATGCTTAACAAACTGGTTTTTGCGCGGGCAGACCTCCTTCACCCGCTGCTCGACAGTGTCCGCGGAGAAACATACAAAAACAATCTTAATCGAATCGAAGAGATTGACAGGAAGCTTCAGAAGAATGTGGAGCGCACTCAGACGCTGACGAAGATAATGTCCAAAGGCTACATTGGTCCGGCTATATTCAAAAAAGAAAGCAATGTGCTGGCGGGAGAATCTGAAGCGCTGGCTGATGAGAAGGAACGGTTGATCAGATCAGTGACAAAGAGTGTTCAGAGGACTGATGATCTAGACAACCTTGTGAAGTATATCGACAAATCCCAGATATCTGATTCCTTTGACGGGAGTTTGGTTACTGAGTTTCTGGATTACGCGACCATTCGCTCCAGGACTGATATCACCTTCCACTTGAAATGCGGCCTCAGCTTAACAGAAAGGATGTGACATAACGACATGCGGCAAGGACATACACCATTTGGGTACCGGATAATTGACGGGAGGGCTCTTGTCTCACAGGAGGAAGCCGCTCAAGTGCAACTTATATATGCCGGCTACCTTAGCGGGCTTTCCTTAAAAAGGGCCGCAGGAGAAGCCGGCCTTACAATGCAGCACTCTTCGGTAAAACAACTGCTACAGAATAAGCACTATATTGGCGACGATTTTTACCCTGCAATCATCGATCAGGAGACATTCGATGCCGCTGAGAAAGAACGCAAACGCCGGAAAGCTGTGTTGGGGCGAGATAAACTGCCCAAAAAAGGATTGAATACAAAGACGCCCCTGACGAAGTTCCGAATGAAAAAAGAAAACCAGGCCTTTATGGATCCCTACGAACAAGCGCAGTACATCTACGGCCTGATAGAAAGTGAGGTTTGACATGGCGACTGTTAGGCTGATTCCAGCAACACCCCGCGTAGGCGGATACAAAAATGAACCGGAAACTCGAAAGATCCGGGTCGCTGCCTATTGCCGCGTCTCCACGGATACGGATGAGCAGGCAACCAGTTACGAGGCACAGATTGAGCATTACACCGACTATATCGGAAATCATCCGGGCTGGGAACTCGCTGGTATCTACGCAGACGACGGGATCTCCGGCACAAACACAAAAAAGCGTGAGGAATTCAACCGCCTGATCGAAGATTGCATGGCGGGCAAGGTGGATATGGTGGTTACCAAGTCGATCAGCCGTTTTGCCCGGAATACCCTCGACTGTCTGAAATACATCCGGCAGCTGAAGGATAAGAACATCGCCGTTTTCTTCGAGAAAGAGGCGATCAACACCCTGGACGCCAAGGGTGAGGTACTGCTCACCATCATGGCCTCTCTTGCCCAGCAGGAAAGCCAGAGTCTTTCACAGAACGTCCGACTGGGGCTTCAGTACCGCTATCAACAAGGCAAGGTGCAGGTGTGCACGAACCGGTTTCTCGGCTATGACAAGGATAAGGACGGGAACTTGGTC
>ONSY01000173.1 GCA_900320605.1 uncultured Eubacteriales bacterium | reverse complement strand
TCTCTGGAATTCTCCGTGAACAAGAACTGCGAAGATCTCGATATGACCAATGAGTTCATGCGCTTCCTGATCACGGATCGGGCGCTCAACGAAATGGCTTCTGTGAAGCGCCTCGTGACTCCAGCCAAGGATCTGTCTTTCGATTCGGTTTACGCGCCTTTCGGCCAAATTCCTTCGGAGCGCGTCATTACTCCGGAAGTGCTCGGCGTCAAGGATGCGCTCACGGTTCAGATCCGCGTAGCTGCATTCCGCGTCGGAAGAGGGGAGATCACGATCGATGAGGCTGTCGGAATGTACGGAAGCTTTGAGTAAACAGGTATGGAGGCTGCGGAGAAAACCGCAGCCTCTTTCTGAATATACGGACCTTTCGGATTTCCGGCTGAAACATTCGGAGCACAAAAATCCGGTATATCAGGCCTTTCCCGGCGCGCGCGCGGGAAGGGCTTTTTTATATCAGAATACACGGCCGGTTTCGGAGAAAACAACGTCAAAAACTTTGTCCGCGTCAAAAATACATCCCCCCCGGGGGCTTGTGAAATATGTCCGTTTGCCGTATGATTCAGTCATGCGGAACAGAAACACATTCGGGCAAAACAGAGAACGCAGACACATGGGCCTTCTGCTGCTGACTGGAGCGGTGGTGGCCCTTGCTTTCGTATGCCTGTTTGTGGGTTCTTCCAACATGACGCTTTCCGAGTGCTTTTCCGCGCTTGCAAAAAAAGGAACCGCGGCTCAGAACCGGATTATCTGGAATATCCGGATCCCGCGTGTGCTTGCCGCGATTATCGCGGGTGCGGGGCTTTCCGTCTCCGGACTGATCATGCAGACCAATCTCAACAATCCAATGGCTTCTCCCTCAACGCTCGGCGTTTCGAACGCCGCCGTGTTCGGGGCGAATCTTTCCATTATCGCGTTCGCCGGCGGATTTCTTTCGACCGGAAACAACGTGACGAACTACATGGTCGGAGCGAATCCGTATTCCACTTCCCTGATGGCGTTCCTGTTTTCCGCACTTTCCATTCTGCTGATTCTCGGTCTGTGCCGCGTCCGTTCGTTCCAGCCCGGAGTTGTCGTACTCGCGGGAATCGCGATCGGATCCGTATGGACGGCGGCTACCACCATTCTGCAGTTTTACGCGACAGATGTCGGCCTCTCCGCGGCGGTGATCTGGACGTTCGGCGATCTCGGCAGGGCTACCTACCGCGCCGATCTTATCATGGCGGTCATTGTCCTAGCGGGAATCGTGTTTTTCTCCCTGATGAGCTGGAGGTTCAACGCACTGTTAAGCGGTGACGCGGCGGCGAAAAGCATGGGCGTGGCCGTGAACCGGCTTCGCTTTCTTTCCATGCTGCTCGCGTCGGTCATCACCGCCGTCTGCGTTTCCTTCCTCGGAATCATCGGATTTGTCGGGATCATCTGTCCGCATGTGATCAAGAAGCTGTTCGGGCAGGATCACCGCGTTTCAATTCCGGCGTCAGCCCTGAGCGGAAGCATTCTTCTGCTCCTCGCGGACACGCTCTCCCGCAGCATCGGAAACGGTTCCGCGCTGCCGGTCGGTGCAATCACATCCCTGCTCGGCGCGCCGTTTTTCCTCGCGATTATTTTCGGACGGAAGGGGGGACGCGGCTGATGTTGGAAATATCCGACCTGCGTTTTCGCTATTCGCGTCATTCCCCGACAGTTCTCGACGGAGTCAATCTGAGACTCGGAGACGGAGAGATCGGGATCCTTCTTGGGAAAAACGGTTCGGGCAAGACGACGCTCTTTAAAAATATACTCGGCATCGAAACGCCTTCCGGAGGCTCCATCCGGTTTGACGGGGAAAACCTTCTCCGGATGAACCGCAGGGAACGCGCCCGCCGGATCGCGTATGTCCCTCAGGATATCCGGTTCGGGGATCTGAGCGTATACGATACCGTCCTGATGGGACGCGTCTCGTATTTCGGATTCAAGGCCGGGCGGGAGGATCAGGAAGCGGTCGAGAGGATTCTTCAGGAGATACGGCTCGAGGAATACGCCTCCCGGAGCGTCGAGGCTCTTTCCGGCGGAGAACGTCAGAAGATCGCGATCGCACGCGCGCTGGCGCAGGAACCGAGACTGCTGGTCTTCGACGAACCGACCGGCAATCTCGATATCGCCAACGAGCAGCTCATTATCGAGGAAGCCCGCCGGGTCGCGAAGGAGAAGGGAATCGGCATTCTCACCTCGCTCCACGATCTCAATCAGGCGCTTGATCTCGGAGACCGTTTCTTCTTTATGAAGAACGGCCGGATTCTCTCCTCCGGAGGCTCGGAAATCGTGACCGAGGAGCTCATATGCGAAACCTTCGACGCGCATGTGCGCATCGTTGAGATAGAAGGAAAAAAATATATCATAAACGGAGGTAACCAGAAATGAAAAAATGGATCGCGCTGCTGCTCAGCGCTTTGATGCTGTTCGCACTGTGTGCCTGCAGCCAGACACCCGCGCCTGCTTCCTCTGAAGCTCCGGCGTCTTCCGGGACACCGGCGTCCTCAAGCGAACCGGCTTCTTCACAGGAACCAGTTTCCTCACAGGAACCGGCCTCATCCGAGGAGCCTGCTTCTTCGGAAGAACCATCGGCGCCTGCTGAAATCACGATTACCGATATGATCGGCCGTGAAGTCACCGTAACGCCCGGCAGCTATCAGAGCGTCGTCTGCATCGGCGCCGGTGCCCTGCGTATGTACAGCTACATCGGTGACGTTTCTCTTCTGAGCGGCGTTGAGGATATTGACAACACATCCCTCGAGGAACGCCCGAAAATGTTCGATTCCGTCGCGCGTCCGTATATGCTCGCGTACGGCGAAACCTTCAAGACGCTTCCGTCCTGCGGTGTCGGCGGCCCTCAGGCCCAGACGGCCGAGGCGGAGAAGATCCTCTCCTGCAACCCTGATATCGTCATTTCCGAATATGAGGACGTTGAAAAGGAAGACGCGTTGCAGCAGCAGCTCGGCGTCCCGGTCATCACCCTGAAAGCCGGCCCCGGCGGCGTGTTCGACGAGAACTTCTTCGGTACGATGCGCATGCTCGGAAAGATCTTCTGCAATGAGGAAAAGGCAGAGGAGCTTGTAAGCTTCATAGAGAAGGAACGCGGCGAGATCTCCTCCCGCACAGCGGACATTCCGGATGAGGAGAAGCCTTCCGTCTACATCTGCGGCCTCGGCAACTGGGGAACGACGAACCACCTCATGACCGCCCAGAACTATATCTCGTTCAATGTCGCCAACGTGAAAAACGTCGTGACCAATCTTGAGGCGCCGGGAATTCAGGCGATCGAGGAAGAAAAGTTCGTCGCGGAAGGCGAGAATATGGATATCATCATCATGGACGCCGCGGCGGTCAAGAATATCAAGCCTCTCTACGCGGAAAATCCGGAGATGTTCGATACCTGCAAGGCGTGGCAGAACGGTGAAGTGTATCTTGAGATGGCTTACAACGCCTATTACACGAATTACGAGATCGCTCTGATCAACACCTGGTTTATCGCGAAGACCGTGTATCCCGACAAGTTCGAGGATATCGACATCACCGCGAAAGCCAACGAAGTGACGAAAATCTTCCTCGGGACAGAGCTTGCCGACCAGATTGCGGCGGCCCCCTCGAGCTTCGGCGGCTATCAGAAAATCGATACTGCTTCCTTCTTCGGGTGATCGGTGATGATTGACAGAAACGATGTAGTGGAGTTTTTCGACCGATTGGCACCGTCCTGGGACGAGAGTCTCGTGCGCAATGAGGAAATCATTACAATTATCCTGGACTGCGCGGAGATTTCCGAAGGGAAAGACGTTCTGGACGTTGCGTGCGGCACCGGAGTGCTGATCCCGGATTACCTCGGGAGAAACGCGGGATCAGTGACCGGAATCGATATTTCCCCGAAGATGGCGGCGATCGCGAAAGAGAAATTTCCTCAGCCGAACGTCACGATCCTCTGCGGGGATGTCGAGGAAACGGAATTTGACCGCCTGTTTGACTGTATTGTCGTCTACAACGCGTTTCCGCATTTCCGTGACGGCGCTCACCTGATCACGTTCCTTTCCGGACTTCTCAAGCCCGGCGGGACGCTGACCGTGGCACACGGCATGAGCCGTGAACGCATCGACGCGCACCATCACGGCGCGGCGCAGCATGTCTCAAACGGGCTGATGCCCGCCGAGGAGCTTTCCGCGATCTTCGCGCGCACGCTCGAACCGGTCCGGATCATTTCCGATGAGAGAATGTATCTTGTAACCGGAAGAAAGAACGGATAACACAATCAGATAAAAAACGAAAGCCCGGATCGCTCCGGGCTTTCCTGTTATGTATGACGGATGCGCTGCCTGAGTCTTACGGGAGTGTGGCGAGAATTTCGTCAATCAGTTTTTCGTAATCCTCCGCGCCACGTGCTCCGATGGCGGCCTCGCCGACGATCCTTCCGTCGGAATCAACGAAATAGCTTGTCGGGACGAACTGCGCCGGGAATACGCTGTCGAGACCGTTGAACACGCACAGATTGGGGTATGTCACGCCGGTCGCGGAGAGAATCTCCTTCGCGGCGGAAACCATTTCGGCGTTCTGCGCGCTCGGTACATCAATCACGATTCCGATGATCGCGCAGTTTTTGCTTTCAAGCTTCCGGTTGAGCTGTTCGAGGTCCGGCATTTCGCCGATGCACGGTCCGCAGTACGTGCCCCAGAGGTTGACCATGGTGAGCGTATGCTCTTTGAAAAGGTCTTCGGAGCGAACGGAGTTCCCGTCAAGGTCGGTTGTTTCAAAGGAGACGGCAGACCCGGCTGCGGCGCCGGAAGATGAGGCTTCCGGCTCAAAGAAGCGCAGAACGGAAGAATCTTCCTCCAGTATTTTGAGAAGCGCGTCGAACTCTTCGCGGTAACCCTCATCGAATACGATTTCCTTTTCAAAATCGATCATCGAGGCCAAGGGGTTGAGAGCGCCGTAGAAGGTGTAGTCTCCCGCGGATCCGAGCTTTCGGATCTGTTGCGCAGGAATCGTCATCTGCTCGGCTGCGGCGATGACGTCGCTTTCGGATTTCGTGCCGTCGGCGGTAAAGAAGACCAGCAGATCGATGTTGCGCGCCATGAACCACGCCACTTCTTCCTCGGTGATGGTGCCGGCGCGGTCTTTCGCGATCAGTTCATCATATTTCTCCTGGGTCATCGCGTAGTATTTGAAATCGGAGAAATTCAGACCGGGGCCGATTTCAACCCCGCCGCTCAGCTGCAGGATGCCCTTGCTCCCGGCAAACCGCACGGGCAGCGTGATTCCGACGCCTGAAAGCTTCAGTTCGGCGGAAAAGCCGGGTTCCTCCGGTCCGGAAGAAGACGGTTCAATCGAAACATCGGAAGAGATTGTCTGAGAAGAAGCGCTCTGCGTTTGGGGCGTTTCGGCGGAGCATGCCGTGAAAGCGGCGAGCAGCGCGAGCGCGAGCAGAAGGCTAATCAGTTTCTTTTTCATGGCTGACGGGTTCCTTTCTTTTCCTGGGGGAGAGCTCCCTGCCGGCGGCGGTAAAGGAAAGAGCGCCTTTCGGGCAGACTTTCGTACACTCGCCGCACCGGATGCACTCGGTGCTGTTCGGTGTCTTATGCGGATCCACGTTCATCCCGCACGCCTTTCCGCAGGCACCGCAGCTGACGCAGGCGCTGGTGTCCACCTTCAGTTTCACAACGCTCACGCGCTGGAAGAGGGCGTAAAACGCGCCGAGCGGACACAGATACTTGCAGAACGGCCGGTAAATAAAGACGGAGGAAAGAACGCAGAGAATCAGAATCAGGAATTTCCACCGGAAAAGCCAGCCGAGGGCGGGGCGCAGGACATCGTTTAACAGAACCAGCGGGACGCCGCCTTCGAGTGTGCCGACAGGGCAGAGAAACTCGCAGAAGAACGGAAGTCCCGATCCGTAATCGTCGCGGTAGAAGAGCGGCAGGCCGATTACCAGCACGGCGAACACAAGATATTTGAGGTATCTGAGAGGTTTATCAACTTTTTCGGGAATATGCAGCTTCGGTGTCGGAATTTTGTAGAGCAGCTCCTCCAGGAGGCCGAAAACGCAGAGCCATCCGCAGATGAAGCGTCCGACGAGCACGCCGACGGTAATCAGAAAACCGAGAATGTAGAAGGGAAATTTCCGGCTGCGCGCGGTCAGGGCGGAGGAGAGCGCGCCGATCGGACAGGCTCCGATCGCTCCCGGGCAGGAATAGCAGTTCATCCCCGGCACGCAGAAGCGTTTCAGCGGACCGGTGTAGATCTTTCCCTGAAAGAATCCCCTGATATGAATGTTTGTCAGAACGCCCCAGGCGATCTGGATGATTTTCCGCAGATGCTTAACCAAGGCCGATACACTCCATGCATATTTTTACGGCTTTCGTGAAGACCGCCTCCGCCTGTCCGGCTGCCGCCCCGTAGACGAGCATGCCGATCGCCAGGAAGAGGAGAATCCAGGTTACCGCGCCCGATCCTTTTTTCTGTTTCATATTAACGCCCTTTCCTGCGCGGAGAGCCTGAGCTGACCGGCCGCCGCGCTGTCTGCCGGATGGATTTCTTATTCCTAATTATATCGCACAACCGTCCTGGTTGCAATTGAAAGAAAATTTTTTGAGATAAGTTCCTGAAAGAATACAGGAAGCTGAGAAAAATATGACAATATTCAGGCAGCCCTTTGACAGTATTACTGTTTCGTGGTAGACAGCTGTTTCTTCAGGTGATATTATGCAAAGGTCCTAATAATAAAGCTCCGCGAAGTATGCAATGCATAGTATGCGGAAGATCGGATCCTGCTGGTTTTATTCAGCATGATTTCAGATCTTCAGATCAAATAGAGAGAGTTGAGTTTCGATGAAAGATGAAACAAAAACAGGCCTGCAGAAAGCCGGATCTGCCGTCGGAAAAGCGGGCAGTACTGTCGGAAAGGCGGCCGGAAAATCTGCCGTGGCGATTAAGTCTGCCGCAACGGACATCGCAGACAGGATCAGGGAAGAGAATATAAAGGCCAAACTGAAAAAGCTGAATCCTCTGTTTCCGGAGGAATATCGTTCCGATTCGTTTCATCTTCCCAATCAGGTCAAGCTCTTTTTGACTGTAATCTGATGTTTTTTTCATGAAATACGGATATATCGTTAACACATTTTTCCAATTTGATATTATAGCAGAGACTTTCACGTCTTCTTGGCAACTCAGTAGATGTTGTTCTATTCAAATGCAAACGCAAAAAAGGAGCCGAATCATCCAGAATCG
>ONSY01000169.1 GCA_900320605.1 uncultured Eubacteriales bacterium | reverse complement strand
GCGGGGATGCCGGTTTATGACGGGGACGGAAGAATCACCTGCTTTGTGCTCGCGGACGTGACAATCGATAACATTCTTCACGGGATGGGTGAGTTTGCCCTTCAGATGACGCTGGCGCTGCTCGCCGTCATCATCTTCATTTCCTGGCGGATGAACCGGTGGATGAAGAGGACGCTTCTTACTCCGATCGGAAAGATTTCTCTCGCCGCGCAGGACTATGTTTCGGACCGGCGCGCGGGAATCCGCGACTCGGCTCATTTCTCGGAACTTTCGATCCGCACCGGCGATGAGATTGAGAACCTCAGCCTGATCATGGCGGATATGGAGCAGGAGCTTGCCGACTATGAGGAGAATCTGACGAAGGTTACGGCCGAAAAGGAACGCATCAGCACGGAACTTTCTCTCGCGACGAAGATTCAGGCCGCGATGATGCCCCACGTGTTCCCGCCGTTCCCCGGAAGATCCGAGTTTGATATCTACGCCTCAATGGATCCGGCGAAAGAAGTCGGCGGCGATTTCTTCGACTTCTTCCTGGTCGACGATGATCATCTCTGCCTGGTGATGGCGGACGTCTCCGGCAAGGGCATTCCGGCCGCGCTGTTCATGATGGCCTCAAAGATCATCCTGCAGAGCTGCGCGATGCTCGGAGGTTCTCCGGCGGAGATTCTCACCAAGACCAACGAGGCGATCTGCTCGAACAATCAGCAGGAGATGTTCGTCACCGTATGGCTCGGAATTCTCGAGATCTCGACCGGAAAGCTGACTGCCGCCAACGCGGGGCACGAATACCCCGTACTGAAATCCCCGGAAGGGAAATTCGAGCTTCTCAGGGAGAAGCACGGGTTCGTCATCGGCGGTTTCAACGGAGTGAAATACCGCGAGTATGAGCTCAGTCTTTCTCCGGGCTCCAAGCTCTTCCTCTATACCGACGGTGTTCCGGAAGCAACGGACGCGTCCGGGGAGATGTTCGGACTCGGGCGGATGGTCGGCGCGCTCAACGAAGTCTGCACTGCCGCGCCGCATGAGATCGTCGCGAATGTGCGCAATGCCGCGGACCGGTTCGTGAAAAACGCGGAGCCGTTTGACGATCTGACGATGCTCTGCCTGGAATACAAGGGAAAGCAGGAAACGTCGGCGGAAAAAACGGACGAAAACGAGCTGGAGATTGAGGCCGCCGCGGAAAATCTGCCGCAGGTGACGAAATTCGTAAACGAAATTCTCAGTAAGGCGGACTGCCCGATCCGCACGCAGATGCAGATCGGCGTCGCGCTCGAGGAAATCTTCGTCAACATCGCGTCCTACGCCTACGGGGACGGAAAAGGGCGCGTAAAGATCCGCGCCGGGATTTCTCAGGATCCGAAATCCGTGACCCTGACGTTTACGGATTGGGGCGCCGCGTACGACCCGCTTGCAAAGGAAGACCCCGATATCACTCTTTCCGCTTCAGACCGGGAAGTCGGCGGACTCGGAATCTTCATGACGAAGAAGCTGATGGATGAGATCACCTACGCCTATGAGGACTCAAAGAATATCCTGACGATGCGCAAGTATTTCTGAAAACAGTTACCTATAACGGAAAAAGCCTCCTTTTCGGAGGCTTTTCTTTTTTTCTGCTCTATTCAATCCGGACGGAAATATCTCCGGTGGAGGTTTTAAGATCGCATCTTCCCCCGGATACCGTTCTGGGAACGTCGATTTTTCCGGTGTCGGTTTCGGTGAGGAAAACCTTTTCCGTCCTGAGAGACGCGGTGATGTCTCCGGTCGTTGTTCTCAGGGAAAGGTTGTTCGCGTCGCAGCGGAGAAGATCGATATCGCCCGTGGTCCGTCCGATCGTGATGTCTTTTTCCGCGGACACGTTTTCGAGTCTGACGTCGCCGGTGGAAGCGGCGGCGCTGAGATCGCGGCAGGTGAACGCATCGATCGAAAGGCGCCCGGTGGACTGCGCGACCGAGAGCGACGCGCAGCTCCCGCCGCTGAGTTTCGCGTGTCCTGTTGTCAGCGAGAGCGTGATGTCGCCTGCGGATACGTTGCGAAGTTCGATGTCTCCCGTGGAAACGCTGAGCGTAAGTGCTCCTCTGACGTCCGCGCCGCAGAAGATATCTCCCGTGGAGGCCGCGGCGGAGATTTCCTCAAAGGTATAGTTTTCCGGGATTCCGATATCGCCGGTCGACGCTTCGACCGCGAGCGACCCGTATTCCTTTCCGGGAAGATACAGCGTGATCTTTGCCTTTTTGAAAGAGAAGGAAAGGAGCTTCTCATACCAGCTTCGGGTATCTTCCGTCTCGATCCGGAGCGTGCCGTTTTCGACGGAGGCGCTGCGGAGAACTTTTTCCGCTTCGTGGAATGTGACGCTGCAGCGCCCGTCTTCACTCGGCAGGATCGCGATATTGTCCCGATCCGCCTTTATTTCGATATTCCGGAAGGTTCCGGTAACCGGAACGGTTTCCGTGACAAATTCCGACTGTTCCAGTTTTGAGAAATCCCAGGAGTATTCCGACAGAACCAGGGAAAACAGAATCCCGCCGGCCAGAATCAGTACCGCGGCGATCACAAGCCAGATGACAGTGCCTTTTTTCATGCTGTTTTCTCCTTTCTCACAAAGAGTGATTTGAAGCCGCGCGCGATGGATTTTGTCAGTACGGCGGCGCCTTTCGTCGCGCCTTTCGCGGCGAAGAAAAGGATAATCGACAGGCCGAGAAGCACCAGAGCGCAGCCGAGCAGCGCGAGCCCTGCGGGTCTGTCACCCCGGACAAGCCCGATCACTCCGGCGGCGAGTGACGCCAGACCGGCGGCGATGAACGATACGAATACCGTCCAGAGTACTATGATCATCGCCCACAGGACGATGTAAACAGACAGCACGACGGCGAACAGGGCAAGGACGAGCGAAAGCCAGACGGGAGATCCGAGCACCAGAAGGATGATCTCCAGCGCCCGAAGGGGGCGCTTCGGACGGACGCGTTCCCGGATGATCCGCGGCAGCGGAGTCTCCTCCACAATCTGCGCCGCGACGCTTTCCGGCGTTCCGATTCCCGAGACCGCTTCCTCCTCGGAAAAGCCGTCCTCGATCCGGTCATCAATCATTTCACCGTAGAACGCGGCGTGCGAATCGATATCCTCCTGCGGCAGACCGTGGAGTTCCAAGCGCAGCTGCTGCAGAAATTCCTCTTTATTCATTCTACTTTTTCCTCCTTCATGACGAACTGATAGATCGACTGGATCTCTTTCCAATCCTCCTTGAATTCCTCAATCCGGGCAATGCCCGGACCCGTGATATGGTAGTATTTCCGCAGCCTTCCCTCATGTTCCGCGCTGCGCACGGTCAGAAGGCCCGCTCCCTCGAGGCGTTTGAGGATGGTATAGAGGGTCGATTCGGACAGCTCGAGATACGGCTTTAAATCCTTGATGATCTGATAGCCGTAGGAATCCTCGTCCCTGATCGCGGCCAGTACGCACACGTCAAGCAATCCGCGTTTGAGCTGAGCGTCCATATCATACCTCCTTTCACGGTATACATCGTAACACGAAGTATTGGATCTGTCAACTGTTTTTTTAAAATTTTTTCGGGAGCCCGGACTAGCGCGAAAAAAAGAAGCTTTCCGGGATCGGAAAGCTTCCTGAGAAGAGTTCAGAAATATATGGGAACGCAGTTCGGATATTAAAGATATTTTTTCACGAGAGCCGCGTTGCCGAGAATCGGGCAGTCGTCCACAACCTCGAATTCGAAACCGGGAATCTCGCGGCGCTTGAGCCTGAGATAACTCTCGGTCGACATGCCGCCGGAAATCTTGATGACCGGGGAAAGCTTCTGGACAGCCGAGGCCTGGTCGATCGCCTTTCTGAGAACACCCTGCATCGCGCGCAGCATGGAGGCGAGCATCTTGTCGCGCGTGGCCTCGAGCGTCAGGCCGTGCCAGGCGCCGGTGCGCTTTTCAAGGCTCTGGCGGTCGCCGGTCATGTAGGGATCGAAGGTAACGGTTTCATCGTCAAGGCAGCGCTCGATGACGTCGTCGACATAGGCGTAGAATTCCTTCTGCGTCATTTCGCGGCAGAGCTCCTTGTAGAACCAGTCGATCGCGAAGCCGCCGGCGGTGGTCGCGTAGATCTGCCAGATGCCGGGCAGGGCGGAGTTGCGCAGGTAGTACTCCGGATTGACGACCGGTTTGTCGGTCAGGATGCTGACCATCTCGCTGCTGCCGGTCGCGTTCATCATCTCGCCGGGTTTTTCGTTTTTGGCGCCCATCTGGGCCGCGGCGACGTCATTGGTGCCGACGGCGACCGGGATCCCGGCCTTGACGCCGAGCTTCTCCGCGATTTCGGGCAGCAGGCTGCCGAGACGTACGCCGGGGTTGTAGATCTCGCCGAAGAGATGGGGCTCAAGGCCGAATTCCCGGATCAGTTCCCAGGACCAGCCGCGCTGGGTCGTTGTTTCGTAAAGGCCCATCATGGAGGCGTTGACGAGATCGACCATCCACTCTCCGGTCAGTTTCTTATGAATATAGGTCGGAAGATGTCCGACACGGTACGCGTTTTTGAAGACCTGCGGCTCGTTCTGCAAGAGCCAGATATAGGTCATGGCGGAACATCCGCCGGGGAAGGGATAGATCCCGGAGATGTTCATGTACCGGTCCTTTCCGATCACGTCCTCAATATATTGCGTCTGGGC
>ONSY01000167.1 GCA_900320605.1 uncultured Eubacteriales bacterium | reverse complement strand
GAAAATAGAGTATTTAACCAAAAGGAGATTATTATGAAAAAAGCGAAAGTCTATTTTACTGATTTTCATACGACAGGCGGGATCACACTGCCGCAGAAACTGCGCAAGCTCGTCAAAATGGCCGGAATTGATAAAATGCAGTTTAAGGATCGTTTCACTGCAATCAAAATTCACTTTGGCGAACTCGGGAACCTTGCCTATCTGCGTCCGAACTACGCAAAGGTGATCGTCGATATTATCAAGGAAAACGGCGGGAAAGTATTTCTCACGGACTGCAATACTCTCTATGTAGGCAGCCGCAAAAATGCGGTTGATCATCTGGAGTGTGCATATGAAAACGGTTACAACCCCTTCCAGACAGGTGCTCACATTATCATCGGAGACGGTCTTAAGGGTACCGACGAGACACTCGTTGATGTTCCAGACGGAGAGTATGTCAAACAGGCGAAAATAGGCGCCGCAATCATGGATGCTGATAATCTCATTTCTGTCTCCCATTTCAAAGGTCATGAAGCAACCGGGTTCGGCGGCACCTTTAAAAATATCGGTATGGGATGCGGTTCCCGCGCCGGAAAGATGGAGATGCATTCCGCCGGAAAACCATTTGTCAATCAGGATCTGTGCGTTGCCTGCAAACTCTGCACCAAGAACTGCGCTCATTCCGCGATCTCTTTTGAGAGCGGAAAAGCCTTTATCGATCACAGCAAGTGCGTCGGCTGCGGACGCTGTATCGGTGCCTGTCCGATGGACGCAGTAGAAGCCGCTTCGGATGAGGCGAACGACATTCTGAACAAGAAAATTGTTGAGTACGCCGCCGCTGTCATTCGCAACATTCCCAGTTTCCATGTCAGCCTGATCTGTGATGTCTCGCCTTTCTGTGACTGCCACGCAGAAAATGATGTGCCGATCATTCCGGATGTCGGAATGCTCGCATCTTTTGATCCGGTCGCACTTGACAAGGCATGCGTGGACCTCTGCAACAAACAGAAGGCCGCTGCCGGAAGTATGATCGATGGTATCGATGACCACGATCATTTTCATGCAACTCATCCGACGACCAACTGGCAGACATATTTTGAACAGGCGGAAAAGATGGGCCTCGGAACAACAGATTACGAACTGATTTCCTTCAAATAAGCTGATTCAAAATGAACAGCCGGCACGCGTGTGCCGGCTGTTTTTCTTAAAAGACCGCTGTAAAGACAATCCTGTTTTCTGTAAGCAGCTTTGCGCTTATTTTTCCTTTATGCAATTCCGCAATCGACTGTGCAATGGAAAGGCCGATTCCGCTTCCCTCCGCCTTTTCAGAACGTGCGGTAGCCGAGCGATAGAATCTCTCAAAATAATGGGAAATCTCCGAAGGATCTTCGATCGAACAGTCATTTTCTGCTGACAGCACTGTTTTCTTACCCTTTTTTGAAAGAGCAAGGAGAATTTCACCGTCTTCAGGAGTATATTTAACGGCGTTGTCGCAAAGGATTGATACAAGCTGACGGATCAGACTTTCATCTCCGCGGAAACTGAGTCCGTCCTCAATTTTCATGCTGAAATGTTTTCCCTGTGCCTCAGCCAGAGGTTCAAAAGCATTCGCCGTATCCTCAACCGCTTCACTCAGATTGAAATTGACCCACTCACCCGCCTTCTGCATTTCATCCATTTTTGCAAGCGAGGTGAGATTTTTGACCATATGGGTCATCTTCTGCGTCTGCTTTTTGATCCCGTCGATCCAATCGCTTTCCCCGTCTGTCATCGAGAGGATATCCGCGTTCGCGGAGATAATCGCAATTGGCGTCTTCAGCTCGTGAGAAGCATCGGTGATAAACTGCCGCTGTTTCTCATAGCTTTCAGCGAACGGACGCGCGACCCTCTTGGAAATCAGGGCAATCAGTACGAAGAGTACTCCCCAGCTGATTGCGGCGATGACAAGAGAGGTGGCAAAAAACCGGAAATCACCGGAGCGGTTCTCGCTGACATCCATAAAGACGTAAAGTGTTCCGTAGTCCTTCTCTACGCACAGATAACGGTAGTTGCCAGCAGTCCCGCTTTCTTTTCCGCGTTCGGCAGCTTCCTTGGCATAAAGACGGGCGTCTTCTTCCCCGATCGCGGCGATATTATCCATACGCGTACTGATAATCTCGCCGTTTTCGTTCATCGATACAGTGAAGTAACGTGTAATATACCGCGTCTCAGCATTGACACGCAGTCTGCCGAATTTATTATCCTGCGGATTCTTCGGTCCGAATCCGTCTCCAGGTCCTCCATCAGGTTCATTCGGCAATTCAAATTTCGGAAATGCGCCTTCGTTTTCCGAAAGCATTTCGAGCATCTCCCGTTCACGGGCGGCGGTACGGTATCGTGTCACGCCGAAGATTGCACAGATCAGGATCGCAAACACCAGAGCGAGAGCGAGCATCACTGTAACAATAAACCGTTTCTGCAGTTTTCTGATCATTTTTCTTCCTCCAGGGAATAGCCGACGCCGCGTGTAGCCTTAATCTGAACGGAAGCTCCGATTTGCGCAAGCTTTTTTCTCAGTGCGGAGATATAGACCCAAACAACATTGATTTCCGCTTCGGCATCATATCCCCAGATTCGCTCCATGAAGTTCTGGGTAGAGATGACACGCCCAGGCTGCCGTATCAGGAGTTCCATCATCTGGTATTCTTTCCCGGACAGTTTCAGTTCCTGATCGCCGCAGGAAAGCCGATAGGTCGTCGGATCAAGGGAAACGTTTCCGCAGCGCAGCAGATTTTCAGACTTACCGACTCCGCGCCGCACAATCGCACGCACCCGGGCAAGCAGCTCTCCCATATTGAACGGTTTCGCGAGATAATCGTCTGCCCCGAGATCAAGTCCAAGGATCTTGTCGTCAATTTCCGAACGCGCGGTCAGTATCAGAACGGGGGTTTCTATTTTTGCAGCACGGAGCTCCCGAAGCACTGTAAGGCCGTCCTTTTTCGGCATCATGATATCAAGGATGATCCCGTCGTAATTACCGAGCAGCGCATAATCGAGTGCGTCCTGACCGTCATAGACCGGATCAACGGAGTAATGACTGCGTTTCAGAATCTCGACCAGCGCTTTCGATAAATCCTTCTCATCCTCCGCAAGCAGTAATCTCATATGTTTTCCCTCGCTTTCACTTCCATGATAGAAAGTCAGCCTAAAGTGTACTTAAAAATTCCTCTTTTGCAAAGAGAAAAACGGCGAATTCTCCGGATCAATTTTAAACTTCTCGCGGTCAAACGTCAGAAGGCCGTTCAGCTCGTCTTCCACGTCGCTCAGCTGCGTATATACGCAGGCGGAAAGGCCTTTTTCCTGCGCGGGGAGGATCTCATGATCAATCAGCTTTTGAAGCGCATCTGCGAAATCTTCCTTTGTCTTCATGCGCCGGTACCCGAAATTCTTTTTTCCTTCTCCATGCCCCGAAATTTTGAAATTGTAACCGCCGAATTCCGACAGCACCTGTGCGCGATTAAGCGGATCTTCCCTGAGACGGAATTTTCTGAAGTAGACGTGCATGCTGTGAATTTCGCCGATTTTCTGATCGTGCCATCCGCTCGCATGATCAACGGTCCGGCTCCGGTCGACCGACTGAATCAGTTCTACCGCCTTTTCCGCATCAAACTGCCCCCAGCCTTCGTTGAATGGAACCCACATGGCAATGCAGGTGCAGTTGTAAAGATGATCAATCATCTCTGAAAGCTCTTTCCGATATTGTTTCCGGCCTTCCGGATTACCGCGGGAAAACAGCCGGTAATGATGATCCTTCAGATGGATTCCGGTAACAAGTGGCGCGGAAACGGTCAGAAGCGAATAGTGTCCGCCGCCGTTGATCATGTCCTGCCATACAAGCACTCCGAGCCGGTCGCAATGGTAATACCAGCGCAGAGGTTCAATCTTGATGTGTTTCCGGATCATATTGAAGCCGAGCCTTTTGGCACTCTCGATATCCCGGATCATCGTTTCGTCAGAAAGGGGAGTATACATTCCTCCCGGATAATAACCCTGGTCCAGAACACCGCAATGGAAGTACGGCTTCCCGTTCAGAAAAAGCCGGCGGATTCCGTCTGCGTCAGCTTCAACCGAAAACTTCCGCATTCCGAAATAACTGCTGACCTCATCTGTTCCAAATGCGACCCTAAGCGGATAAAGGAACGGATTCTCCGGAGTCCAGGGCGTAAATCCCGGCAGTGAAATTCTGCAGGGTTCATTCGAATCAAATTCCGTCTCACTCTCCCCGATTTTCGCCAGACATTTTCCCTTTTCGTTCGTATAAACGGTCAGCTCAACCGCACTTTCGTCATACAGCGGAGTAATCCGGAGTTTCTGTATATACGCATCAGGAACACTTTCAATCCACACGCTCTGCCAAAGGCCGCTCTGCGGAGTATACCAGATCCCTCCGCGATGTATTTTCTGCTTTCCGCGGCTGTGATACGAAGTGTCGCTCACATCGCGGATTTTCACTGTAAGGATATTCTCCTTCGCCAGATGATCCGTCAGTTCAAACGAAAACGGCGTATAACCTCCGACATGGCTGCCGAGGCGGACACCGTTTAAATAGACTTCCGCAGTCTGGTCAGCGGCGTCAAAATGAAGCAGAATTCTTCCTTTATGGAAACCTTCCGGCAGAATAAAGCTTCGCTGATACCAGGCGTAATCTTCCGGCGTCACATCCCTGCCGACCCCGCTCGGGGCGGTCTCCGGAGAAAAAGGGACTAAGATTGTGTCAGTGAATTGCTCCGGTATTTCGTCTGTCCGAGTGATTGTGAAATCCCATTTTCCGTTCAGAGAAAGATAACTGTCACGAACCATCTGCGGACGCGGGTATTCGCTAAGCGGAATGTTCGTT
>ONSY01000270.1 GCA_900320605.1 uncultured Eubacteriales bacterium | reverse complement strand
ATTCGCGGCCTTCACAAAATCGCCGAAAATGATACTTATGATCTGAAAGAATTCCGCAGGCGTCGCCTGTTCCGCCTGACCGATTTTCATACTCTGGTACGTCTTTTTCAGAAAATCGAACGCAACGGCGTAAATTTCCGAGGTGACGTCTTCCATGATCGCGCGGTAATCTTCTTTGTAGCTGATTTTGGTCGGGTAAACCTCCACATGGACCGTCATCACAAGGCGGCCGTCAAGACGTATTTCAAAATCGGAGAAACCGATATTGTTTCCGAAATTGATGATGCCGCTTACAAGATCGTCCGCATCTGTTACCTTTCCGATTTTATCGCGGATGCTGTAATTCTCGTGCCATACCGAAACAGCCTGTCCGTTACTGCTGCGCACGACGATCTCATAATCCGTCTGTTCAAAGAAGAGGGGCTGTACGGGAACAGAATAAGAAACGGGCAAAAGACCGCCTTCACAGGCAGTCTCTTCACCGAGGATCCGGAGGTATTCAAGTCCGGATCCGCTGACCGTAAGTTCCGACGGTTTTTCCTCACTTCCGGCAAAAGGCTGCCGGATGTTTTTGCTTTTCAGCGTGACGGTAACTTCGGTAGAGCGGATCTCCAGGATCTTATCAGATCCAGTAGGAAGTGAACCCATCTTCGTCGAATCTCCTGACCATACTCATGATCTTTTCTGCACTCCGGCGGTATTTTGCACCTTTGCTCTGCAGATATTTATTCATGGATTCATAATCGCTGTTCGTGTCGTATCCGGAATAATCTCCGGCGCAGAACTTAAACAGCGCACAAAGCATTTCTCTGATCTGGTTGTTGCTTCCCTGAATGCGGGGCAGGATTTTCTGCATTATCTCATAATCCATTGCCGTTTCTTCGGGAAGGAGTTCGCTGTTTTTGTTGTTCAGCAGATAGAAACAGATTTCATCCCGCACACGGTAACCCACATGGGCGTTCGCAGCCATGAGGATTCTGTTCAATTCCTGCAGCTCTTCGCAGACTGTATGTACGTATTCCCGTTGTGTTTTGCAGTGACTGATCTGGAGATATTCGGGCTTCAGAAACAGCTTTCCGGGATCGATGGACTGTGCATTTATCTCAAACATCTCAAAATCGGGAACGAGATCGACCTGAGAGAATTCGATGGTGTTGGCGCGGTCAAGCACTTTTTTGCTGAAAGGGAAAGTGGTTTCATCCATGTTCACCGTGCCGACCAGACAGAGATTCTCGGGGAACCGGACTGTCCCGTATTTTTCAGCGGCGTCCGCGTCGCCGCCGTAGTTTTCTTCGGATAGCAGCGGGACGGAAACGATGTGGTCGTCTTCGGTTTTCTCTCTGGTTTCAATCACGGAAAGGAAATCGCTCAGATAGTACTCCACCCGGGCAAGGTTCATCTCATCCAGGCAGAGGAAATACGGCTTGTCCGGATTCGCTTCGGCTTCCTTGAGGAAATCAAGGATCGCACCGGGATGGAAGCGGTTGTTGAGATCGGTATGGCCGAACAAATCGGTAGAATCGGACCAGTCCGGACGCACGGGAACCAGTTTGTATCTGCCGTTCTCTGCCGTTGCACCGATCGCTTCGGCAAAGAGCTTGACCAGCTTTGTTTTGCCGGTGCCGGATGTGCCTGCAAGAATCACGAATGGCTTGGATTTCAGACTGAGATAGAAATTCTCGATCAGCCCGTCGGCATATGTAAAGCCCTTTGCTGCGATGTATTTTTTGATTGCATCAACACATTCCTTTGCAGTCATTTCTACCTCAACTCCTTCCATTATAAGTTCATATTCATCCGTATCGGTTTTTACAAATCTTGCGCAGGCCCCCGGTCTGTCTTTGAATTCTTCAAGTTCTTTTCCTAATTCTTTATCCCAGAAAATCCGTTTTCTTAACCGATCGGTAGATTCATTTCTGACCAATCCGGTATACGTTTTGTTCCGATAACGAAGACGAATCTGTTTTTTCTCTCCCTGCTGTAATTCATCCGCGCCGAAAAACCAGCAGACATCTTTCGGAATGCCGGAACCGTTATATTCAAAGAATGATTT
>ONSY01000165.1 GCA_900320605.1 uncultured Eubacteriales bacterium | reverse complement strand
TACCCATTTCGTATGTGCTAAACTGTTTGCCATGGAAAACATCCTTTCTCTTTGTATTTTAGTGGCTTGAACACTCACTATTATACTTGAAAGGATGTTTTCTTGCTTAAGCTTTAATCTCACCCGCTTAGCGGGCGGTTCTTGTATGTCCTCTTTCAGAGTCCATTCCCTTGCTAAAGCGTAATGAGAAAAGCGGATGAACGGCTTTCAGGCCGGTCATCCGCTTTTTTGAATTTTGATTGAGTTTTCCGTATGCCGGAATCAGTCGGAACGAAGTCTCGAATAGACGCACGCGTCGCAGATTCCCTGATTGTTCCGGTCCGCCTGCCGCAGCGTCCCCTCATATTTCATGCCGCACCGGATCATCACCTTTCCCGAATTCGGGTTTCTCGGGTCATGACGGCATTCGATCCGGTTTGCCCCGACCTGCTCAAAGAAGAATCCGATCACGGCACTGAGCGCCTCGGTCATGATTCCCCTGTGCCACCAGGCTCTGCCGATGCAGTATCCGATCTCGGCAGCCGAAATCTCCTCGGGGATCCGGACCGCCGCGATGCTTCCGATCGGTTCGTCCCCGTTCTCCCTCAGGACGATCGCCCACTGGTAATAATCGTCCTTTTCATAGGAGGAGACCCAGCTCTCGAGTACCGCGCGGCTGACGCCGGCGTTTCGATGCGCGGGCCAGGCCAGATATTTCGTGACCTCGGGATCGCCCGCCCAGTTTCGGTACATTGCCTGAGCATCCCCGGGACGGAACCTCCTCAGAATCAGCCGTTCCGTTTCAAGAATTCGGGTTCCGCAGTGATTCATCGTTCTTCCTCTTTTCGTCCGTAATTCCGCTCAGCCATGCTTTCTGACCCAGCGGTCAATAAAGTCGATACGCTCCGGATCCGGCGTCTCCCTCGCGGCAGTCTCGCCGCCCTTCAGATACATATGGCAGCCGCTGTCGGGGCCGTACGCCGGCCAGTAAGGAAGTCCCGGCTTGTTCGGGTCTCCCTTTTTCGCGAATTCCGCCCAGTAGGAGCACATTGTGTGGCCGAGTTCCCAGGCCTCGTGGCTGAGCTTCGGTTCCCAGATCTCCGGTCCCAGATTGCAGCGGCCGATCTCCTGGAGATTGTCGAATCCGTAATACAGCTCGGCGGAGTGCGGCACGCCGAGACAGGTCCCGTCCGCTTTCTCCATCGGCTGTGCGAAGAAGTACTGATACACGGGCGCCGGATGAACTTTTTCCATAATCCGGGCGACTCTTCTCAGATTCGCGAATCCCGCGTCGCGGCCGGACTCCATGATCGAGCGGTCGATGTTTTCCTCATCCAGAGGATACAGCTTCGCGAATTCCCCGTAATCCTCCCCGAGCTGCGCACGGATCGCCGCGATTTTCTCTTCATAGGTGCCGCCCGCCATGAGGAATCTTCCCTCTTCGGTGTTGCAGCCGAACATGACCGGGACTTTCGCGATGTGTCCTGTCGTAAACGCCTCGTAAGCCGGCATGACCAGCGCGTATCCGTCGATGCAGGGCGAGAACGGCATGCGGACATCCCCGACCCGAAGACGGATCAGCGTGTCCGCGTCAACCTTGCGCAGTTCTTCAATGTTCGCGCAGCCCGCGGCTTTCATGAACTGCTCACCGAACGCCTCGCAGTCTTTCAGCGTGCGTTCGCGTCCCTTCGCCGGACCGCCGGACTGAATGATTCCGCCCGCGATCAGGCCGGACGTCAGGGGCGACGCCAGAAGAGAACAGACGCTCATTCCTCCCGCGGACTGACCGTCGACCGTGATGCGGTTCGGGTCGCCGCCGAACGCCGCGATATTCTCCCGCAGCCAGCGCAGCGCGGCCATCTGGTCCAGAAGGCCGTAGTTTCCGGAAACACCGTGCTCGTTTTCCGCGGACAGTTCCGGATGCGCCAGGAATCCGAGCACGCCGAGACGGTAGTTGATCGTCACGACGATCACCCCGCGCGACGCCATCGGGCTTCCCTCGTAAAGGCTGTCCTGGCTCATGCCGCCGAGGAACGCGCCGCCGTGGATCCAGAAGAGAACCGGCAGACGCTCATCGGCGCTCTGCGCGGGCGTCCAGATGTTGAGATACAGGCAGTCCTCGCTCTGGGTGCTGTTGCGGATCGCCTCATAGGCGCACTGGCCGGGAAGCTGCGGCGGAACGGTTCCGTAGGTGTCGCAGACTCTTACGCCTTCCCAGCTGTCCGGCTTCTGCGGGGCGCGCCAGCGCAGTTCCCCTACCGGCGGTTTGGCGTACGGAACTCCGCGGAATTCTGTAATTCCGTTGCGTTCGATTCCGGAAAGCATTCCGTATTTTGTTCTGACTGTGCCGATTCCTCTTTTCATCATGAATCCCCTTTTCTTTATCCATCGATGTAACTGTTTCTATATTTTCTGAATCTGAATCAGAGAGATTCCGTGTACGGGAAGCGTGAAGCGCTGTTCGAGCGTGCCGTCTTCTATGTCGGACACCTCGGGCGCGCTGAGAAACTCCAGACCGGATCTTGAAAGGATGGCCGCGCGCTGTCCCTCGTTCGGCCAGTCCGGCTTCCCGAGCCTCTCCCACTGCGCGCAGGGATTGGAGTGATCCGCGTCGATCCGGTAATGCGTGATCCGGACCGGTCCCTTCATCGGAAGGTTCTCGAGTTTCAGGGAAATCTCAAACTCGTCGTCCCGGTCCCAGTCGTCGTGATGGCAGTAAAGAAGCACCTCGAGCGAATCCGCTCCGCCGCAGGTCGCCCAGCCGTCGATTTCCGGGCCTTCCCGCGTTCCGTTGAGGTCTTCGAACGAGAGCGGATCCAGGTCCCGCCCGCTTCTGAGCGAAACCAGCTGCGTCCCGAGTTTCGCGTAGAGTTTGAACAGATTGAAGACCGCCTTGTCGATTCCCTGCGTTGAAAACGTGCGTGTTCCCTCAAAGCACCGTTCGCCGTCGAACATGAACGCCCAGGCGAGCGGCCGCAGATCCATCCCCTGTTTCTGCCCGAGGTCGTACAGATTCTTGTACGCCGACGCGACATAGGACGCGTAGTACTCCGTATTGCGGAAATTCAGATTGAAATTGTCGTAGCGTCCTCCGGCTGCCCAGGCGTCCGGGTCGGTTTCGGACAGAACGCATTCGAGGTCCCCGAAGCCGAACTCGCGGATGATGTCGCTCTGCACCCTGACGTTTTGGAGCAGCAGCTTCACGGAGGGAATCTGCTTCTCGGCGAGCGCGTCGCTGCGGTACAGCCCGCCTTTGGTATGAAACGAGGTGAAATCGATCCGCGTTCCCGTCTGTCCGGAACAGGAATTGATCCCGTTTTTCACATGATCGAGAAACGCCCGCAGGAACCGGCTCGCGCTTCCGTCGGGGTCGTCGCTTCCCGTCGTGGCGGGACCGCCGAAACGCGCGTTCGGCATCACCGCGTGGATCGCGGCCTCGGTATAGTCAAACAGCCTGCAGTATTCCTCAACGCTGCCGCGGAAATAGAAGATATCCGGTTCGTTCCAGAGTTCGAAATACCAGCTTTCGACTTCCTTCTCCCCGTATTTCTCACGCAGATGCTCCGTCAGGGCGTGAATGAAATCGTACCATTTTCCGTAATCTTTCGGAGGCTGGCACCAGCCGAACACCTGATATTCCGAGATCGCGCCGTAGCCGCGCCGGTAGGCTTTTCCGTCCGCGGCGTCGCGCGGATCCGCGAGCGCCTGCGGCATGAAGCCGAGTTCGAGGAACGGTTTGCATCCACTGTCAAGCCAGACGCCGATCATCTGGTCGAGGATCGTATAGTCGTAGAACGCGTTTCCCTGCGCGTCCTCGCGATAGATATTCGTAGAGCCCCATTTGAGCGCCGGTCTGCCGTTGCCGCTGCAGAACAGATGGTGCGTGCGGATGTAATACGGCTTCTCAAGTCTGCCGAACTTCCCGATCAGTTCCATTCCGCCGGGCGTCAGCGTATAGTTGCACTCGTCGTATCCAATGTAGTTCCAGGTATGATCGAGCGTCCCGATCCATTTTCCCGCGTCGACGAGAACCGGTACGGACTCCTTCATGGCACATTCCTCCCCGTTGATTTCTGTTTCCATTATATCCCCGGCGCGCGGGGCAAGTCAACCGAAGGCGGACAATTTAATGATAAAACCGAATTTTCCGGATGTTCCGTTTGCTTTTTGAACGAGCGTGTGATATAATTCGAAATAGGAAAAGAAATCGTATCAGATAAGAACACGGAGGTAATACCATGGCCCAGAACGTAATGATCACCGGAGCCGGCACCGCGCCGGGCCTCGGCTACAACTTTGTGAAGCGTTACCTTGAAAACGGCGACCGTGTCATCGCCACCGTCCGACGTCCCTCGCCGGATTTGGACGAACTGATCAAACAGTACGGCAATCAGCTCTCCGTCGTAACGATGGACATTGCGGACACCGCGTCCGTCGAGAAGGCCGAGAAGGAGATCGAGGCCCTGGTGCCCTGCATCGACGTCCTGATCAACAACGCCGTCATGACGACGAAATACTATCCCGCCACCATCGAGGAGGCGGATCTCGATCAGATCGCCGAAGTGTTCAACGTCACCGCGGTCGGCGCGCTGCGCGTCACGAAAGCCTTCTTCCCGCTGCTCTACGCGAGCAGAATGCCCGCCATCGTCGCGAACATCACCTCGGAAGCCGGCAGCATGGGCGCCTGCTTCCGCAGCGACACCATGTATGAGTACTGCATGTCAAAAGCCGCCCTCAACATGGGCACGCTGCTGCTTCACAACAAATACAAGGAAGATCACCGGATGAACGTCATCTGCATCCAGCCGGGCTGGATGCGCACGCATCTTCCCTCTCCCGCGCCGTGCGACCCGTACGACAACGCGGAGATGATGCGCCTGCTTATCGAGAAGAAGCGCACCGACTACGACGGCCCCGTTTTCGTGACATACGAAGGAGAAGAATACCCCTGGTAAGAAAAAAGCCGTGAAGGAAAATCACTCTCCCTCACGGTCGTCAACAGCCAGTGCTGCTCCCGCCGCAAGTTCCTTTGAAGGATCGCGGCGGGAGTTTTTTTATATTTTTCAGATTACTTGAAAAGACGGATCACATTCCAGGACATTTTCCGCAGCGTGGACTTCAGGACGCCGTTTTCACAGACGGCGTCGCCGTCCGCGGTCGGGACGACGTTGTCCGGATTCTCTTCGGTGTTCGTCGCCTTCGGATCATCCGCCGTCAGAACGATATGCTCTTTCACGCGGCAGTCCTCAAATCCGCGCAGAACCGCGGAAAACTCAAGTTGCTCATCGAGGCTGCGGTTGATCGCGAAGACCGTCACGCCGCCGTCGTCGTTAAGAACCGCCTGCGCGTCGAGATACGGAACCTCCGGGAAGCGGTTCATTGTCAGATTCATCTCGCGGACTTTTTCGAGTACGTCTCCGCGGAAGCTGTCCTCATACGCGGTGGGATGACCCGGCTCATAGAGTCCGCCGTAGATGCATCGCCCGAGCATCTCCACAAAGGAGCTGAATACATTTTTCATCAATCTTCGAGATCGTGAAATCACGGTCGATCACGATTTTTCCCTGTTTTATCCGGTTTCCTCCGATTATTCAGGATCCGCTGACCGAAAACCATCAGAGGTTTTTGATCAGGGAAGCGATTTTTTCCGTGTTGTCCTCGTCGGTTTTGATATTGATCTCAACGCCGAGCTGGTCCTTGCTGTCGAAGAACGCGTAGGTGGTGGTCGGCCAGTATCCGATATGATACGCCGGAGGAACACCGATTCCCTCAAGCGCGCGGTTCGCCTGATTGCGGTCCGGGACAACGAAGCTCACGTGCTGTACGCCCTCGCCGTATTTGTCGAGCGCTTCTTTCCAGGGGCTCGGATTCTGACCGGGCTGGCAGAGTTCGATTTTCGCGTTCTCCAGATCGAATACCGCGAGCTGGCAGTCCGTGTAGTCTCCGGACTCCCCTCTCGTGAACGACGGAACGGTTTTCGCGTCCGGAAGATTCCAGATGTTCGGCTTTTCCACGCCGAGAATCGCGGCCCAGTTGTCAACCGCCCTGCGGATGTCTTTTACGAGGATCGCCACATGGCAGAGGACATTTGTTCCGATCGAGTTCTTGTTTTCCATTAATACTCCTTTTTTATTGTCTGATTTTCGTTTTTGTCTATCTTAGAAAAGACTGTCAGGCGTCCTTTTCGATCTCTCTGAGAAGATTTTTGAAATACCGCACGGATTTTTCCGAGACCGCCTCATAATCGTACTGGTACGCGTCAAAGGACGCGATCCCGTCGAATCCGATCTCGCGAAGTTTCCGGAAATACACGCGCAGATCCATATCTCCCTCATAAGGAACAAGATGGTTGTGAATTCCGGTTTTCATGTTCTCAACATGCGCGTGGACGATCAGATCCCTGAGCGTCTCGATCGTACCGATCGGGTCCTTTTCCAGAAGGAAGAAGTGCCCGATATCGGCGTTGACGCGCAGCGCGGAGGATCCGACTTCGGAAAACGCCTGAAGGAGGAGTTCGTGATTGTCGATCACGAAGCCCGGTTCGTATTCCACGGCGAGATAAATCCCTTCCCGTTCCGCGGTGTCGCTCAGGTGCTGAAGCGCCTCAATCTGGCGCTTCCACTGGATTTCGAACGGTTCTTCCGCGTTTTTAAACGGTCCCGAGATGATCACGATTTTCGTTGAAATCTTCCTCGCGACAGAAATCGCCTTTTCAACCGCCTCAAAATGCTCGGCGTCCTGCGTATAGTCCATATGGGCGCCTACGCTCCAGGCCCTGACGTTGTTTTCCTCAAACGCTCTGAGGATCGTCTCTGGGAAGTCCCCGCGGAAAAAAGCTTCGCGCGGCGTAAATGTGCGGTCATAGATTCCGACCTCGATCCCGTCGTATCCCAGTTTTGACAGACGCCGCACCGCGTCCGGGTACGAAGCGGAATCGAGCAGCTGGGTTCTGCCGGCTATAATCATACGTATCTCCTCCCGGTTTTCTTAACCTTCGCGTCCCGCGAGTTTCGCGCCGAGTTCAAACACCTTCTCGCACTCCTGCGGGAAGACGGTGTCGTGGCGGAGCTTTTTCGCCTCGGGATTGAACATGGTCCATTTCCAGTCCGTTCTGCTGTAGTCGGAAAGCTGGAGCGTATCTCCGCTGACAAACGTCTGCGTCGGACCGACGAAACGGGTCAGCGTCTGCTGATAATTCTCCAGAAGCGGCGTATACGCGGTATCCTGCGCGTTGCTCGTCATGAGAAGCAGCACCGGAACTTCGGTCTGTCTGCAGCACGGATTTTCCCGGTTGTAGGTCAGGCTCTGGAAAATGAGGCGTTCATACAGCGCGCGGAACGAGGCGGTCAGCTGACCGAGATAATTCGGAGATCCGATGATCAGCCCGTCCGATTCGCGGATCGCGTCCAGCACCGGGGTCAGTCCGTCACGGCAGACACAGCGGCCCTTGTTTTTCTCTCTCTTGCAGCCGAAGCATGAAATACAGCCTGTGTACCGCTCCAGTCGGAACAGATCGAACCGGACCACCTCGGCTCCGGCGCTCTGCGCCCCCTTCGACGCCTGCGTAATCAGCGTGTCCGTATTCCACCCGATTCTCGGGCCGGCGTTGACGGCGATGATTTTTCTGCCCATAACAACTCCTCCTGTTTTCTTTGTGAATCCAGCCTGTCTTTCCGGTCGAAACCCGGAAAGAATCGCGGAATAATTATTCTATATTACAAATATATCATATGGGATAGTTCCAATCAAGAGAAAAATGGGATTTTTGCAAAACGAAACCCCCTGCCGGAGAGGATTATTCCTGATCCGTCAGAGGGCGTGCTTTTATGTTTCACTCTTTCTACGCGTTCCCGAGCGAGAAGAGCTTCTGGTGAATGGTTCTGTAATACGGGCGGTCGTCGCCGGAGAGTATGTTCAGAAGCTGGCCGCTCACGCCCGCATCCTGTACAAAGGAGAGAATCACCGGCGAGAACCTGCCGGTTTCCTTCGGAAGCATCGCGGAAACATCCCGAGCGGGGGATTTCTCCCACTCATCGCAGAGGAAGGACACGACCGCCGCGATATCCGTCATCTGACGGTAGGGCGAAGTGTTTCTGACATATTTTTTCGGATATCCGCCCGCGCCGCTGTAATAGGCGTGATGTCCAAGGGCGATATCCGCGAACGTAGCCGTGGAAGCGCGGCGGGAAAGATCGTCATACCCGGATACGGTATGCAGACAGGACATCTGATATTCGTTCTCAAAGAGGCTGCGCGACTGCATCGTGCGCTCGAAGTTCATCTTGAGCAGTCCGAAATCGCAGAACAGACCGCAGTCACAGGCGTACGCAAGCAGCGCTTCCCGCTTTATTTCGGGATTGCTGATTTCGCCGATCTGCGGGATTTCATCGAAAAAGCGCGGATTCGCGTCAAAGACCGCCGCGCTGATCACGCGCATCATTTCCCCCGTCCTGCGCGAGCGTATGTAGAGTTCTCCCGCGTAGCGCTGCATCAGCAGCTCCATTACCTCCCGGTAGGAAAGCCCGCCCTCCATCTCGTAGAAGCCGGAAATAAGGGAGGCGATTGTATAGACGAAGTAATTGTTGAAAAGCTCCGGCGGACAGGTCATCATCGTCTCAAGCATCTTCCGGTAGGAGAATTCCAGGAAGCGGACGCGTTTTTCCTCCTCGCGGAGCGAAGGGTTATCCCGCATGAACCGCCCGTAATAGATGGCGAGCTGAACGTTTCCGTACAATCCGGACATATCGTACTGATCGTACTTTGTGGCGGCGATCAGCTCCTCCATGCGGTCGAGCGTCGTTTTCAGATTCACGTAGCCGCAGTTGTATTCCATCTCGTAATACGGCCAGAGCCAGCGGATGCTCGGATTGTCCGCCTGCTCCTCGGGTTTGAACACCTCGTGGCAGGAATCGAGCACCTCCGAAAGCTCCGCGGTCGTAAGATTTCCGCGCGAAAGCCCGGCGCGGTTCGTGCTCATCTGCTGGTGCGTGGCGCGGAGAAACGCCTGCCAGGGAAGCCCCGGCGCGAGTTCCCGGTAATGCTCGTCGCGCAGGATCCGGAGCGTCCGGGAGGAAGCGTTGATCCGGCTTTTGTAGTCCTTCAAGCACAGCGCGATATTCGCGAAGGCGCGGATGATGTAGCCTCTGGTGGCTTCATCGTCGATTTCCTCAAAGTAGCGAAGATATGAGGCGGCCTCGGTGAAGAACATCCCGTTGCGGATGCGCAGCGCGTCCGATTCCTCGTCGTCCACTCCGGTCAGGAAGGTGCGCAGATAATACAGACCCATTCCGAGCTTGTACAGCTCGCGGATGATGTCGTTGCGGCTCTTTCTGATCCGGTACAGACTGAGCAGCGCGTCATGGATCGCGACGTAGACGCCGATATCGAGATTGGTTTTCCAGTCCATCAGCGCGTCGGAGAATTCCTCCAGATCGGCGATCAGGGCGCTGTCCGCCCCGAAAAGCCCATCGAGCGCGGGAAAAAGCTCCCGTCCGAGCAGTTCATTGTTCTCCCGGGAAAGCGTACGGATTCTGGCGGCGCATTCTCTGCGGTTCTGATACCAGCGCTCGAAATCCGGCTCTCCGTCGCGGTAAAAGCGGCGCAGATCCGCGATTTCCTTCAGATTGCGGACATACTCCTCCTGATACGGCTGCACTGCGGAATCCTCCTTTCCCTGAAAAAATAATGATGCTGCTGTATTTATGTTTCGATTAAGCGAAGTGTCTGCATCAGCAGATTCATATCGATCGGCTTTCCGATATGGCCGTTCATTCCGGCGGCTTTCGCTTTTGCGATATCCTCGGCAAACGTATTCGCGGTCATCGCGAAGATCGGGATCGTCCCCGCGTCGCTCCGTCCGCTCCCGCGGATCTTCGACGCGGCCTCATAGCCGTCCATCACAGGCATCTGGATATCCATCAGGATCAGGCTCAGCGAGCCTTCCTCTTCGGACAGATAGCGTTCCACGGCTTCCTGTCCGTTCTCCGCGGTGATCACCTGCGCGTTCGTCACGGAAAGCAGCTCCCCGGCGATTTCGCGGTTGATCATGTTGTCCTCAACGAGCAGGATTTTCTTGCCCGCGAGCTGCGGATACGGAGAGCGGTCCTCATCGGATTCCCCGAGAACCGCGTGGTTGATCGAGTTGAGCAGCGATTTGCGGAAGAACGGCAGCGGGATGAAGGTATGAATTCCGCTGCGGTTCGCCTGGTATTCGATCTCCTCCCAGTTGTCGTCACTCGCGAGAATGATCGGCAGTTCCGGATTCGCGGAATGGAAATATGAGGCGATCTGGAACACGCTTCCCTCTCCGTCATGGGATTTTCCGAGAATCAGCGCACGGAATTTCTCCTCTCCCCGGAAGGAAGCCTCGGTGATCGCGTCGATCGCCTTCGGCGCGTCGGGAACGATGGTAACGGAAACGAGCGCCTCCCTGAGATACTCCTCAAACAGCGCTTTCTGCTTTTCATCGGTCTCGATGATGAGCAGGCGGTGATCGCGCAGCGCGTCGATCACAAGCGGTTCCGTCTCATATCTGAGCGGAATCGCGATGCGTATTCTGGTGAATTCCCCGAGCTCGCTCTCAACGTCGATCGTTCCGCTCATCGCGTCCACCATCTTCTTGACGATACTCATTCCGAGGCCCGTACCCTCGATCTTTGAGATGGTGGAACTGTTGACGCGCTCGAACGGATCGAAGATGCGCTCGAGGAACTCCCTGCTCATGCCGATGCCGTTGTCCTCACAGACAAAAATCAGCAGGCAGCGGTCTCCCCGGATCTCTTCGGATACTGTAATGGTGATATTTCCGCCGTCGTTTGTGTATTTAACGGAATTGTTGATGATATTGACATAGATCTGCCTCAGTTTCAGGACGTCTCCGATCAGACGCTCGCGGGTGATCTCCTGTGTGATAAGCTGATAGGAATGGTGCTTCGCCGCGATCTGGGGCCGAAGGATCGTCATTGTGTCGTGAAGCAGATCGGAAAGCAGGAAGCTTTCGTTCGCGATCTGCATTCTGCCGGAATTGATGCGCGACATGTCAAGCACGTCGTTGATTAGCGAGAGCAGGTGACCGCTCGCGGTCTCGATCTTGCCGAGCGCGTCGATCACGCGGTTTTTCTCATCAATATGGTTTTTGGCAAGCGCCGCCATCCCGATGATGGCGTTCATCGGGGTGCGGATATCGTGAGACATGTTTGAAAGGAAGGTTTCCTTGGCGATATTGGCGGCCTTCGCCTCCTCGAGCTGCGCAAGGAGATCGCGGTTTTCCTCGGCGAGTGAATCCGTTCCGCAGATCAGAAGCTCGTTCCCGTCGGAAAGCAATGCCGTATCCGTCACGGCCGAAACGTCAAATCCCGCGCTCGAATACAGAATCGCGCCGTCCGGACGCCGAACCGCGTATTCTTTTCCCATCTTTCTCACGCTCCTTCTGAATCGGATGTATTGCTTATTATTATATCATTTATATCGTTAAAAGACAATAGATTCCGATGACGTTCCGCGGCGCTTCTCCCCCGATCGCCGCGCTGAGCGCAAAAAAATGCGGCGGATGGAATCCATCCGCCGCTTATGTGTATTGCAGTTTTTGATCAGACGCTTCTTGCCGCTTCCACAATCCAGCGGATGCGCTCGAGATCGATCGTCGCGTCGATGGTGCAGTCGCCGCCGAGAATCATGCCGAGCTTGCCGTGATTGATGATCAGGTCGCGGGTATATTTCTGAAGCTCTTCCTTCGTCGCGTCATAGATCACGCCCTTGTGGGAATGGTCGTCTTCCCAGTGGGTCTCGAAGCCGCCGAGCGTCGCGCGGTCGCCGAAGAAGAATCTGCCGTCCTCCAGGGAAAGGCCTTCCACGTGAACCGCCCAGTTGACCACCTTCGCGGGATAATCCTGCCACAGTTCGAGCTGATTCGTCGCGCCTGCCCAGCCGCAGCAGTGGAGAATGTTGTTCTCGGAGAAACGGTTCGCGTGCTCCAGAACATACATCTCACTCGGGGTGATCGTCTCCCAGTACTCTTCCGGGGTGAAACGGTCGAACTCGCCGCCCTGTACGCAGAAATATACGCCGTCGCAGCCGGCTTCACGGATCAGCAGTTCCGAAAGCAGCGCGTGATCCTGCGCGACCACGTCGAGCGCGTGCATCACGGCGAGGCGGTCCTCGGAAAGATGCTTCATCACGAGCTCGTCCGGATAGGAGAAGCGGATCGAGGAGAACGGAGCGAACACGTTGTAGAAGACGCAGCGCTCTTTTCCGATTGCCTCAACGATCGCTTTCGCGCGCGCGACCTGCTCGGTGATATACGGATGGTCCTTTCCGAGCGGTGTAACCTTGTACCAGTCGGAAGCTTCCTTGATCTCATAGTTGAACGGATACGGGAAATATCCGTCGCACATGATTTTCACAAAATCAAGATCCGTTTCGCGGTAGTATCTCAAGTGCGCGTCAATGCACGCCTGGCCTTTTTCTTCCTCGCCGGAAAAATGGAACCACATTCCCACGGGAACATGATCGACCGGCAGTTTGTTCATCGCGCTGAGCATTCTGGTTCGTTTATCCATTCAATTCCACCCTTTCAATTGAATTCTGATTCCATTATACCGATTTCGAAATATTGTTGCAAGCATATTTCGAAATTTTCACGAAAGAAAGACCGATTTATATTCCGGGCGGATCCTTTCCCCGCGCGAAATCCTCCTTTTTTGAGGCCGGCCTCATCGTTTCGCTCAGAATCGCCGCCCCGAGAATGAGCACCGCGCCGATCCACCCGGCAATGCCGAGCGCCTCATGCAGGAACAGAACGGAGCAGAGCACCGAGACAACGGGTTCAAGATAGCCGAGGATCGCGACGGCCGAAACCGGCAGAGTGCTCATGCCGCTGAAATAGAGGCAGTAGGCGAAACCGGTATGGACCAGGCCGAGAATCACGACAACGATTACGGAACGCAGGTCGACTTTCAGCGCCGTGCCGATATTCCGGACAAGGACATACGGCAGGATCGTGACCGCCGAGAGCGCGAGCTGGATCGCGGCCTTCTCGAGCGCGTCCACGCCGCGGATCTTCCGGTTGCAGATCACGATCAGCACGAAACACGCGGCCGCGAGCAGTCCCATCACGATGCCGGAAGGATTTCCCACCGATCCGTTCCAGACACCGGACACGAGGATGATTCCGAGGATCGCCGCCGCGACACAGGGCATCTTCCGGAGATCGGGCTTTTCCCCGAGCACCAGGGGCGAGAGCAGGATCACGATCACGGGCGCCATGTAATTGCAGAGGCTCGCGATCGCGACGGTCGTCTGCACATAGGCGGCGAAGAGAAAGATCCAGTTCAGTCCGAGCGCCGCTCCCCCGAGGACCAGCCATCCGAGATTGCTCCTGATCGCCGCGCGGTCGAAGCGCCGTTTCCGGATCTTCAGAAACGCGAAAATGAACGCCGAGCCGATGATTCCGCGGAACATCGCCGCGATCTCGCTCGGAAGACTGACGTAGCGCAGGAACATGCCGATGGTTCCGTAGAGCACCACGGCTGTGATATATTTGATTCTTTCCAGAACAGGATTACCCATTTCAAGTCAATACGAAGATTCGGGCCCGCCGGGATTTCCGGCAGGCCCAGGATGTTTTTTTGCTTATGTACTTGGCTGTCTTCAGACCGGGAAAGTTTCCTTATCCGCGAAGCGCAAGCAGCTCATCGCGTTTTTTCAGGATCTCCTCGAGGTAGGCCGTGCCGTCCGCCGGCTCGCCGGAACGCAGAAGCTCCGTCAGCGCGCTGACCGGCTCATAGATCTGCGTCAGCTCCAGGTTTCCCAGAACGCCCTTGAGGGAATGCGCGGCTTCAAATCCGGCCTTGACGTCCCCGCCGCGCACGGCGTGCTCCAGTTTTCCGAAGCTCGCGTCGTCAAGCGCCATATTGACAAGGCGCAGATAAAACGCCTCGTTGTTCATGCACCGTTCCATGCCTTTGGCCGTATTCGCCCCGGCCTGTTTCAGAGTCTCAATGGTCAGCATAATTTTACGTATTCTCCTTTTGCAGTTTTCCCTCCGGAAACGCCGTCTCCCGGACGCTCCCGGTCTTTCAGTATATCTCACATCCGCCGGTGCGCACGCTCTTCGTGCGGTACAGGGCGGTATCGGCGTCTTTGAAAACATCGTCGGTCGGGTTGCCGCGGTCACCGAAGGCGACGCCCACGCTCAGGCTGATCGGCGGAAGGCCGTCCTGCGGAATATTGAGCGTTTCGTTGATCCCGCGGATTTTCTCCTTCACAAGCTCGCCGAGCGACGAATCCGCGTGGACCATGATCACGGCGAACTCATCGCCGCCGATGCGGCAGATATAGTCTTCCGCGCGGAACCGTTCCTGCAGAAGCGACGCCACGCGGCAGAGCGCGCGGTCGCCGACGTCGTGGCCGTACCGGTCGTTGATCGTCTTGAATTTGTCCAGATCGATGATGAGCAGGGCGTTTTCGCGTTCGCTCAGACGGGAGCGCAGCTTTTCGAAGACGGAACGGTTGAAAACGCCGGTGAGCGCGTCATGCGTCGCGTCGTAGTTGAGCTGTTCGCGGTGCCGCAGGTTCTGCTCGCGGGTTTTGTTGTATGTGCGCGCCAGGAACCGCAGTTCGCTCGCCCCCTTCTCGGGAAGCGTCTCGTCGGCGCGGATGTGGCTGACAAATCTGCGCAGCGGATGGGAAACGAAGAGAATGTTGAACGCGATCAGGATCAGCGCGGCGAGCAGCATCACCACGATCAGGAATTCCTCGCGGTAGATCCGGCGCTGCAGTTCCTTCAGGCTGTCCTCCTGCCCCTGCCGCATTTCTCCGATCAGCACTTCCACGCTCTGCGAAACACAGCGTCTGATCTCGTCCTTATATCCCTGGTAGGTGTCATCGAAGAGCATCAGGAGCGCCTTGTCGCGCTGCTGTTCCGCGGAAAGCGCGAGATCCGCGTCATCGAGCGTCACCTGCGCGCAGCCCTTCGGCAGTGAGGACAGATCCTGCCCGTAGCTCTCGGCCGCGAGACGCATCGCGTAGCATTCGACTTCGAGCAGATGGTTGGAGTTCTCGAGCGCGTCGCTCAGATAGCTGAGCGTCGACGTTCCGCTCATGTAATTCCGGATCGTCTCGAGCGCCAGATCCCTTCTGCGCGTCACGTTGACTTCCTCAAAGAAATTTTCCGCGTGGCTCACCTCACCCGTCGCCGCGAAGGCGCGGGCCTGGGAGGTCAGGTAATCGGAAGCGGCCTGGATATTCGAAGCCGCCTGCTGCGCTGTGATGTACTCTTCGGTAGCCTCCTCCGTCTGAGAAAAGCCCTCGCTCGTGCGATAGGTTGAAAAAAGGAGGAAAAACGTGAGTACGGCAAATATCAGAGCCGCCGCGATATAGAAGCCGCTCAGCCGGATTCCGTCCCGTCTCTTTTCAGTTTCGGTTGATTTCTGACTCATGTTTCCCTCCCCGGATTGTTGTTCGTCCTGATTTTTTTACGCGCCGAGGCGCTTGGACATCGTTTCGTAGTTGACACAGGAGAGCATCGCCGTATCTCTGGTGATTCTGCCCTCTCTGTACAGTTTCAGCAGACTGCTGTCCATCGTGCACATGCCGTCCGCGGCGCCCGCCTGCATGGCGGATTCAAGCTGATGGAGCTTGTCCTCGCGGATCATGTTCTGAATCGCGACGGTCGTTTTCATGATCTCAAAAGCCGGAATCTGGCTGCCGTCCACCGAAGGAACGAGCTGCTGGCAGACGACGCCCTTGAGAATCTGGGCGAGCTGAATCTTGACCTGCTTCTGCTGGTTCGCCGGAAATACGTCGAGGATCCGGTTGATCGTGTTCGCCGCGGAACTCGTGTGAAGGGTGCTCAGCAGAAGCACGCCGGTTTCCGCCGCCGTGATCGCCGCGGAGATGGTGTCGTAGTCGCGCATCTCGCCGAGCAGGATCACGTCCGGGCTCTCGCGCAGCGCGGAGCGCAGCGATTCGAGATAACCGGGGGTATCGATGGAGATTTCGCGCTGGGAAACGATCGATTTGTCGTGGCGGTGAATGTATTCGATCGGATCCTCCATGGTGATGATATGCGCGTCGCGGGTTTTGTTGATCCGGTCGATCATGCACGCGAGCGTGGTGGATTTTCCCGTTCCGGCGGAACCGGTGATCAGCACGAGGCCCTTCTTGTTGTCGGCGAGCGAGAGAACGCTCTCCGGAATTCCGAGCTGTTTCGGATCGGGCAGGCCGAACCGGATCACGCGGATCACCGCGGCGAGCGAACCGCGCTGGCGGAACACATTGACGCGGAAACGTCCGAGTTTCTGCACCGCGAAGGAAAAGTCGTCGTCCGCGCCGCGTTCGAGGTTTCCTCTGCTGCGTTTGACAAAATCGTAGATTTCATCGACCAGCACGTTGATCTGGGCGGGCATGAGCATCTCGCTCTCGAGACGCTGCTGATGGCCGCCGCACTTGAAGGTGACCGGAAGACCGGCAACCAGGAACACGTCCGCCGCCTGGGCGGCAATCGCTTTTTCCAGGATTTCCAGTATGTTCATATTATTCTCCTTTTGTGAAACTGCCGTTCCAGAGATTGTCGATCGTATCGCTCTGCTCCCAGATCTTTTCCGATTTCCAGGAAGCGATTTCATAGCCGCCGGCACCGGGACGCAGCGCGATATGAAGAAGATACCCCTCGTGCTCAAGCTCCACGCGGCACAGGCCGTCTTCGTCCGTTTCCGGAGCTGTCTCCAGGCCCTGATTGAGCCGGCTTAAATATTCCTGCCCCTGCGCCTCGAGCGCGCAGCGGGCCTTTGTAGTCTGTGCGTATTCCTCCGAGAGGCGCAGATCCGCCCTCGCGGTGGTAAAGGTCAATATCGCCAGGATCGTAAGGCAGATGCTGATTACCGTCAGCAGCAGCGCGAGCGGTCCCAGACGGAACGGAGGCTTCTTCATGCTGCCGCCTCCTTCCGGTAACGCGCCGTCTCAAGAGAGTAGAGTTCTTTCCCGTCTTTCTCTGTGAAAACGGTCAGTGTGCTTTCCACAAGCGACGGATCCAACCCGGAAACCTCCCAGGTCAGGAGAAGCCGCAGCGCGCCGTCCCCGTCGGGACAGGGAGCGCCGTCCGCGCGGTAGAACGCTTCAATCGCGCCGTCCCTGATCTGTACGTTGCCGCCCTGATCAAGCAGCGCCGCCGCTTCCTCGAGCGTGCCGGAAGCGGATACCGCCTCCGCCGCGTTCGCGGCGATCGTGACCGCCTGCGAAAGATCCCGTGCCTTCACGCTCTGGCTGCGGGAAGCGCCGAAAACACCTGTCAGCACGAGGATCATCGCGACAAACGCGGCGATCAGGACAAGCGATTCCAGATAAAATGAAGTCAGCTGCTGTTTCTTCACGGCGCCGCCTCCTCTTCGCTTCGGACGCGCAAAAGAGTCCGTCCGGTGTCCGTCGTAACGGAAAAGACGTCCTGCGAAATGCGTTCCACTTCAAATGTCTGTGTCGGCGCGATCTGCTGCGCCTCATCGGGATCCAGCGGGGAATCCGCGGGAGCGAAATCCTCCAGAAGCTGTCCGTTGTAATGATAATACCGCAGCGCGTATCCCGTTTCGGGATCGGTCACGACAAGCGCCGGACCGTATCCGGTCTCCTCGACGCTGACCGCGCCGCTGCTGTCGTTCGCTTTCACGCTCGCGGAAAGATACGCCGTCAGCGACCGCGCGTCCATATTGCCGTACTGCGAAGAGACAATGTCCCGGTAACTCTTCGCGCCGAAAATGACGAGGAGCAGAAATCCCGCCAGAAACAGCGCCGAAAGGCCGACGGACAGAAGAAGGATCGGGTTTTTTTCAGTTTTCCTCATAAGGCCGTTCCTCCCCCGTTACAGACTGCGGGCGACGACCCGGACCGTGGGCGGAAGATTCGACGAGAAGCATTCGTATACCACGACATAATCCTCCGTATTGACCGCGAGGCCGTAGTTGCGCACAAGATAATCGAGATCCGGCGGATAAACGCCTTCCACCACATAGCACTGCAGCGCGCTGCGGCGCACCGTCTCACGGATGGCCGTCGCGCCTTCCTCGCTGATATCGCGGCCGGAATGCAGGAAGACAAGTCCGACCATAACCGCGAACAGCACCAGCACAATCAGAAAGACAAGCAGGCCTGTTCTGCGCTTTACAGGTTCCGAGTACATGCTTTCCTCCTTACCCGATCGCGTTCATCATACCGATCAGCGGCAGCATCACGCTGATGAGCGTAAGACCGATGACTACCATCAGCACGCCGGAGAGCACCGGCCCGACGATTTCGATCAGCCGGTCCACCTGATGCGTGCTGCTTTCCTCCAGAAGCTCCGTCAGGCGTTCGAGCACGTGCTCCAGCTCGCCGCTGCGTTCGCCCGCGAGCAGCATCCGGCCGTAGACCGGATCGAAGAGCTCCTCATCGTAGGCAGCCTGGGAGATGCTGTGGCCTTCCTCCATGCGTCTGTAAAGGCTCTGAAGTTTGGGCTCGAGACTTCTGGAATCGGCCATGGGAATACTCTTAAGCACCGCTTCATCCTGCATTTCGCCGCTCGCGAGGAACGTGCTCAGCGCGGAGGTGAAACGGAACAGTGCGTTCGTTCTTAAAATGGAGCGGCAGCTCGGAATCTTTTCCAGAAGTCCGAGTACCGTATCGCGCCTGCCGGTTTTCCAGAGGATCACCAGGACAAGCAGCACCGCGGCAACGGCCGCCAGAATGATCAGCGCCGCCGTGCAGAAAACACCCGCCCAGCGGATGTACGCGTACGAGGAAGCTGCGATCGAGCCGGTCAGACGGTCATACACGGCGCGGAACGCCGGCAGCACGACCGTGATCATCACGATCAGCACCGCGATGATCAGCACGAGCATCGCGGCGGGATAGGTCACCGCGCCGCGGATCTTCTCGGAAAGCGTCTTCTGATCGGCGTAATAGCGCGACAGCCGGAAAAGCACGCTCTCGAGACGTCCGGAACTTTCGCCCGCTTCGATCATCTGAACGGCGAAATCCGGGAAAATATCCGCGCCCTTCATCGCGTCCGCGAACGTGCTTCCGCTCTCGAGCTGTTCTTTCATATAGCGCAGGCCGTCGGAAAGAATTCCATGGCTCCCGCTTTCGCTCTGCAGAAGCGCCACCGCTTCATCGGTCTGAATACCGGACTTGATCATCATCGCCATGCTTTCGCAGAACGCGCTGACGCCGAGCTCATCCAGTTTTTTCTTGCTCATCTGTTCGCTCCCCCTTTATCAGTAGGAAAATACGTCTGTATAATTGCTTCCGTCGCCGACGAATTCCGCCGGGACTCCGCCCGCGGCGAAGGTCATGTCCACCCGCGTCCAGATTTTTCCCTTAACCTCGAATTTTACGGTTACCCAGCCGCTTTCCTTCGTATAGAACATATTCCACGCGTGATAGACATTGTCGGGTTCCACATACCCGAAGATGATCTTCGTGGGAATCCCCTGGCTTCGCAGCATCGCGGCGGCGAGCGACGCGTAGTCGAAGCAGATGCCCTTCTTCGTGCGCAGCGTCTCGTCCACGTCCGGCAGGTATCCGGAAGAAACCGTTTCGGCCTTTTCATAGTCGTACTTCACGTTTCCGCAGACGAAATCGTAGACCGCGGAGACGACCTCGAGCGCGCTCGAGCAGGTTTCGGCGAGCTGCGCCGCCTTCCTGACGCATTCGGACTGCGCGCTGTAGTTGCTGTAGTCGCTCGGACGCAGGAACGGCTGAAATTCGTCCTTGAGTGTCACGTCGCACTCGACGGTATGGATCATCGCGTATTTGCTCTCGGAAATATTCTTCGCGACACGGAAGATATAATGGCCGTCTCCGCACTGAAGCGGAAAGATTGAGGGCGTGCCGTCGGACGAAAGATCGTAGTTATAGGTAAGATCGTTGAAAAGGACCTGGAATTTCATGCGCCGGTCCGACTTTCCGGATACGGCGACATATCCTTCGCTGACCGAGGAGATATCGATCTGCGCCTCCTCGTTTCCCTGCGCCGCTTCTGGATGAAACGCCGACTCGGCCATGGGCGGCGCCTTGTAGGGAACGAAGTTCTCCCCGGGAGAAGGATCCGGAACGCCGGCGGGAGAATCCTCCCCGCAGCCTGCCAGGATCAGGATGAGCGCGAGCAGCAGGGAAAATATGCGTATTCTGTGCCGCAAGGCTCTCACTTCCCTCTTCGCAATGTGTGTTCGCGGCAGTTGTTTTTTAGTTCAGGGTATTCGAGTTCCCCGAAGCGCCTGCTCCGGGGAACGTTTTTTCACAAAATGATTATATCACAGGAAACGGCGCGCGTCTATGAAAAATTACGGCGCCTGCGGATCCGGACCGCGTCAGTAGACCGCGCAGCCGTTGCGTCGGATCTGCTTCATTTTTTTCAGCGCGGTATCGGCGTCGGTGAAGACGTCGCCCTGCGGATTTTCGCGGTCCGAGAACGCGATGCCGACGCTCAGCGAGATGGAATCGAGCCCGTCCGCCGAAGCCGCGAGCGCCGAATTGATCTGCTCCACCTTCGAAAGCACCAGATCCTGCATCGAGCTGCTCATGCGGGTCATGATCACGACGAATTCATCCTCCTGCAGACGGCAGACATGATCCGCGGAACGGAAGCTGCCGCGCAGGACGTCCGCCACGCGCAGAACCGCGCGGTTCGCGTAATCTGCGCCGCGCTCGCGCCGGATGGCGGCGTAATCGTCCACCGTGGCGATCATGACGGCGATATGGGCCTGATCTGAATCCTGGAACAGAATATCGAACGCGCTGTGGTTGTAAAGACCGGTCAGAGGATCATGAAGTGCCTCGTAGGTATGCCGGTCGCGCGGGGCTTCCTTCACCGCGCCCCTCGCTTCCGGCACTCCCGGAGCCTCCGTGACGGCAAGGTTTCTCACATACGTCTCGAATTCTTCCGCCGGAAGCGGCTTCGAGAAATAATATCCCTGGATCACGTCGCATCCCATGGATTTCAGGGTGAACATCTGCTCCGCCGTTTCGACGCCTTCCGCGATCGTCGGCAGATTCATGGATTTCGCGAGGCCGATGATCGCCTCGAGCAGACGCGTATCCTTGCGCTCCCGGAACGCGGTGCGGATAAACTGCATATCGAGTTTGAGCACGTCGATCGGAAGCTTCGAGATCATATTGAGCGAAGAATAGCCGGTTCCGAAATCATCCATCTCAATGTGGAAACCGCTCTCCCGCAGCTGACTGACGATGCCGATAATCTGATCGGAATTCTCCGTATAGGCGGATTCCGTGATTTCCAGCAGCAGTTCATCGTGCGAAAGGCCGTAGTTCAAAACGATCTCATCGAGCGTCTCGGGAAGCTTCGGATCATACAGATCGATGCGCGAGACGTTGATGGAAACCGGAATCGGACGTCCGAGCTTTTTCTTCCACTGACGGATCTGGGAGGCGACCTCGCGCCAGACATAGGAGTCGAGTTCCCGGATCAGTCCGTTTTCCTCGAAGAGCGGGATGAACACTCCGGGACTGACCATTCCGAACTCCGGATGCTTCCAGCGCACGAGCGCCTCGGCGCTGTTCAAAACCGGCTCCCGGGGACGCACGTCGAATTTCGGCTGATAATGAACGGTGAACTGCTTTTCCCGGACGGCGGTATGGAAGCTTTCCATCAGCCGCTCGGCGAAGACCTCCTTCTCATGGAGGGAATCGTCGTAGATCGCGATCCACCTGGTGAAGCTGTTTCTCACGGTATCCGCGGCGAGTTTCGCGCGGTCAAAGCGGCGTTCGACCTCGATGGAGCGGTCGACATTCGAATAGACGCCCGCGCGCAGGTGAATCTGGTTTCCCTCGATTTCCCCGATATTGCCGAGGACCTGTTCGTAGTCAGTTCGGTGCAGGCAGTAGACGAGGAACGTGTCCGCCTCCCTGCGGCAGACAATGCCGGTTTTCCCGAAGATCTCGAGCAGCGCCGACGCGATCTTCCGGAGAAGCCCGTCGCAGTAGTTCCTGCCGTAACGCTCATTGAGAATGTGGAAATGGTTCACGTCGATCAGGACGGCGTCCGTTTCGGTGCCCGGATGGAAGGTGTCGAACTGCGCGGAGTAGCGGTAGAAATACTCGCGGTTGTAAAGCCCGGTAAGCGCGTCGCGCTCCGTGGAACGGATGATGTCACGCTCCTCAAAGAGCTCGATCGTGCGCAGGATGCGCGCCAGAATCACCTCGCGCTTCGGGTACGGTTTCGGGATGAAATCCGTGGCGCCCAGAACAAGGCATTCCACCTCGGCGTCGGAATCCGCCGTCATAACGATAACCGGAAGATTCGCGGTGCGCTCGTCTTCCTTGATGCGGCACAGGATCTCCTGCCCCTTCATATCGGGAAGGTTCAGGTCCAGAAGCACGAGACTGAGCATGCGGTACTGCTCTTCGATGATTTCAAGCGCCCCGGCGCCTGTCTCCGCGAAGAGAACATGATATTCGTCTCCGATCAGAAATCCGAGAATCTCCCGGTTGATCATCTCGTCCTCAACGACGAGTATGCTTCGCTTCGAGCTTGCGGAGCGAATGAGTGCCTGTCTGTCTGTCATATAGTTCTGACCTCCGGCCTGAGAAAGTTTATATAAATAAATGTTATATACATTGATATGCGATGCTCCGTATCAAATCAGGGGGCTTTCTGTCCCCCGTACCGGAATTTCGCGTGTATCCGCATAAACGCGGAACCAACCGGTGTTATGAGATCACATCTGTCCCCGCCCGTCTTTACAGGGAGGTGAGAATGACGGAGTTTACATGGTATTTGACTCCGGTACGCTGCCGGCCGATCAGGAAGTTCTGATTGATGCGCTTCTGAATGATCGGGCAGTTTTCGCGCGGCGTATGCAGCAGCAGTACAAGATACTGTCCTTTTCCGTAGCGCGCCACGGTGTCGCTGTGCCGCACGGATCTCGTTACGGCGACGCAGAGGCGGTCTGACAGTTCGTCGAGCATCGATCCCTCTGCCATCGGATTGCCCTTGCTGTCGACAATCGTGCAGAGCATCAGGAAGACCATGTCGCTGTGGCGTTCCATCGTTCTCTCCACGGTACGGTAGATTCCCTGGAAAACCGGAAGCGAACAGAGATATCCGCCTTTCGCCGGATCCTCGGGATCGTTGAGCTCGCCCTGGATATCCTCGATTTCCTCGTACTGGTGATACATCCTCGCGCACAGGCGGTTTGACAGCTCCCGAAGATACTCGCGGGAGCGGATGCCGTGCTCCAGGATATACGCTTCCGCCGTTCTGTCGAACAGATCCTGCGCCTGTTCGTATCTTCCGGCCGCCGAGAGCGATTCGATCTGGAGACTTTCCCAGTCAGAGAACGGGTCAACCTTCGACGCGTATTCGCCGAGTCTCGAAAGCTCGGTGTAATCCTTCTTCATACGGAGAATTTCCGCCGCCTCTTCGGCGCACTGACGGAAAACCGCGCGCCAGCGGCGCTGTTCCTCGGAAACCCACAGGATGCCGCTCTGCATCTTGAGAAAGCTTCCGGTGTAGACACGGCAGGCGTCGAGCAGATAGCCGAGCTTCCTTTCCGGATCGGGTTCCAGAGCGGCCTGCCGGGAGAGCTCCCGCATCCGGTCGGTATCGGAAACCACCGGGATCTCATCCGTAAAGCGGTAGACGCCCGAAGAATACTCAATATAGTTCACGGCGGGCAGGCCGTTCGCCGAAAGCCGTTTCTTCGCGTTGTAGATGATGTTGCGCATCGAGTGCTGAACATCCTCGATCTCACGGTCCTCAAACAGCACGTCGCGAAGCTGAGCGCGCGTCACGCCCTGTTCGCGGAAATACAGAAGGAGCTGCATCAGATAGTTGAACTGCGTTTCGGAGCTCCTGCTTTCCATGAGCTGACGGCCGTTGTAGGTGATCGACAGATTGCCGAACATCCTGACGTCTATTACGTTTTTCTTCTCAGTTTCCATCAGTGATCCCTGCCTCTCGTTTTCTCTGCCGCTCTTTTCCCTTGGGCCTTCCGGTGCTTCGGAACCGCCGCGGGAAACAGCGAAAGAATGATGCTGATATTCGTCTTATTAGCTAAAAAAACAATACCACTCTTTCCGAACTCTGTCAATACTGCAACAGATCCGAAAAAGGGCGCCGGGGAGCTGTGAACGGCAGGAAAAACACCCCTCAGCCGAGGCATCGCGCCGTCCGTTTTCCGTCTCCGGCACCGGCCGGTTCCGTGCGCTTCTTCAAGAGGAAAAAAACGCTCAAGAGAATCGGCAACAAATTATTGACGGAATTTTCTCATTGTGTTAAAATAGAACTATCAATGCGGACCGGTTCCGCGAAAATGGCGCAGTGCCATGATTCCGGCTTTTTTCCTGCGGAAATATCGCTCTGTACCATATTTTTCCCGTCAGCCATCTCCCGTGATTTTCAAAACACGGAGTGTTGAATTTCGCGACTTCCCGAAAGGGACGCGATACATTATCATTTTCTAAGGAGGAAGCACAAATGACAAAGAAGATTATCGCGCTGCTGCTTGTCGCGGTTCTTGCGTTCGCCGTCCTTTCGGGATGCAGCAAGGAAGGAAAAGCGTCGGGCCGCCTCGCGGAGATCAAGGAACGCGGATATATCATCTTCGGTACCGAGGGAACCTGGAGTCCCTATACATTCCATAACGACAATGACGAACTGGTCGGCTATGACGTCGACGTCGCCAGATATGTCGCCTCCTACATGGGAGTGGAAGCCCGGTTCACGGAAACGGCGTGGAGCTCCATCTTCGCCGCGCTCGACGGCGGTCAGATCGATTCCGTCTCGAACAGCGTCGCGTACAACGAGGAAAGAGCCCAGAAGTATGACTTCTCCCAGCCGTACAACTATACGCAGTACGCCATCCTGACCCTCGCGGACAACGATTCCGTACAGACGCTCGAGGACGCGAAGGGCAAAGTTTCCGCCAACGATCCGACCAGCACCATCGGCAAGATGGCCGAGGACGCCGGCGTCGTATTCGACGAGGTCAAGGAAGCCGCTCAGGCGATCAGCGAAGTTCTCAACGGCCGCGCCGAAATCACCTTCGGCACGAACGTCGGTTTCGCGGATTACTTCAAGCAGCATCCGGAAGACGCGCCCAAGTTCAAGATGATCATGGTCAGCGAACCGAAGCCCAACGCCTACTTCCCGGTGCTCAAGGGCAACGAGGACCTTGTAAAGGTCATTGACGAGGCGCTTGACAAGGCGAGAGAAGACGGTACGCTCTCCAGCCTCGCGATCAAGTATTTCGACGTTGACACGACGAAAGGCTGATTCAATCCAGCGATCAACACCATCGGCCTGCGGAATTCAGATCTGCAGGCCGATTTACAAAGATACTTGAAACAGAAATGAGTCGATTGGCAGATGAGTGAACGAATCCTAACGGAACTGGCAGAATCCTTCGGGAAACTGTTTATGGTCGGACTGAAAGTCTCGATCCCCCTTACCCTGGCCGCGTTTTCCACCGGCCTGATTATCGCTTTTCTCGTGGCGCTGGTACAGATCGCCAAGATTCCGGTGCTCAAGCAGCTGCTGAGAGTATACGTATGGATCATAAGAGGCACTCCTATGATCGTACAGCTGTTCGTTGTCTATTTCGGACTTCCCAACATCGGGATCAAATTCAGTTCGTTCGTCAGCGCGTGGATCGTCATGTCGCTCAGCGTGGGCGCGTACTGTTCGGAGACGGTCCGGGCGGCGATCCAGTCAGTGCCGATCGGACAGCTCGAGGCGTGCTACTGCGACGGTCTGTCGTTCTGGCAGGCGATGATTCACGTCATCGTGCCGCAGGCGCTGCGCACCGCCTTCCCCCCGCTGTCGAACTCCATCATCGGTCTCGTAAAGGATACGTCCCTCGCGTACAACGTCGCCCTCGTCGAGATTCTCGCGACGGCGCAGAGAATCGCCTCAAGAACCTACGATTATTTCTGGCTGTATCTGGAAGCCGGTCTGATCTATCTGATTTTCTGCTCGGTTCTCACCGTGGTTCAGCGCAAGACCGAAGCCTGGCTGGAAAGGAGGAGATGACATGTTTACCCTTCTGAACGTGAACAAGAAATTCGGGGACAACGTCGTTCTCAGAAACGTCAGCCTGGACGTCAATCAGGGAGACGTCGTCGCGATCCTCGGACCCAGCGGTTCCGGAAAAACGACGCTGCTGCGCTGCGCCGGATACCTGACCAAGGCGGACAGCGGAACGCTGATCATGGACGGCGAGCAGTATGACATGAAGAAGATTTCCTCCAAAGCCCTGCGCACCTACCGCAGAAAAGTCGGCTTCGTATTCCAGACGTTCAATCTGTACGGGAACAAGACCGCGCTCGGAAACGTCACCCTGGGACTGAGAGTCTCACAGAAGATGCCGAAGGAACAGGCCGAGGAGATCGGAAAGGAGCTGCTCGAACGGGTCGGTCTCGCCGACCGGATGGACTATTATCCCTCAAAGCTTTCCGGCGGACAGCAGCAGAGAGTCGCGATCGCGCGCGCGCTCGCGACGAACCCGGAAGTCGTTCTGTTTGACGAGCCGACTTCCGCGCTCGATCCCGAACTGACCGGCGAGGTTCTCACGGTCATCAAGCAGCTCGCCGACGAAGGCAGAACGATGATTGTCGTCACCCACGAGATGGAGTTCGCGAGAAAGGTCGCGACCCGTGTCGTCTTCATGGAAGACGGAGAGATCGTGGAGGAGAACACCGCGAAGGAATTCTTTGAGAATCCGCAGAAGGAACGGACCAAGGAATTCATCTACAAGTCCACGACCTGGGCGTCCGTGGACCAGAAAGACGGAACGTCCGCCGAAGGACTGCCTTCGGGAGAATAAAGGAAAAGCCGGGCGTTTCGTCCCGGCTTTCAAATACAAAAAAACAAATCAATCGGAGGAAACCATCATGTATCTCAGAAACGTCGGAATCTTTGTAAAGGATCTGGAAGGCGCGAAAACGTTCTTCGAGAGCTATTTCGGAGCGAAAGTCCTCAAGACCTTCAACAATCCCGCGAAGAACTACTATTCCTATATCATGGAGCTCAACGGACCGGGCTGGATCGAGCTGATGTGCAAACCGGAAACCGTGGACATCGAGAAGGATCCCAACCGCCTCGGTCTCGCCCACATCTGCATCTGCGCGGACACCCGCGAACAGCTCAACACGATCATCGACCGGTTCAAGAAGGACGGCTACACGATTCAGTACGAGCCCTCGAGCCCGGAAGGACCCGGAGAGGTCCGCGCGGTCACGTTCGAAGGAATCGTGATCGAGGTAAACTACGGATACTGATCTCGGTCAGCCCCATGACCGTCCGGCAGCGCCGGATTGGAGGTACCCTTTTATGAATAATCCCGCAATTGAACAGAAACTCGACCGGATGGACAGAATCCCGCTCGCGAATCTCCCGACTCCCGTATACCGGCTCGGGAACATCTCAAAGGAGCTCGGACGGGAAATCTGGATCAAACGCGACGACTTCACCGGAGCGGAAATGTCCGGAAACAAGGTCCGCAAACTGGAATTCTCCATCGCGCAGGCAAAAAAAGAAGGCGCGGACATTCTGATCACGGCGGGCGGCATCCAGTCCAATCACGCCCGCGCGACAGCCGCCGCGGCGGCGCGTCTTGGCTTTGAGTCCCACCTGGTGCTGAGCGTCTCCTCCGCCCCGAAAGCGGAAGGCAACTACCTGATCGATCAGCTGCTCGGCGCGAGGATCACGCTGCTGGACGAGAGCGAAGGCGTCACGCTTTCCGCGAAGATGGAGGAAATCGCGCTCGGGTACCGCGAGGCCGGACGGAAACCGTATATCATCCCGGTAGGAGCCTCGAACGGAATCGGGAATTTCGGATATCTCAACGCGGTTCGCGAAATCGCGCGGCAGGAGGAAGAACTCGGAGTCACCTTTGACGCGATCGTCTGTGCCGCGGGAAGCGGCGGCACCTACAGCGGTCTGTATCTCGGCAACCGGCTGTTCGGCCTCGGCCGCAGAATCGTCGGAATCACGGTCTGCGACAACAAGGAGTATTTCCAGAAGGTGTGCGGCACGATCGTCGATCAGACGCTCTCTCTGCTGGGAGAAGCGCCGGACGAGGAAAAGGCCTTTACGTTCATCGACGGCTACAAGGGACTCGGCTACGCGATCTCAAAGCCGGATGAGCTGAGCTTCATCGCGCACGTCGCGAAGACGGAAGGCATCATCCTCGACCCGGTCTACACCGGAAAGGCGTTCTACGGTCTGTACCGCGAAACCGCGAAGGGTACTTTCGACTCGTGCGAACGGATCCTGTTCATCCACACGGGCGGCCAGTACGGCCTCTTCCCGAAGCAGGATCAGATCTCCGAAGTGCTCGCCGGCGTCTGAGCCGCTCCTCAGTATATGAAGAAAACGGTCCGCATCCGTTGGGGGTGCGGACCGTATTTTTATGTCTTTCAGGCTTTATCCTTTTTATAGCAGGGACTGCTGCAGGGCATGTCGTAGTACTTCTGAAGCCCGTCATCCAGTTTCAGAAGCGAAATGTACGCTCCCGCCATCTCCATCGTCGTAACAAGGCTGTTGACGTCCATGTCATGCACACGGATTCCCTTCTCACGGAGAATCATGGCGAGCTTGCGGTTCATGATCATCAGTTCCATCAGGGTGGTGCTTCCGAGTCCGTTGACGTACGTGCAGACAGTGTCTCCCTCCCCGATGCCGCTGTCCTCCCCTTTCCGCAAACGGTTATCTTTCTTTATCCTGATAGGCTTTGATTCCCCGGATCAGCCGTTCGATACCGTCCTCGAGAATCGTTCTGGGGCAGGCGGCGTTGAGCCGCAGGAACGCCTCGCCTCCCGATCCGTACTGTCCTCCTCTTGAGAGGATCAGGCCTGTCTCCTTTCTGAGGAAGGCGGTCAGCTCGGATGTGTCATCCGTCAGCGCGCTGCAGTCGAGCCACAGAAGGTAGGTCGCCTCGGAATCGGTCACCCGGATCCCGGGCAGATGGGCCGCGACCGCGTCACGGACGATTTCCTTGTTCTCATAGGTATATTCGCACATGGCATCGAGCCACGCTCCGCCTTTTGTGAAGGCGGCGACGGTCGCGTCCACGGCGAACGCGTTCGGTTCCGCGATATCGTCCGAATTGAGGCACCGCCACATCTTATGGCGCAGGAACGGATCCGGCACCATGACCGCGGAGGTCTGAAGGCCGGCCAGATTGAAGCACTTGGTCGGCGCGATGCATGTGACGCTGATCCTCGCGCAGGTTTCCGACGCGGACGCGAACGGAACGTAGGACGTGCCGGGGTCCGTGATGTCACAGTGGATCTCGTCCGAGATCACCTTCACGCCGTATCGGTCGCAGAGATCCCCGATTTTCGCGAGGGTCTGGGCGTTCCAGATTTTTCCGACCGGATTGTGCGGATTGCAGAGAATCATGAGCGAAGTCTGCGGATCGGCGAGTTTTTTCTCCAGATCCTCCCAGTCGATGTCATAGCCGCCGTCCCGGCGGACGAGCCGGTTTTCCAGCACGTTTCTGCCGTTGTTGCGCACCGTGCTTAAAAAGATATTGTAGACCGGGGTCTGCACGAGCACGTTCTCCGCCGGCGTGGTGATCTTGCGGATCGCCGAGGAGATCGCCGGGATGACGCCCGTGGTGAGAATCAGCCATTCCTTCCGGATCTCAAAATCATGGCGGGTCCGCCACCAGTACTGATAGGCCTCATACCAGACATCCGGGATATCCGTATAACCGAATATGCCGTTCTCGAGACGCTTCTGCATGGCTTCCCGGATCTCCGGAGCCGCCCTGAAGTCCATGTCGGCGATCCACATGGGAAGCTCATTCTCCCCGATGTCCCACTTGGAGGCGTAGGTGCTTCTGCGGTCCGTCACACTGTCAAAATCATATCTGTTCATTTTCTGTTCTCCCTCTGAAAAGCGGAGAAAGGGAGCGCACGCAAAACGGAAATTCTGCGCACCTCCCTTTCCACATGATCTTCTGTCTTATTTGTTCGCCATCTGATAGATCTTGAGAACGTCTTCCTTCGAAAGCTTCTTGAAGCCGCCGATCGCGGTGCGTCCGAGCGATACGCACAGATCGGTCATCTCCTGAAGATCCTGATCCGTTACGCCTTCGACGAGCTGCGGGATCGAGATCGGCATATCGAGGGATTTGAAGAATTCCTCGGTTTTCTCGATGCCGGCGAGCGCCGTGTTTTCAGGGCAGGCGCTGTCAAAGTCGCATTTCCAGACCTTCACGGCGTACTGCGCGAAACGCAGCGGATTGTCGGGCATGACGTATCTCGCCCAGCTTCCCCATACGGCCGCGAGCGTCGCGCCGTGAGCCGCGTCGTAGCGTCCGGAGAGTTCATGGCCGATCAGATGGGTCGCGAAGTCTCCGCCGTTGCCGCAGCCGGTCAGGTTGTTGTGGGAAACGGAGCCGGCCCACATGATTTCGGAAGCCGCCTTGTAATCGCTCGGATTGTGGTAGAATCTCGGACCGTACTGAATGACGTCGTCGAGAACCGCCTCGGCGATCTTGTCGGTCAGGTCGTTGCCGAGCGTGTCCTTATGGGAGAAATACCGCTCGAGGGTATGCATCATGATGTCGGTGACGCCGCAGGCGATCTGATAGCGCGGAAGCGTATAGAGCAGTTCCGGATTCATGATCGCGAAGCGCGGACGGATCGGATCCTGGTCGATCGAGCGTTTGACTCTTCCCTCGTCCTTCGTGACGACGGAGGAGTTCGAGGTTTCGCTGCCCGCCGCGGCGATCGTGAGGACGACGCCGACCGGATAGCAGTTTTTCACTTCCTTGCCGAGATAGAAATCCCAGACGTCCTCGTCGGGATGACCGAGGCCGACCGCGATTCCCTTCGCGGAGTCGATGACGCTGCCGCCGCCGACCGCGAGGATGAAATCGACGTTTTCCTTTTTGCACAGCTCAATGCCTTTGTACACGAGGCTCAGAAGCGGGTTCGGCTGAACGCCGCCGAGCGATACGTACGCGATGCCGGCCTCATCGAGAGAGGCTTTGACGCGGTCGAGCAGGCCGGATTTCTCCGCGCTCTTTCCGCCGTAATGCAGAAGAACCTTGGTGCCTCCCCATCTTTTCACATAGGCGCCGGTCTGGGCTTCTCCGTCTTTTCCGAAGACGACTTCCGTGGGTGAATAGTAATGGAACGATCTCACAGCTGATACTCCCTTTCCAGATAGATTGTTCATGTTTCGTCCGGGAACGCCCGGACGGGAATCCTGAAGGGGCGCGTTTTCCGCGCACCATAATTCCAATTCATCACTTTTATTGTACTATAACCCCCGGCGGGTGTCAATGGAGAATCGGCGCCCTACCGCGGCGATTCTTCCGTTTTCGCAGAATAGTTCTTGCAATCCGGAAAAAACTTCTGCATAATAGAATCAGAGAGTGAAAGGATGTGATGCCATGCCTCCGAGAGGCTCGTTCGGACCCCGCGGTTTTCTGACCGACGAGGAAAAACAGCATATGCCGAAAGTCACCAAGGCGCTGCTGATCCGGATTTTCTCCTATTTAAAGCCCTATCTTCTCCAGTTCTTTCTCGTGTTCGCGGCGATCCTTCTCTCGTCCGTGGTCGGCCTCTTCCCCTCGATCGTCACCGGACGGATCGTGGACGAGGCGCTCATCGGCGAGAACATGGCGCTGCTGATTAAACTGCTGCTGCTCGCCTTCGGACTGATCGCGCTGTCCCAGGTCATCGGCGTGCTCGAAAGCTATATCAACGCCTGGATCAGCCGGCGGATCATCTTCGACATGAAGAACCAGATGTACCGCCACCTCGAGCAGATGCCGCACTCCTTCTTCACCTCGGAAAAGCAGGGCGACATCATAACGCGCATGAACACCGACATCAGCGGCGTTAGTTCCGTGATCTCCGGTACGCTTTCCAGCGTGGTGAGCAATTTCTCGGTGCTCGTAACGACCCTCGTCGCGCTTTTCTCGATGAGCTGGCAGCTCGCGATCGTCGGAATCATCGTGATTCCGCTGCTGATTCTCCCGACCAAGACAGTCGGCAAGACGCGCTGGAAGCTTCTTTCCCAGAGCCAGGCGAAGAACGACGAAATGAACCAGCTCGTCAACGAGACGCTTTCCGTCAGCGGATCGCTGCTCGTCAAGCTCTTCACCCGCGAGGACCGCGAATACGAACGTTTCGTCGCGGTCAACGAGGACGTCACGCGTCTCGCCATCAAGGAACAGCGCAGCGGCAGATGGTTCGCCGTGGTCATGGGCATGTTCACCCAGATCGGTCCGCTGCTCATCTATTTCGCGGGCGGATATCTGATTATCCGGAAATTCGATCCGACACTGACCGTCGGTACCATTACCGCGACGGTTGCGCTGATCAACCGGCTTTACCGCCCGGTTCAGTCGCTTCTGAACCTGCAGGTCGACTTCACGCGTTCCCTGGCGCTCTTTGAGCGCATCTTCGATTATTTCGACAAGGAAGTTACGATCGTGTCCCCCGAAAACGGGCAGAAACCGGACGTCGCGAACCAGCCGGTCAATTTCGACCACGTGGCCTTTTCCTACGACCCGGAGAAGCCTCTGCTCTCGGATATCGACTTCACGGTTCCCGGAGGAAAAATGTACGCCATCGTCGGCCCTTCCGGCTCCGGAAAGAGCACGATCGTCAATCTGATTCCGAGGCTGTACGACGTGCTCGAAGGCTCGGTTTCCATCGGCGGCGTCGACGTGCGCGATTTCGACCTTTCCTATCTCCGCTCCCAGATCGGCGTCGTCACACAGGACACCTATCTGTTCAACGGCTCGATCCGCGAGAACCTCCTTTACGCGCGGGAGGACGCGACACAGGAGGAGATTGAGAAGGCGTGCCGGATCGCGAGCATTCACGACTTCATCGCCTCCCAGCCGGAAGGATACGACACCCAGGTCGGAAACCGCGGCCTGAAGCTCTCCGGCGGCGAGAAGCAGCGTCTCTCGATCGCCCGCGTGATTCTGAAGGATCCGAAGATCCTGATCCTCGACGAGGCGACCAGCGCGCTCGATTCCATCTCCGAGAACGCGATCCAGGAAGCGCTGGAGGTGCTCATGCAGGGCAGAACGAGCATCGTGATCGCCCACCGGCTTTCCACCATCCTCAAGGCGGAGAAAATTCTTGTCGTTTCCGGCGGCACGATCGCCGAGCAGGGTACCCACGAGGAACTTCTGCAGCTCGGTGGTGTCTACCGCGAACTCTACGAAACCCAGTTCCGAACCGTGCTCGACTACGAGAACGGAGAATCATAAATCCCGACACAGCAGAAAGGCAGGAAACGAACATGAAATACAGACCGTTCGGAAAAACCGGGATCGAGATTTCCGCCGTCTCCTACGGCGGCATCGTCTCCTCCGGCGTACACAGAAGTCCGACCTACCCGCATGAAAACCAGCAGGATTCCGACCGCTACGTCGCGTTCGCGATCGACCGCGGCGTCAACTACTTCGACGTCGCCCCGACCTACGGAAACGCTCAGCTGCAGCTCGGCAACTCCCTGATCCCGTACCGCAGTAAAATTCATCTCGCCTGCAAGACGATGAAGCGGGACCGCCAGGGAGCCGAAAAGGAGCTTGAGGAAAGCCTGAAGCTTCTGCACACCGACTATTTCGACGTCTATCAGCTGCACCAGATCGAATCGCTTGAGGACGTGGAGCGCGCGTTCGCGCCGGGCGGCGTCATGGAACTGATGGACACGCTCAAATCGCGCGGCATCGCGAACCACATCGGCTTTACCGCCCACAACGAGGACGCGGCTCTCAGAATGCTGGAGCTTTATCCCTTCGAATCGGTTCTTTTCCCGATCAACTGGCTGATGAATTTCAGCCGCGGCATGGGAAACCGGCTGATCGCGAAGGCAAAGGAACTCGGCATCGGTCTGCTCGCGATGAAGGCGTTCATTGAACGCCGCTGGGAGGAAGGCGAAGACAAGGGATGCTTCCCGAAATCCTGGTGCAAGCCGATCGATACCGACACCGAGCCGGAGTTCGGCGAGGCCGCGATGCGCTATACGCTCTCGCTCGGCGTGGACACTCTGATTCCTCCCGGAAACTTCAAGAGCTTCTCGTTCGCCGTCGATCATATTGACGCCTGCCTGGAGCATCCCGAACCCGACCGGGAGCTGCTCTCGAAGAAATTCGCGCTCCTTAAGGGAAAAGAGTTCTTCTGATTCTGTCACACAGCATGAAAGACAGCCCCGCGCAGCGATCTGCTCGCTGTGCGGGGCTCTCTTTTTCGGCAAAGATCAGAAACAGGTGAACGCGCCGTCGATCACGAAATCGGCGCCGGTGGTAAAGGGACTCGCGTCGCCCGCTAGATAAACCGCGATGGCCTGGAGCTCCTCGGGCTTTCCAAGACGGTGCATCGGGGCAATCGCGTTCCACTGCTCGATCAGCGGAATCAGCGAAGGTGAACTGAGCGTCAGATCCGTTCCGATATATCCGGGGCTGATACTGTTGACGCGTACGCCTCTGGTCGCCCATTCGATTGCGAGGGATTTCGTCAGCTGGATCACGCCCGCCTTCGACGCGTTGTACGCGCACTGCGGCTGCGGCACGTTGACGATATGCGCCGACATGGAAGCGGTGTTGATAATGGAGCCGCCTCCCTGTCTGAGCATCTGCTTCCCGGCGGCGATATCCGTCAGGAAGATCCCGTTGAGATTGACGTCAATCACTTTTTTCCAGGTTTCATAGCTCATTTCCTCCGCGGGTTCGTTGATGCAGATTCCCGCGTTGCAGAACGCAGCATCCAGACGCCCGAACCGTTCGAGAATCGTTTCCATCATCCGGTCGACGGAAGCCGGATCCGTCACGTCCGCTTCGACGGCAATGAAGGTTCTTCCCGTCTCCTTCGAGAGACGCTGTGCCGTTTTCCGGGCTTCGGGAAGATCGATGTCGACGATCGCGACGTCCGCGCCCGCCTCGGCCACCGCTTTCGCGTAATTCATGCCGATTCCGCGCGCGCCGCCGGTCACGAAGATTTTCTTTCCGTCAAGCCGCATTTTTTCCATTATTCCCATGAAAATCCGCTCCCTTTCGATCGATGTTTCTTTTTTATGCCCGATACAGAGCCCGCCGGCAGAGACGGCGGATCCGGTATCCGGGTTTTCTGAATGTTTTCAAAATAATTCCATCATAGAACTTACGCGAATGCAAGCGGGTCTCCTCTCCCGAACCCTGGTCACGCGTATCCGGTTTTCTCCATCAGATCCCCGAGACTTTTCTCGTACTGCGCCTTCGAGATCGCGCCGCGTTCGAGAAATTCTTCGAGCAGCGCTTTCTGCCGAAGGAAGAGCTCATGGTTCTTTTCCTCATAGGAAAGATTTTCCCAGCTTCTGTTCTCTTTCTGTTCCATGTTTCTTTCCTCCCGCGGTCAGAATTCGACCCGAAGCGCCTGACGCTTCATCTCTTCGGCTCCTTGTCCGGTAATCCATCGCTGCGCGCAAAGACGGTCGCAGCATTCATAAAAGAGGCGCAGGTAGTTTTCCTTCGTCCCGTACAGTTTCTGAAGTTTTTCCTTTGAAAAGGGCACAATACCGCCCACATCGTCATAGGACGCCGCCGGGACCTCCAGGTAGGGAGTCCGTATCCCGCCGACGTGATTGCCGTTCTCATCGAGGACAAACTGCGTATCCGGATACTCTCCGCTCAGCTCAACGCGGGAGGCACGCGGCGCCGACGTGCCGTAAAGCATCCATTCCCGGAGATTGCGGTAGGCGCCGGTCATGATGTGTTTTCCCGAGAAATTATAGAGCGGGTCCTTATACGGATCCTCCCTCGAAGGCGGCGTCAGGCCGAGTTTCTCATAGCACTGACGGCCCGGACAGATATCGTAGAGCTCCGGCGCGGCACGGGACACGGAAAGACCCGCGATCTCATACATTCTCACGAGATCGCCCGGCTCGTCACTGTCCTCCCGGCGCCTAAGGCTCCCCCATGACGGGTGCGGCAGCTCGCCGCGCAGGTCTCCCGCGGTCTCGATCCGCATCAGCGGAACGTCGCACGGCGCCTTGGAACGCGGATCGTCATGCCACCACATATCGGCCTCCCGGCTCAGTTCCCCGCCGGATCCGGACATATACTTGATATAACCGTCAAAGACCGGCGCGCCGCCGGGCAGGCGCTCGTAGGGATGAAATCCCGCGACAAACGCGTTGATGTCGAAAACGGACGCGATGCAGACCTTTTTCACGTCATATCCCTCAAAGGGATCTCCCGGAAGATTCCGCCTGCACAGCGCAGCGATCTGGAAGAACTCGTCGAAAATAAAGCCCTTCTCAAAATCATCCGGCAGCTCGAGGCCGTATCTGAATCCGCGCTTCGCGGCGGCCTCCCGCAGCACGTGCCAGCCGAGCGGTCCGCGCTCCTGCGGCGGCACCGGATTCGGAAACGCGAGGTCATAGTCCCGGTAGCGTTCGGAGTCGTACTGTTTGAGCGTCTCAAATCCGAGATACTGCACCTCCACGCCGATCCAGGCGTCTCCGGACTCCATCAGATACTCATACGCGTTCGGCCACAGGCCGGTCGGATGGCTGATTTTTCCGCCGTTGTTGAACGCCTCGAACACGGCGACTCCGCTGAAGCGGTTCGGATCCGCGGGCTTTCTCAGGAGAAAACGGCTGCAGAACGGCGCGTTTTCGGCGCGGATGACCGGACGCGGCTCTTCCTTCGGCCAGAGATAGATATTTCCGTACGAACGGATGATATATTCCTCCTCCACGTAGCCGTGCGCGGCGAGATCAGTCGGTCTCTCCTGCAGATAGGCGGAAGAGAGCGGATGATATCCCTCCGGAATTTCAAGCCGGATCACTTCCTTCGGAGGAAGGATTTCCCGGTAGGACGGAATCAGCGGATAGCGGCCCATGATGATTGCCTCGCTTTCTCAGAATTCACAGCGCGAAACTGCGTCCTTTCACTACTCGTACCGTACCACGCCCGATCGGATTTGTCAATCCGTACGCGCACGCTCCGGTGTTGCTTTTCCGTTTCGGCTATGCTAAACTTTGATTGAAACAAACCTTGTTTAAAAGGAAAACTCACGGCAAAGGAGCGCACCGTATATGTATACAGACTACAAGGACCGCGGCCTCTGGAATCAGCCTGTTCCCATCCTGAGAGGAAAAACGCTGCGGGAGGAATTCGAAGCCGTCGGATCCTCCTCCTATGACGCCGATACGTATCTCGCGGGCGAATACGGCGACGAACTGATGCGCCATTCGCTTTCCGTTCTCAATTTCAGTGATCCGCAGGATCCCGCTCTCGACGCCTACTGGCTCGAACGCGGGCTGATCCGCACGTTCCATATGGAAGCGGACCGTTCGCACGACTGGGTCATCTACGTGCCGCGCGGCTCTCAGCTTGCGGAGAATGCGGGGAAAAAATATCCCGCCTTCTTCATCCAGTGGGAACTTGACCGGAATCTTCTCGACACGGAACGCTGGGGATTCGCCGATCTCGCCGCGGAATACGGCCTGATTGTCATCGCGGCGCAGCACGGCCGCCGGGACGATGTTTTCAACGAAACGCTCGACAAGGCGATCGCGCGCTATCCGGTCGATCCGTCGCGCGTCTATCTGTTCGGTCATTCCTTCACGGCGGTCTGCGCGGGGCTCCACGCGGTCAATTTCCCGGAACGTGTCGCCGGGCTCTGCCTCTGCGGCTCGCAGTATTACGGGGCGGACTCCACTCCGGAGCAGGTCGCCCGGGTCATGGAGCTCGGGATGCCGGTGCTGTTCGTTCATTCCATGAAGCAATCTCGCTGCCTGCTTCCGTTTTCCTTCGCTCCGGAACATCCGATGTCGCCGAAGCGGTTCGATACCGTCATCACGCGCTCTCCGTTTACGCTCGGCGCAAGCTACGCGGAGCAGATCTTCTGGCGCAGGATCAACCGTCTGAAACTGTTCCCCATGGACGACATGCGCGATCTGCACCTGCGCTCACAGCGCCTCTGCGAACAGAAGCTCGGCGTCCCGCTCGAGCACAGCTATCTCCGCGCGCTCGGAGGACTGCCCCACTATTTCGGCGACGTTCATGATGAAAACGGCGTCTGCCGGATGCGCATGATCGGCGTGGAGCACGGGAACCACTTCCCGCCGGCCTACACCGCCGAACTTGCCTGGCAGTTCCTGCGGAACTTCTCCCGGGATCCGGTCACGCATCTCACGGTATACGATCCGGATCCGAGTTGGCCGGATCCGACCGCCCGCAGAGCGCCGGCTGAGTCCGAGGAACGGACCGATTTTGCCGAAAACCTCTGGGACGTGCGCTTTCCGGAAATCGGGAACCGCACCGCGCGGATGCTGCTGATGCATCACGCCTCCCCCGACTTTGATTTTGACGCGTATGTTTCAGGCCGAAACGGCGAAAACCTGATCGCGCAGCTTCGTCCCTACCTCCTGTTCGGCGGAGATTCCCAGACATCTCTGCTCGCGCAGTACTGGAAAACGCAGGGTCTGTGCCGATCCGTACACGACGGACCGTTCGGAAAATGGGTTTCCTATCTGCCCGAAAATCCGACTGGACAGCCGGTATTCTGTCTTCTTAAAAACCGGCGCCACTCCTTTGCCGAAACGGACACCTGGGGATTTGCCCGCAAGGCGTCCGAACTCAAAGCGTCCGTTCTGGTCATTGACGACAGCAACAGCGCGGAATCGGTCCGCGGGATCCTGCTTGAAGCCGCAGAGCGTTTCGGATGCGACAGAACAAGGATATATCTTGTCGGTCACTCCTACACCGGCGCAGTCGCCGGACGGATCTCGCTCGCGCTTTGTGACCTTGCCGCCGGCGTCTGCGTTCTGGACGCGCAGTACAACGGCGAGGATACCGTGCTTGAGGAATATGAGCGCGCAAAGGCGCTGCATATGCCGCGCGTGGATATTCACGGCATGGCAATGGAAAGCGGACTGCTCCCATACAACGAGGACCCGCACGTTCCCATGCCGGCGAAATATGATTTCAACGTCTCGGTTTCAGATTACGCGGCGCTGCCGAGTTTCGAGGAACAGCGTTTCTGGCGCGATATCAACAACTGTCCCGCTCCCGGTCAGCTCGATCAGATCACCGGCGACGGAAAGGACAGAGATCTCGCCTACGCGCAGATGGTTGCGCAGAACCGCGCGAAGCTCGCGCGCGTTTACCGGATCCGGGAAGAATCCGCTGATCCGGTGGAGCAGGTGCTCGGCATGATATATGACCGCACGCAAATCCGCAAAATTGACGGAATCCGTCATTATATCGGCGACGCAGTCGACCGCAGCGGCCAGACGATGTACCGAACCATCGGTGTTGAAAACTGTCCGCTTCTTCCGGCGGCACAGGCAGCGTCTCTCGCGTGGGAGTTCCTCTCGCGCTTTTCACGCAGCGCCGACGGATCGCTCTGCACAGGAGAATCCGTTTCCTGAGAAAAAGTCAGCAGATCACAGAAAAGGACGGGCCTGCCTCCTGCTGTTCACAGAAGGTAAGCCCGTTCATTATTATCGGATTTATTTGTTCTTCCCTTTGTTCAGAGCTCAAGCTCCTCGCCGTCGAGCACGAACTTTTTGACCGCGTAGGCAACGCCGTCCTCATTGTTGGATTTCGAGACGAACGCAGCGTGCTTCTTAACGTCGTCGCTCGCGTTGCCTACCGCAACGCTCAGCGCCGCCTCGCGCAGCATCGGCAGATCGTTGTTCGCGTCGCCGCAGGCCATGAGCTGCTCGCGCGTAATCCCCGTCTTTTCCATCAGCATCCGCAGACCCGCCGCCTTGTTGATTCCCTTGGGCATCACCTCGAGGAAATACGGCTCCGCGCGGTAGATATCGAGCTTTCC
>ONSY01000160.1 GCA_900320605.1 uncultured Eubacteriales bacterium | reverse complement strand
TCAGTTCGCCGCGGCCGCGGACGGTATGTGGGGACTCTGGCCTCTCGGCGCCGCTTGGCTTTCCTATCACATGTGGGAGCACTACCTCTACACGGAGGACAAGGATTTCCTCCGGGATACCGCTTACGAGTTCATCAAAGAAAGCGCCAAATTCTTTATGAGCACAATGTTCGAGGGGCCGGACGGCACGCTTATGACAGGTCCGTCAACGTCCCCGGAGAACGCGTACGCGCAGATCGACCCGGAGACCGGCGAGCGCACGTTCGTACATCTCACTATCACTCCTACTATGGACGTCGAGATAATCAGCGGATTGCTTGATTTCTACGCCGAGACAGAGGATATCCTCGGGATAGATCCGGGCCTTGCCGCAAAGGCGCGGGCAATGAGAGCGAAGATGCCGCCGTTGAGGATCGGGAAGTTCGGTCAGCTCATGGAGTGGATCGAGGACTTTGAGGAATACGAGCCCGGACACAGACACATATCTCACGCGTTCGCGCTTTACCCCGCCGCGCAGATCACGAGGAAGACCCCGGAACTGTTCCGTGCGATAAAAGTCACCATGGACAGACGTCTTTCCGCGGGAGGCGGTCACACCGGATGGAGCCGCGCGTGGCTGATAAATCTTTTCGCGAGACTCAGGGACGGCGAGAACGTCATGAAAAATCTCCGGGCGCTGTTTACCAATTCAACGCTTCCGAATCTGCTTGACAATCACCCGCCCTTCCAGATCGACGGAAACTTCGGCGGAGCCGCGGCGATCGCCGAGATGCTCATACAGAGCCACGAGGGGATGATCTCGATCCTGCCGGCTCTTCCGTCGGCTCTGTCAAGCGGGTCGTTCAAAGGACTGCGGGCAAGAGGAAACGTCACCGTTTCCGCAAGCTGGCAGGACGGAAAGATTGAAAAGCTGAAGCTGAGGTCTCCCGCCGACGGGGACGTTACGGTGGAATTGCCGGAATGTCAGGCTGACGCGATCCTCAGCGACGGAGAGAACGAGTACAAGGCGATCGGAACGACGGTCACCCTTCCGCGTAACGGAAAGTATACGGTCATAGGTTGAGAATAGAGAGGTCGGAATGAGGTTTATATGTGATCACGATCTGCATATCCATTCTTACGTTTCGCCCTGCTCCGGCGATCCGGAACAGAACCCGGATAATATTCTGAAATACGCTGTCGAAAACGGATTTAAAACTGTCTGTCTGACAGACCATTACTGGGATGATTCGGTCCCGTCCCCGTACGGGACCGGAGCGGGACAGACGACGAAAGCGATCCGTTCGGTCCTCCCTCTTCCGCAGGCAGAAGGCGTGAAATTCCTGTTCGGAGCGGAGACAGATATGGACCGGGACTTCGCGATCGGGGTCGGTCCGGAGATGATGCGCCGGCTGGATTTTATCGTCGTGCCGCTGAATCACCTTCATATGGGCGGGTTTTCCTGCAGGGGCGACGAAGACGCTTCCGAACGCGCCGAGCTGATCGTAAGACGCTTCGACGCGCTGCTTGAATCAGATCTTCCCTTTCACAAGGTCGGACTAGCGCACTTCACCGACGGGCTGATCTACACCGACGGAAAAAACACAGACGTGCTGAACCTCATTCCGGATCCGGAGTACAGACGGCTGTTCGGAAAGGCCGCGGAGCTAGGGATCGGAGTCGAACTCAACATGAATGCGCTCAACATGGACCGGGAAAAGGACCGTGACGAGCTGAGGATCTACGAAATAGCACGGGAGGAAGGCTGCAAATTCTACTACGGCTCGGACGCCCACACCGGAAAAACGCTCAGCCGGTCAAAACGGAACGCGGAAAAGATCGTGGATCTGCTCGATCTGAAAGAAGAAGATAAGTTTATTATATGATTATTACAAAAGCACGCTGCGGCGTGCTTTTGTGGTGGAAAAGGTTATAGAAGACACTTGATGATTACCATTGCGGATGTTAGTGAAATGTCTCGCTCTGCTCGACGTGAAATATTTGCCTTGCGGCAAATGTGAAATATCCCGCTGTCGCGGGATGTGAAATGAAATAAATCCTTTAACGCCCGCAGGCAATTCACACGCCGCAGGCGTATTTCACACGCGCAGCGTATTTCACAAATCCGCGCAAGCGGTTTTATTTCACTGAAAAAGAAAAGGACTGCTTTGCAGTCCCTTTTTTTCAAGCGAGTACGGAAAAGATAGATATGTGTTTTTGATAGATGTATTGAACTCACGAAAAAACAAGCGAAATATCTCGCTTACGCGAGATGTGAAATAATTTGCCCGGGCAAATTGTGAAATATCCC
>ONSY01000064.1 GCA_900320605.1 uncultured Eubacteriales bacterium | reverse complement strand
GCGAGACCGCCGATCAGATTACAAGGCAGTTTGCGGTTGAGACGTCAGCGGTATCGGCTCTCCAAAGCGCGGACAGTTTCTGGCAGTACGTAAACGCGAACAAAAAACAGGCGGAGGTCTGGCACAACGGGATATCTTTTACCGAAAAACAGGAATACTCCGTCATCGGGGACTATGATGCCGAGACATTCCCGGGAACGCTGCGCATTACGGTTCACATTCCCGAAAGAGGGGATCCGTACGCCGTGTTTGTCTGGCAGAAAACAGACCACGCACTGCTTTTCAACGATGGTGTATGCTTGCTGAACGCGAATTACCGGGTGGAAAACGATACCTATTACATAGAATCTCCGTTTTCCGGAGACGGCTTTAATGAAGGGAAGCATGAAACAGAGGCATCTGCTTCCAGAGTACGCGAAGCGAATCCGGAAAACTTCGCGCTGGATTATTAAAAGGAGGCGCTGAGGAATGAATAACCGTTTGAGATGGCTCGCAATACTCCTTTTCGCCGCGGTTCTGCTGACTTCCTTTTCCGGCTGCAGCGGGCGGGGGGAAGCCGCGCTCGAGCAGATGGGGGAGGGAATCTTCACGGAGACAGCCGAGACGTTTGACCGCGCCAAACTTACCCCGTCCACGGTCGTGAATATTCTGGATCATTACCCTCTGCTCGGATTACAGCGCGCGCTGCGTGACGAATATGATATTGAGAGCACGGTGATCGAGCGTACCGAGGCCCTCTTCGGCGGGGAAAAGGCTTACAAGGACATTGCCGGCAAGAACGTGCCGAAAGACGCCGTGTTCTTTGATATGATCACTGAACAGGACCGGCTGTGCCACAACGACTGGGAGCTGGAAAACGAGTATTTTATCACCGGAGGCAATGTAAAGACAGGCAGCCGTGTGAAGGTGAATCCAAATGTTTCGATGTACGGCGTTCAGTTTTCCGTCCGGCAGCTGTATCTTCAGAAAGCGTGGGACAATCCGGTACGCGAACTGGTTTCGTTCGGATGGTGCACCCATCAGAAGAGTACAGCGGATTTCTATCCGGTCGTGAAGGCGGTTTACGAAGAGCTCCGGGAAAAATACGCGGTTAAGGATTCCGCGCTGGAGAAGGCGCTCGAAAGCGAAACGGCTTTCCTTTCGTTCGTCGGCGGGACAGACACCGCTAAAATTCTCGCGACGGTGACCGGAGAGGGATTTGAGGGGAAAGTCCGGCTGACGCTGCATCCCCCGTACAGACCGGATTACAAGCTGACGCTCAATGAGCCGCTGCCATACCTGACAATCGTTTGGCAGAAGGAGGATCTTGCCGTTACCGGCGACAGTTATGCGAGCTACTTCCGCGGGGAGCCGCATGTTGAACTGCAGAAGCAGACCGATCCTTCCTTTGTGCCGGATGCGTCGCGCACGGCGGTCCCGGAGAACTTTGCCCTCGATTACTGACAAACGGAAAAACCGCAGACCGGTTCCCGGCGGGAACCGGCCTTTTTTTTCGGATGAATGCGGAGAGAAAGCCGCGGTAAAACAGGAAGATTTTCCGTGACCGGACGGGACGAAAAGCCCGCAGAAAAAACTGCCCGAAGGCTTTATTCGCTATTGACAATAATTACCGAAAAGGGTATTATTAAAGATAATTATGGTGGTGAAAAATGCCCAAATTGCAACATCCGGTTCGCCCGTCGGATTTCCGCGGAGTGATCTGGCTTTTGAGGGAAGTGATCCGCTTGAAACAACCGATTCAGAGCTGTGATATCTGCGTCAATTACGAATATGACGCGGAGATGGAGGACTATGCCTGCGTGATCGATATGGACGAGGATGAGTCCATGCGTCTGTTCTCTGATCGCGAGTACAGCTGTCCGTATTTCCGGCCAGGAAATGAGTATACCATTGTTCATAAGCAAATCTGATATGGTTTCAGAGATACAGTAAAGGGGAAAACAGCGTGAAAAAGAAATTGACAGCCGTTTGTGTCGCGTTGCTGGCCGTGCTTCAGATGTTCGGAGGATGCGCGCTTCTGCCTGAGGAGGACGAGGTGCAGCATTCGCCGGTCGTGGTGGAAAACACCGTCGTCACCTACAAGACGACGTTCGTAATGGCGGGCGATATCGCGAACACGACGGAACTCTTCTGCACTTACAAGCCGGTGAAAACGGAGGGATATGCCTTTGATCTCGAAGGGGAGTTCTTCGACGCGGTCTTCGTAACGGAGGGCCAGCATGTTCAGGAAGGGGACCTTCTGGTTCAGCTGGATATATCCGCAATTGAGGCTTCGATTGAGAGCAATCAGCATGAGATCGATGTCGCGAACCTCAACGCGCTTCATCTTCAGCAGGAACGCGATCTGAAATCGAAGCAGGCGGACGCCCTTCAGAAGATTCTGCCGCCGGAAATGGCCGGAGGGGTTCAGTCGTCCGCTGAGGTTTACGCTTCCTATCAGAACCGGATCAATTCCCTTTACAACAATATTACCGTCCTGCAGCTCCGCAAGAATGAACTGCTTCAGAAGAAGGCGGAGCGTCAGCTCCGCGCAGGTTTCGAGGGAAACGTCACCAAGATCGAGAACGTGACAAACCGGGACCTCTGCGAACAGGGAAAAGTCGTTGTTACGGTTGCGGATACCGCGACCTCGATGTTTACGGCGAAAACGAAATACCATGAGTACATCAAACCCGGCCAGACCTATGAGATGGTTCTCAATGACGAGACATACACCCTCGAGGCGGTCGATCCCGCGGAGTTTGAAGTTGTCAACGAGCCCGGCAAGGACGGAACCGTCTTCTTTGAGCTCAAGGACGCGATTGCCGACTTCGATCAGAACGCGAACGGCAGAATCGATCTTGTGCTTGCCGAATCGAAGAATACGCTGTATGTTCTCAGTCAGGCGATTGTGACGACCTCAAACGGAAGCGTCGTCTACGGATTCGACGAAAACGGCGTGATGACCATGATCCCGGTGGAAACCGGCATCTCGAACGATAAGTATACGGAGATCAAAAGCGGAGTTACGGCTTCGCAGGAACTGATCCTGGAGTAATGAGGAGGAAATGATGAAAAAAATAATTGCAGCCTTGTTACTTGCCACGCTGGTACTTGCGTTCGCAGGATGCAGTTCTACCGGGGAAACCGAGGAGGTCCCGGAACTGCTGGAGCCTGTGAACGCGACGCGCTCTTCGTATATTGTAAAGCGGATGGATATCTACAACTTCCGCCAGTATGACGGAATCGTCGTTCCGGAACTGACGGAGATTGAAACCAAGTTCGACGGCTTTGCCCTTGAAACCTGCGTCCACATCGGAGATATGGTACAGGAAGGAGATGTCCTGCTCCGTTACGACGTATCCCAGACGCAGGAACGGATGGAATCGCTTCAGAGCGAGATCAATTACCTCAATACGGACGGCTACTACGCGAACAGCATCGTCGAGTCTTCCATCAAGATCGCGCGCAAGGAGCTTGAGAGGCTCCAGGCAGCTGAGGAACCCTCCCAGGTTGAAATCCTCAGGAAGGAGCAGGAGATCGAAAGCCTGAACCTTCAGCTTCAGCAGCAGAGAGAATCTCAGTATCTCAATACCAGCTACCTGCAGAAACAGTATGACGAGCTTGCGGAGATCGCGGAAAACGACACGATCACCGCGCCGGTTTCCGGCAGAATCGTTTACGCGAGGAATTACATCCTCTCGGACCGCGTCCCGCGCGGAACCGTGACCTTCCTCATCGCGGATGATTCCAAGCTGAAAATCCGCGGGCCGTATATGCAGAATTCATATATCCGGTATATTGTCCAGATGGAAGCGTATTCCAACAGCCGCATCTATCCGATCAAGATCGAGGAAATGACCCGTGAGCAGATGACCGCGAAAGCGATTGCGGGCGAAGCGGTTTTCTCCTATTTTGTCACGGAGGATTCCCAGACGCTCACTGCCGGTGACTACGTGAAAATTCTTCTGTATACCCAGGGAACCGACGACTGCATTGCCGTACCGGTCAATGCGATGTTCCGTGACGCCAAGGGGAATTTCGTCTATCTGCTGGATGAAGAAAACAACATGACCCGAAGAGATGTTCAGACCGGCCGCTCAACCGATCTGTATATTGAAATCAAGGAAGGACTGGAAGGAGGGGAACGCATCTATGTTAAAGATTAAGGCAAAGGC
>ONSY01000157.1 GCA_900320605.1 uncultured Eubacteriales bacterium | reverse complement strand
TCGACGATTTTCCCGACGGTGTCTTTCAGATAATCGAGTGTGCGGTCTTCTTTCGTGATGACTTTTTCCCAATCCCACTGATCGACGTAGACGGAATGGAGGTTGTCAAGCTCCTCGTCGCGCCGGATCGCGTTCATGTCGGTATAAAGACCCGTTCCGGTTCGGAAACCGTATTGCCAGAGCGCGAGACGTTTCCATTTCGCGAGCGAGTGGACAACCTGGCCTTCACCGCCGACGGCGGGAATATCAAACGAAACCGGGCGCTCCACGCCGTTTAAGTCGTCATTGAGGCCGGTAGCACCGTCGACAAAAAGCGGAGCGGAAACCCGCTCGAGATGGAGCGCGCCGCAGAGGCGGTCTTCGAACAGGCGTTTGATCAGCCCGATTGCCTTCTGGGTTTCGTACAGGCTCATCCGGTTCTGATAGTTTTTCGGGATAATGGTCTGGCTCATGGGGAATCTCCTGACTGCGGATGCCGCGGCCGCACCGGCGGACACCGTGAAAAAATACTTTGAAAATACTGTATCATCGAACAGGCGCTTTGTCAATAAAAAAGCCTGCGCGCACGCAGGCTTTTCGTGATTCGGTTATTCGGCGATGCTCTTTCCGGTCATCTCGGAGGGCTGGGGCAGACCGAGGATCTTCAGCATCGTCGGAGCAATGTCGGCGAGAACACCGCCTTCACGCAGTTTGCAGGGATAACCGACAACACAGAAGGGAACCGGGTTTGTCGAATGGGCAGTGAAAGGAGTCACGCCGTCGTCGTCGAGCATGCGGTCAGCGTTGCCGTGGTCCGCGGTAATCAGCGCGGCGCCGCCTTTCGCGAGAATCGCCTCAACGATTTTGCCGACGCAGGTATCAACCGTTTCCGCAGCTGCGACTGCAGCCTCAAAAACACCGGTATGGCCGACCATGTCGCAGTTCGCGTAGTTCAGAATAATGACATCATAGCGATCGGAAGCGATGCAGGAGAGAAGTTCCTCGGTCACTTCGTTGGCACTCATGTCGGGCTTGAGGTCGTAGGTCGCGACTTTCGGGGAGGCGATCAGACGGCGGTCCTCATTCTCGTACTGCTTTTCAACGCCGCCGTTGAAGAAGAACGTCACATGGGCGTATTTTTCAGTTTCCGCGATGCGCAGCTGGGTCAGGCCGTTTTTCGAGATATACTCGCCGAACGTGTTCGTCAGTTTCTCCGGACGGAACGCGATATCAACGTTGGGCATGGTCGCGTCATACTGCGTCATGCATACATAGTAGAGCGGGAAGAAACCGTTTCTGCGCTCAAAGCCGGAGAAATCCGGATCGACGAACGTACGGGTGATTTCCCGGGCTCTGTCCGGGCGGAAGTTGAAGAAAATGATAGAGTCGTTCGCGCGGATGCCGGCGTTTTTCGCGCAGACGATCGGCAGAACGAATTCGTCGGTCACTTCGTTTTTATAGGAATCCTCGATCGCCTTGACCGGGTCATCAGCCTGAATGCCCTCGCCGTAGACAAGCGCGGAATAAGCCTTCTCCACGCGCTCCCAGCGGTTGTCGCGGTCCATCGCGTAGTAGCGGCCCTCAACGGTCGCGATTTTTCCGACCCCGATTTCACGGATCTTTTCCTGGAGGGCGGCAACATAGCCTGCGGCGGATGCCGGAGGCACATCGCGTCCGTCGAGGAAGCAGTGGACATATACGTTCTCGACGCCGTTTCTCTTCGCGAGTTCCAGAAGACCGTAGAGATGGGTTTCGTGGCTGTGTACGCCGCCGGGGGAGACAAGGCCCATCAGGTGCAGCGCTGTCCCGTTTTTCTTGACATTTTCGATTGCCTTGAGGAACGCCTCGTTCTCGAAGAAATCGCCGTCCTGGATGGATTTGGTGATGCGCGTAAGTTCCTGATAGACGATTCTTCCGGCACCGATGTTTGTATGTCCGACTTCGGAGTTGCCCATCTGGCCGTCCGGAAGTCCTACGTCAAGGCCGGAGGCACCGATCTGGGTGGTGGGATAGGTGGAGAAGTAGCGGTCGAGATTCGGCGTTTTCGCCGCATAGATCGCGTTTCCCTCGGGCGGTGCGATTCCGAAGCCGTCCATGATGATTAAGATAAGGGGCTTTTTCATTTCATTTGTTCCTTTCCGTTAGTGCTGAGACAAGAGAAGCTCTCCCGCCGTACGGCGGGAGAGCAGTGTGTCCAGAAAAATCAGCCTTTTGTTGCGGCGTCAACAATCGCAGCAAAATCGGGAGCCTTGAGGGAAGCGCCGCCGATCAGACCGCCGTCGACATCTTCCTTGGAGAGCAGTTCCTGAGCGTTTTTCGCGTTCATCGAGCCGCCGTACTGAATGGTCAGCGCCTGAGCGGCTTCCTGCGAATACAGGGAAGCGACAACGTCACGGATCAGCTTGCAGACTTCCTGAGCCTGGTCGGCGGTAGCGGTTTTGCCCGTTCCGATTGCCCATACGGGCTCATAGGCGATGATGAGACGCTTGAGTTCTTCCTCGGTAACGCCCTGGAGCGCGATCTTCGTCTGCATGGAAACGACTTCGGCGGTAATGCCGAGTTCGCGCTGCTCAAGATATTCGCCGACGCAGAGAATGACGGTCAGGCCTTCGTCGAGCGCGCCGCGGACACGCTTCTGAACGGTCGCGTCGGTGTCGCCGAAGTAGGTTCTTCTCTCGCTGTGGCCGATGATGACGTAAGGAACGCCGATATCCGCGAGCATCTTTGCGGAAACCTCGCCGGTGAACGCACCGGATTTCTCCCAATAGCAGTTCTCAGCGCCGATTTTGATGTTGGTGCCCTTCGTCGCCTCAAGCGCGGCGTAGAGGTCAATATAGGGAACGCAGGCGATGACTTCGCATCCGGCGTCTTTTACGAGCGGGGCGATTTCATTGAGGAGCGCTGCGGCTTCCTGAGGGTTCTTGTTCATTTTCCAGTTTCCGGCGATAACCGCTTTGCGAACTTCTTTTTTCATAATCTTGATCCTTTCATCTTGTTTTAGAAGAACAGGCATTTGGAAGAACCAAATGCCTGTAAACGTACAAAATCAGTCTTTGTCGTTGAGGCAGGCGATACCGGGAAGGATCTTGCCTTCGAGCAGTTCGAGGGAAGCGCCGCCGCCTGTGGAGATATGGGTCATCTTGTCGCCGTAGCCGAGATTCTCAACAGCCGCCGCGGAGTCGCCGCCGCCGATGATCGAGATTGCGTTGCTTTCGGCGACCGCTTTCGCGATCGCAGAGGTGCCGACAGCGAAGTTCTTGAACTCGAATACGCCCATCGGGCCGTTCCAGACAACCGTTCCGGCGTCTTTGATCGCGTCGCTGAAGAGAGCGATCGTCTTTTCGCCGATATCAAGGCCCATCCAGCCTTCCGGCATGCTGTCGGAGGGAACCGTCTTGTAGGCGGTGTCTTCCGCGAATTTCTCGCCGACAACGGTATCCTGCGGAATCAGGAAGCGAACGCCTTTTTCCTTCGCCTTCGCCATCATATCCTTCGCGAGTTCGACCTTGTCGTCTTCGCAGAGAGAGGTGCCGATCGAATAGCCGAGCGCCTTGAAGAAGGTGTAGGCCATGCCGCCGCCGATGATGAGCGTGTCAACCTTGTCGATCAGGTTGTTGATAACGCCGATTTTGTCGGAAACTTTCGCTCCGCCGAGGATCGCGACGAACGGACGCTTCGGATTTTCGAGCGCGCCGCCCATGATCGTGATTTCCTTGCGTACCAGAAAACCGCAGACAGCGGGGAGATAGTCCGCTACGCCGGCTGTGGTGGCATGAGCGCGGTGCGCCGTGCCAAACGCGTCGTTGACATAGATGTCAGCGAAGGAAGCGAGCTGTTTTGAAAGCTCCGGATCGTTCTTTTCCTCACCGGCATAGAAGCGGGTGTTTTCAAGCAGAACGGCTTCGCCTTCCTTCAGAGCGGCGATTTTCGCTTTCGCATCCTCTCCGACGAGGTCCTCAGCGAACGCCGTTTTGATTCCGAGCTCGTTGAGACGGTCGGCAACAGGCTTCAGGGTGAACTTTTTCTTGTCGTCAACAGCGGCTTTTTCAAGCAGTTTCGCCTTCGCGTCAGCCTGCTCCTCTTCGGGCAGTTCTGCGATTTTCGCTTTTTCCTTCTTGTCAAGACCGAATCCGGGGGTCAGGATGTTGTGCGGCTTGCCCATATGAGAGCAGAGGATAACCTTCGCGCCCTGATCAACCAGATACTTGATCGTCGGCAGAGCACCGACGATTCTGGCGTCGCTCGTGATGACGCCGTTTTTCATCGGGACATTGAAATCGCAGCGGACGAGAACTTTTTTGCCGGCGACGTCAATATCTTCAACAGATTTTTTGTTGAGATAATTCATAAAAAATTTCGCTCCTTACTTTCAGAATTGAATTTTGAAATTCCTGATAAAAAATTACCGCAAATATTATACAGCAAACACCCCTGTGTTTCAAGTGAAAAATGAAAGTTTACCAGTGAAATTCCCGAAGTTCGCCTTTTTCGAGCAGGTTGGGGTAATTCCACTGACGGAGAACCTCGAAAACGCCGACAGCGACGGAGTTCGAAAGGTTCAGACTGCGGGCCTCCGAGATCATCGGGATTCTCACGCAGGTATCGGGATTTTCGTAAAGCAGCTTTTCCGGAAGTCCTTTTGTTTCCTTTCCGAAAACGAGATAGCAGTTTTCCGGATAATCGATCTGTGAGTGGATATGCTGCGCCTTGGTGGAGAAATAATAGAAGGGCCCTTTGTTTTTCTCGAAGAATTCCGTCAGGTTTTCGTAGTAGCTGATATCGAGAAAATGCCAGTAATCAAGGCCGGCGCGCTTGAGTTTGCGGTCGTCGATCTTGAAACCGAGCGGTTTTACCAGATGAAGCCGGGCACCGGTCGCGGCACAGGTCCGCGCGATGTTGCCCGTGTTCTGGGGTATTTCCGGTTCTACCAAAACGATATTGAGTGTCGGCATAGGTCCGCGTTTTCCCAGTGAAAACGCTTCCGCCTCCTTCTGCAAGATAAATCTTCATCCGTCCGGATGCTGAAATGAGCGCGAATTTCGGAGTGCATCAGCGCTTCTCGATGCACTGGCCGTCCTTCCATTCGCCGAAAATATCGGCTTTCCCGTCTTCGGAGAAAAGGACTCCGCGTCCGGAATATACACCGTTTTCAAACTCACCCGAGAAAATGAGTTTTCCCGCGGGAGTAAAGAGAGCGCCGCACTTTTTTCCTCCTGTGGATTCGTGTCCGATAAACGTGTTCTCTCCGATTTTTTCAACACGCAGGCAGTTCGCGTTTCCGTCCTCAGCGGAGCCGAAGCTTCTGAGCACTCCGTCGCGGTCGAAAACCGCGCTCGAGCCGGTCAGGCGGCCCTGTTCCCAATAGCCGACGTGATAACCGTCGAGCCCTTTCTTGACCGAAACGCCGGGACCGTCTTTTTTTCCGCCCTTCCATCTTCCGTAGTAGGACAGCGTTCCGTCAGAGTAGTAATACGCGCCGTAGCCTTCGCGCAGATCGTCGCGGTATCCGCCTTCGTAGGCCGTAATGCCGGAGAGCTGTTCGGTCCGGCCGCGCCCGAACCGTTTTCCATCGGTGTCTTTTTCGCCGAGATATCGGAAATTGCCGCCGATCTCGATTTCCTCCGGCGGATTCCATTCCTCGCGTTCAAACTCGCTCTGATCCCAGACCGCCGCGGTATCTTCTTCCCCGGAGAGAATCTGATCGTAGGCTTTCGCGCGCGCCTCTGCCGTCTCCTGCGAGGGATAGAAGCAGAAATCGCCCTTGTCCGTCGCGGCGTAGAAGACCGGATCTCCGAACCGGGCGTTCAGAAGGCTGTGTTCCTCGGTGCCGAAAACCGTCGGGCAGGGAGAAAGGGCGCTGCGGCGGAAGGTTGACTCCTCACGGTCATACCAGGTGAAGGTGATTTTTCCCTCCTGGAATTCGAAAACCGAATCGGGAACGGAAATATTTCCGTTGTCGAAATAGACAGCCTTTCTGAAAAGGTGCTTT
>ONSY01000016.1 GCA_900320605.1 uncultured Eubacteriales bacterium | reverse complement strand
TGAAAAAATGGCTTGAGAAGATATTCCCCCGCTATTCGTGGATCCCGCTGATTTGTGTTGCTGCAATGAACTTTCTTACCTATTCGGTGACACTCCTCCTGGTCAATGACAGCCGTCGGCATTATATTCATATGGAAATAGACGACCGAATTCCATTCATTCCGGCGTTCGTCTTTTTCTATGTTGCCTCTTTTGTCCAGTGGGGTCTGAACTGGTTCTTTACAGCACGCGAAAGCGAACGTTTTTGCTACCGTTTTGCAAAAGCGGATATCATTGCGAAAATTCTCTGCCTGATTATGTTTGTTGCTTACCCGACGATCATTCAGAAACCTCCGATGGAAGTGACGGATTTCTTTACTTTTGCAATGAGTGTTGTCTGGTTTTTCGATAAACCGGTTAACTGTCTGCCTTCGGTACACGCTTTGGCGAGTTGGATCGCTCTTCGGGCAATGTTTCAGATGCATAAACCGGCAAAAATCTGGAGAGTTCTCGCGGTCGTTTTCTGTGCCGGGTGTTTTGCGGCTGTCGTTTTCACAAAACAGCATTATTTGATTGATATCCCCGCAGGTGTTCTCGCTGCAGAGATCGGCCTCGCGGTTTCGAAGAGGTTAGATGATGAAAGATTCCTTTGGCTCCGCGCAGGATAAAAAAAGAAAGTCGCTCTGGGCCGTACTCTTTCTCGTATTAGCGGCATTTTCCGTCTTTATTGTTGCATCGATCAGTAAAGGTTTTTCTCTTCGCAAAATCCGTGAACAGATCGAAGGCGCCGATCTGTTCTTTGTCGCTGTTTCTTTCCTTTCAATGTTCTGCTTCATCCTTTTTGAAGCGCTTGCGATCCGTACTCTTGTCCATTCATTCGGACACAGCTGCCGACTCCGCAGCAGCCTGAGTTACAGTGCTGCGGATATCTATTTTTCCGCAATCACTCCGTCAGCGACGGGCGGTCAGCCGGCCTGTGCCTATTTTATGGTCAAGGACGGAATTCCAACAAGCTGCACTACAATCAGCCTGGTATTTAATGTCGCCCTGTACACGATCGCAATTCTGATCTGCGGACTAGTGACGATGATTCTGACACCGTCCGTTTATCTCTACTTCCGCCCTTACGGAAGAGTGCTGATTATCATCGGCGCCCTGATTCTGGTAGCACTTGCGCTTCTCTTTATCTTTATTGCATTAAAGCATAACGTGATTAACGCAGTCGGACGTCTTCTGATCCGAATCGGTTCTAAACTGAGAATTGTGAAGGATCAGGAAGCTGCTTTCGAACGCTTCTCCAAATGGGAAGAGGAATATATGCGCTATGCGGCGGAGATTACGCATCATAAAGCCGCAATCCTTAAAGCTCTTGTCTTTAATATCCTGCAGCGGCTTTCCCAGTTCGCTGTCACGATGTTCATGTATATTGCCGTCAATATCCGCCACGCGGCGGGTGGAGTCGGAGCGGTTTTTTCACATGGGGCACGTCTTCTGGGCGCTCAGAGCCTTATCAGTATCGGATCCACTTTTATTCCGATCCCAGGCGCGATGGGTTTTACGGATCTGATGATGTATGACGGTTTCTGCGCAATCATGCCGGAAGCCGAGGCAGCGGGTCTCGAACTGCTTTCGCGTTTTGTTTCATTCTACAGCTGCGTGATTCTGTGCTTCATCGTGGTAATTATTAAATCCTTTGTGAGGAAAAAAGCATGATAGGGTTTTATAACTATACGGTCATTCTGACGTACCTCTCGCTTGTATCAGCGGGGTGCGGAATCATTATCTCCCTGGAGGGAACGGGCCACCCGTATGTCGGAACGTTCTTCCTTCTGGCATGCGGTCTTTTTGATTCCTTCGACGGAATGGTTGCACGTACAAAACATGACCGGACTGAACTGGAGAAAGGGTTCGGAATCCAGATAGATTCTCTTTCCGATCTTGTTGCGTTCGGCGTCCTGCCGATGTGTATCGGTTCTGCGATGATCCGTACCTCTCCGGTGGCACATTATCTCTTTTTCCCGGATCATTTCACCTTCTTCCGTGTGATCTATTTTGTCTGCATTGCGCTGATGGTTCTCTATGTGCTTGCGGCGATGATCCGGCTTGCTTATTTCAATGTCACCGAGGAAGAGCGGCAGAAAACGGTAGGGGGGAAACGGAAAGAATATCTCGGTCTGCCCGTTACGTCAGCCGCGCTGATTTTCCCTTCGGTTATGATGTTCCAGTACATCACGACCATTGACATTACTCTGGTATATTTCCCGGTGATCCTCATTACCGGGCTGCTGTTCCTGATGCCCATCCGTATCCCGAAACCAGGTCTTCGCGGAACGCTGATTCTGATCGGAATCGGATTCCTCGAGTTCCTGCTGATGATATTTACGAAGGTTTTCAACAGATAAGCTATGGCAGAACACTCGTTTACAAATTTCCTTTATCATACTGCGCCCGGACGGTTTCTTCTAAAAGGTCTGACCAGACCTTTTCTTTCGAAAGCAGTCGGGGCGTTTTTGTCGTGCGGTGCGTCACGTATCCTGAACCGATCGTTTATAAAACGCAACGGGATCGATCTTTCTGAATGTGAGAAGACAGAATTCCGGACTTTCAATGAATGCTTCACGCGAAAGCTCAGAGCCGAGGCACGGCCTTTGGCAAAGGATTCCGAAGCGCTGATCTCTCCGTGCGATGGATTGCTTTCCGTTTATCCGATCACAAGCGGTCTCGTGGTTCCTGTTAAACAGAGCCGGTATTCGATCTGTGACCTTCTGCACAGTGAATCGCTGGCACAGGAGTTTGAGGGCGGAAGATGCCTCGTGTTTCGCCTGCAGGTTACAGATTACCACCGCTATGTCTTTTTTGCATCCGGAAAAGCGGCAGAACCCGTAAAAATTTCCGGACGGCTTCATACCGTCCGGCCAATTGCGCTTCGCGATCTGCCGGTCTTCACTGAAAACGCCCGGGAGTTTACCGTGATTGAAACAGACGTATTCGGAACGGCTGTCCAGATGGAAGTCGGGGCAATGATGGTTGGAAAAATAGCCAACCATCCGCTTCCGTTTGACGAAAGCGGATTCGCGCGGGTGGAGCGGGGTGCGGAAAAAGGTTGTTTCCTTTTCGGCGGCAGTACGATTATTGTTCTGCTGAAAAAAGGCTGTGCTCCGGATTTGGCGGCCTACCTGGAAGCGACTGCACAGGACATCGAGACGCCGGTTCGCCTCGGAATGGAACTGCTTTAATAGACAAAGAGGCCGGAGAATCAGTTCTCTGGCCTCTCTTTACATACGTTCAGCTATTTCTTTGAAAAACTTACCGTTTCGGTTCCTTCTTCCGGGAAAAAAACAATTGCACTTTCACATGTCTCAGAC
>ONSY01000154.1 GCA_900320605.1 uncultured Eubacteriales bacterium | reverse complement strand
CCTTCGAATACATCGGCGCTTACGAGGACAATGCCCAGCTGCGTGCCGACTGGGAACACGTTCTTTCTTTTTTTCCGAAACGGGTCCTCAGCGCGCACAGAAACGAGACGCTGATACGATGAAAAGATCCGGCGTGCAAGTCTTTCGGGGCAGTTCGTGAACCGTCAGCATTTTTTCGGCTAAAAAAACCGTAACAGTTGAACCGAATGATAAAATGATGCGTCTATATACCAGAAACAACCGAAAGAGGTGCTGTAAAAATGAAAAAGACGATGATGATGCTCCTTTCCGTTCTGACGTGTCTGCTGATGCTGACCGCGTGCGGCGCGGCGGAACCGCCGGCTGCGTCCCGCGATTACACCACGCTGCATGAACAGTCGGAGCTGCGCTGGTATCTGTCTCAGAATTACGGAAAAGACGCGGTTTCGAAATACTGCTTCTATGACCTGAACGATCACGGGGAGACTGCTTTTACCATCGCGCAGAGATATCTGGACGGACAGGAGCCGCAGCTTCTGATGCTCGTGTTCGATATGGGAATAGATGACTGGTTCTGTTACGGGAATGATCTGTATGTTTCCCGCGAGTCGGAACAGTACCGGGAAATCCCGGACGTCGGTATCATCTTCAGGCTGAAACTGGTTCCGGTGAGCAGTTCGGACATTCAGTACAGCTACGGTGAATTATACCCGATCGACGTGTACGCAACATATAACAAAGACGGGCTTCTTGAAAGAATCTATGTACCGTACGGCGAGACACTGGAATCCGGTACGGCCGGAATCTATGAGTATGACAGAAACGGCGCGGTATCGACCTATGCGGGAGTTGGCTGGGGTATCGGTTTTGAAGACGCTTTTTCTTCAGAATTCAAAGAAAATCCGGAGTATCTGCTGACCTATTCATACGGGGATAACGGATTCCTCAAAGAGGCTTTTGATAATGCCGTAGGCAGTGGTAATATGCGTGATCGCTACGATTTTTCGTACAGCGCTATCGGTAGAACGTCCGTGAAACGCTATGACCCCGAGACCGGAGAGACCGAGGAGACGCTTGAGACGAAACGGGACGCGGACGGAAGACTTGTTTCTGCCCAAAGCTATTCCGTGCGGGAGGATTATGAGAAAAACTTTACATTTTCCTATCAGCCGGACGGACTGTGCGTCTACCGGTGGGAGTGAGGAGAAGACTGTATGCAGATCCGAAACCGGACAAGTCGGTATCTGTCAATGATGCCGTATCTTGCGGAACAGGGCATGACGAGGAGAATTCAGTGATGAAAATAGAGACGGAGAGACTTATCATCCGATCGATTCAAATGGGTGACGAAACAGCGTTGGCGGATATGGCAAAAGATGGGAGCCTTTCCGAACTGGGCTTTGATGAGAATTGTTCACAGTGGATCAGTGATTGGATCAATGAAGCAATCGATCTGTCGGTGAAAGATGATCCCAGGGTGGACTATATATGCTGTATTATCTGTTTGAAAGATGACCAAAGAGTTATCGGCAGCGTGGGAAATACCTATTATGAGGATACGGACAGGATCGGTATTTGCTACGGCATTGGAGCGAAATACCGGCAATCGGGATATGCCTCGGAGGCGGTGAAGGCATATCTGAAATACTTTTTCGATCATTATGATGAAGACGAAATCATTGCTGCTATTTCGGATGATAATACCGCTTCCTGCAAAACTGCGGAGAAATCCGGATTTCAATTATCGGACGTGCGGATGTATAAAGATATTTACGACACTGAGGAACGGTTATACCGTTTTTATGCGGCAAAGCGCGCAATAGGTGATCGTGCGTAATATCGAAGTCCGTCGCACAAATTCCAGCTTTACGGAGAACAGATTATGCTGCGTTTATGTTCAAAAGACGAATTTTACAAACTGATTGATTTCGCGTACGCGCTCGCCTCGGATCTGACGAAGTCCGGATACCCGACTTACTGCGACGGGGTCAAGACGAAGGAGATGTTTGTTTCCCGGTCGCTCAAGGCGTTTGACCGGGAGACGGAGCAGATGCTTCTCTTTGAGCAGGACGGCGAAATCCTGGGGCTGATTCACTGCTACTGGTTCCCGGAGGACCGGTATCTTGACACCTGCTTTTTCCTGACCGAAAGGGAAACGCAGCTGGCTCTTTCGGAGTTCCTCGGCTATGCGCGCGGACAGTTTCCGGGGTACGATCTGTATCTCGGATTTCCCGCCGAAAACCGCGCGGCGGTGGAGTTCCTCGCCGGACACGGCTTTGAATGCATTGAGAATGACTGGAACAATACTGCCTTTCCCGACCGGCTCGGGGATTTTCCGGAAAATCCCGGAATCAGACGGATCGGCAGACAGGACTATCACCTTTTTGAGACGCTGCACCGGCAGATCGACGGGGACATGTACTGGAACAGCGAAAGAATTCTGAGTGACCTCGGAAACTGGGTCATCCTCCTTAAGGAAAGGGACGGAAAACCGCTTGGAGCCGTCTACTATATGGACGAAAAGGACGGATGGCTCGAAATCTTCGGAATCGATACGGCACAGGGGCAGGACGCCCCGGCGCTGTACCGGGATCTGCTTCCCGCGGCGCTCTCCGACGCGAAGAAGAGAAACGCAACGGTCATGACCTTCTTCTGCGAGGAGGAATACGAACAGATCGCGAAAGAATGCGGATTTGTCTGCGTTGGGAACTATCTCTGTCACAAAATCCATCTGGAGTGATATAATAGGGTCGGGAGAAATCACAATGGCGAAACATGAGTTCGGAATCATGCCGGACGCTCCGGCGTTCGGAAAGAGATACGACGAATACGAACCGCACAGATACAGCTGTATCCGAGTGGACGATGAATCTCTGGAACGGGCGGCGGAAAGGCTTCAGTCGATCGATTGTTTCTGGCACACGACAGACGTTCCGGGCAAAGGGCTCGCGTACTGCGGAATCACGCTGATACCGTCCTCGTCGCTCGGCGCGTTTCTTAAGGTGATCCGGGTCTTCCCGGATCTCTCTGAGCTTGCAAAGCTGCTGGAAGAAGCAGAGAAAGAAAACCGGTGGGTCATCCATTTCGGGATATGACGGACCGGGACGGAGTGAAAATCGGAGTGGAACGTGCGAAGGAACTTTTCTGTCAGTATCACGGGAACCGTTTCTATATGGACCACGACGGCGTCGGGGCGGAATATGAGGGATATCATGTTTCAGGGGAAACGGAGAGAATCTGGACGCGGGAGCTGGTTTCAGAACTGCTGAAATCAGAGTACCGCGGAAAAGAGGCGCTGCGCGTCTACCGCGCGGCGGCGGATCTTCTGAACAGGGACGGCGAGCGCGAACTGTGGGAGGAATGTCTGTATTATCCTCTCAGAACCGGGAAACTCGATGACGTTACCGTCCTCTTCACGCTGCGCGCCAGTTTCGATATGGCGCGCGAGGCCGCGGAAAAGGGCCGCTTTTCCGGAGAGGAGGCCGGCAGGTATCGTCAGGAGCTGGAACGTTTTTCCCGCTCGGTGCTTCGGCGCGCGGAAAACGGAACGCTGACGAGAGACGAGGATTATGTGATGCGGGAGTTTTCCGATCCGCTTTACGTCAGAGACTATCTGAGGGACATCATCGAAAGGTGGAACGGTCTGCCGGGCTCGGCAGGATATAAAACATCGGGAGGAAAACAGGAATGACGGCGGAAGAAATGTGGCTGCGGTCCGGACTTTCCGGGACCTATGAGGCCTGGGCGTTCGGAGAGGCGCCGGACAAACTGGCGGCGCTGGTTCTCAGGGGGATCAAGACCGCGACGTGTTCGGCGTATGATCTTTACGAAATCGAACAGGAGCCGCTCCCGCGGGCGGGTGAGTACAGCGTCATTCTTGACTCAAACGATGAGGCGGTGTGCGTCATACGGACGAAAAAGGTGTATGTGGAACGGTTCGACCGGGTTTCGGCGGATCACGCCTTCAAGGAGGGCGAAGGCGACCGGTCTCTCGCGTACTGGCGGGAGGTCCACCGGGATTTTCTGGTCCGCGAACTGGGCTCCGCCGGCATCCCGTTTGACGAAAGCGCGAGAGTGGTCTGCGAGGAATTTGAAGTGGTATATTCCACGGAAATACGGGGGGATCGGAAATGAACGGCATCCGCAAATACCTGTTTTCGCTGATCATGCTTCTCATCTTCGAAACGGTCGCGGTGGCACTGTGGCTTACGAAGGACAATCTGTTCTATCTCTTCAACTTCAGCTATATCGGCATTTCGATCGCGCTGGGGATTTTTCTGTATATCCGAAAGTACAGATACGCGAGACGGATCGTGCAGCTGCTTGTCGGTCTGTACATGCTCCTCTATCTCGGAATCGTCTCCGGCGAGAACATGCAGATCGAGGGATTCTGGTATTATCTTTTCACCGGAGTATTCGAGGCCGCGACGATTCACTACGCGGTCGCGAAGATTTTCGGACCCCTTCTGTTCGGCCGGGGCTGGTGCGGATATGCCTGCTGGACGGCGATGGTACTGGATTTTCTTCCGTACAAGGTGCCGCGGCAGCCGAGGAAAAAGATCGGATGGTTAAGGTATGTCACGTTCGCCGCGTCGCTTGTTTTTGTCTCGGCGCTGTTTCTCGCGAACGTCGGAAACCTCGAGAGAATCATGTTCTGGGCGTTCATCGCCGGAAATGTCCTGTATTACGGAGCCGGCATCGCGCTCGCGTTCGCCTTTAGGGACAACCGGGCGTTCTGCAAATACCTCTGTCCGATCACGGTATTCTTAAAGCCGATGAGCTATTTTTCCCTGATCCGCGTCAAATGCGACAAGGAGAAGTGCGTCAGCTGCGGGAAATGCAGAAAGGTCTGTCCGATGGACGTGGACGTGACCGACAACTCGAGGAAGAGAAAGAACGGCACCGAATGCATCCTCTGCATGGAGTGCGTGAAAAACTGCCCGAAAAAGGCACTGTGAGAAAGAGGTGAGAGCGTGAGCGACGCGAGAAAGGAATACGCGGATCTCATCGACCGGGAGCATCATGTTTCGAAAAAACGCCGGCCGATGGAACGGATCAGCCGGGCCGCCCAGTTCGCGCCGTTTGCCGCGCTTACCGGATACGACGATCTGATCCGCGAGGCGGAACGGGAGACCGACGCGCAGCTCGAACTCGACGAGGACAGCAAGACGGAGCTCAACGAGAAGCTGGTCTGGCTCCTTCAGCAGGAAAGCGCCCCCGAGGCGGATTTCACATATTTTGTTCCGGACGGCAGAAAGTCCGGCGGAGAGTATGTGACTGTCACCGGCAGAATCTCAAAATATGACGCGTTTTCGCAGAGTCTCACGCTGCAGGGCGGCAAAGTCCTGCGGATCGAGGAACTCACGTCGATCGCGTGCGCAGAGTTTGACAGGCTGATGCTCTGACCGGAAACGCGTCAGACGCATAAAAAGAATGGAGAGAAAAATGAGACGGTATTCGGAAAAAGACCCGGAGGATGATTCCCTGATCCTGTACGATCTGACGGCGAATGAGCAGATCGTGCTGTACCGGGCGGACGGGAATCTTCTGACTGACGGGGACGGAACCATATATAAACAGATTGCTCCGGGAAGACTCCTGCTCATAGACAGGGGAGAAATCCACTATGTCGTCGAGGATGCGTGAAAAGCGCAATTCAGACAGCCACTTGGTTTACATAATTTGCAACGCGGATTCAGACGGACCGGCTTCACATAGAGTTGACGAAACTTCCCGCATGGAATAAAATGAACTAAAGCATAAAAAAGAAGGTGTCTGAATGATCAAAGTCGCTTTCTATGACACAAAGGAATATGACAGACCCGGATTCGAGCGTTACGGCGCGCAGCACGGCATGGAATTCCTGTTTCTCGAGACCAAGCTCAACGAGGACACGGCCGCGCTCGCGAAAGGATGCGACGCCGTGTGCGTGTTTGTCAACGATACGGTCAATGCCGCGGTGATCGACAGACTGTATGAAGAGGGAGTCAAACTGATCGCGCTTCGCTCGGCGGGTTACAACAACGTCGATGTGCGCGCGGCATTCGGAAAGCTGCACGTCGTGCACGTTCCGGCGTATTCTCCCTACGCGGTGGCGGAGCACGCCATGGCGCTGCTGCTGACGTCGATCCGCCGGATTCACAAGGCGTACATCCGCACGAGGGAATTCAATTTCTCCTTGAACGGTCTGGCGGGATTCGATCTTCACGGAAAGACGGTCGGCGTGATCGGAACGGGCAAGATCGGCAGAATCTTCATCAATATCTGCCGCGGGTTCGGGATGAACGTCATCGCGTACGATCTGTTCCCGGACAGAAACAGCGATATCGAATATGTACCGCTCGACGAACTCTTCGGAAAGAGCGACATCATCTCCCTGCACTGCCCGCTGACCGATGAGACGCGTCACCTGATCAGCGCGGACGCGGTTGAAAAAATGAAAAAGGGCGTCGTGATCGTCAACACCTCAAGAGGCGGTCTGATCGATACCGACGCGCTGCTCGGCGGGATTCTCCGGAGAAAGATCGGCGCCGCGTGCCTCGACGTCTACGAGGAGGAGGCGGACGTGTTCTTCGAGGACCGTTCCGGCCATATCATGAACGACGAGGCGCTTGCCCGTCTGATTTCCATGCCGAACGTGATCATCACGTCGCATCAGGCGTTCCTGACAGAGGACGCCCTCAACAATATCGCGGAGACGACGGTCGGAAATATCCTGTCGTACTTCGAGAACGACGGCATCTGCGACAACGAGCTGTGCTACCGGTGCGGCAATATCGAGCGGTGCAGAAAAGAACGCAAGGAACGCTGTTTCTGAAAGGGGTCCGCGCGGAACGCGGTCCTGACAGAAGCGTAAATAAAACGGATTTGACAATCGAAAGGATAAAGTGATTCAAAATGTTCAGAAAAGTGCTGTCCGTCCTTCTGATCCTCATCGTCTGCGTTTCCCTGTTTGGATGCGGGGAAAAGGCGCCTGTTTCTCCGGACGATCCGGGGAAGACGGAATCTTCGAAGGGTCCGGATCCGGTTCCTTCCGAAAAACCGGAATCCTCACAGGCACCGGATTCTTCCGAAGGCAGTGATCCGGAGAGCGAACCGCAGGGGGAAGCGTTTGACGCGAAAAAGGCGGCAGACGTGATCCTCTCGTATTTCGCCGCCGCGCCGCATGTCGGCGAAACAGCGGAGGAACTGCGCGAACGTATCCCGTTTCTCAGGGATACGGATTTTTGGGGGGATTCTTTCTGGTTTGAATTTGATCATGACGGGGATGAGAATTATCCCGAAAAAGATGGTGTTACCGTCATGGAGTACGGCGTTACCAGCGGAGGATGCGGAGAAGAAACCACTGCCCATGCCGGAAAGGCAATAGTTATTCCGGACAGAAATTCTTATCTTGGCGTCAGAGCGGGAATTACAGCCGCCTTTCCGACCGCGGAGAACCGGGCTTCGGTGATTGAGGAGCTCGTTCGGGTCTATGAGCAGAAATATGAACTCAATACGGAGGAAGAGGGAGAGATCCTCATCCGGTATGAGAAGGGCCGCGAGGATCTTGAGGACGACAGGGAGTTAATGCGCGGCTATCCGCTTCTTTCCTGGACTGAGGATGATACGGAGCTCGAAGTCTTCTGGTATTTCGAATACGGTTCGGAAGCGTGGAATTCCGGAAATGACCCGTACGTATTCAAAAATCAGCCCGTAAGCGATATGGCGCGGCGCATCATCTCGATTCTCAATACACCCCCGAAACCGGGAGAAGAGGTCTCCGACTATGAGGCTCGATTCCCGCTGGATCTCAGCCGGAGAATGGATTATTCGCTCCCGATCTGCAGAGTCCAAACCGGGAGACTGGAAAAATACATCGTGCAATTCGGAGCCGGTCCCAGAAATCTTCTGCTGGGTGAAACGTTCTTTAACCGTAACCTGAAGGAGGACGTTGTTGTTGTAAATGCTGTTGTGAAAGACAAGACGGAGGCGGAAGAGCTCTATGATATCATGTACGCGTACTATGAATCCCTGCTCAGCAAGGACCGCATAAACGAAGAAACAGAGAAAAGTGAAAAATTCGCCGGGATCGGCTACGACCGCAGTGAAGGAAAAGGGACATATATGACGATGACTGAAAATCTGAAAGAGGGAAATCCCTATATTTTCTGCGATCATTACTATTTTCATTTCGAGGTCTGTCCCTACGATCTCACACAGCAATAAGACCTGAAAATCGGACAGAGGGGAATATATAATGGAATTCAAGACAGACATTCTTTCGGTATTTGACAGACAGTGGGCGCTTCTGACCGCCGGGAATGAGGAAAAGTTCAACACGATGACGGTCAGCTGGGGCGGACTCGGCACGATCTGGAACAAACCGGCCGCGACGGTATATGTCAGAACGTCCCGGTATACGCACGAGTTCCTCGATCAGAACGAGTATTTCACGCTGAGCTTCTATCCGGAAGAATACAGGAAGATCCTCGGCGTGCTCGGCTCGAAATCCGGCAGAGAGATGGACAAAATGAAAGATTCCGGCCTTACTCCGGTAAAGACCGGGGAGTCCGTGTCGTTTGAGGAAGCGCAGGTAACGCTCCTGTGCCGGAAACTCTTCACACAGAGACTGGAACTTTCGAACATTCCCGGTCAGATCGTGAAGGATATGTATTCGACCGACGCGCCGCATGACATGTACATCGGAGAGATTGTGGAGATTCTCCGCAGAGACTGAACCATGCTTAAGGCAGCGAAAGGCATCATATG
>ONSY01000151.1 GCA_900320605.1 uncultured Eubacteriales bacterium | reverse complement strand
TTCGTGCGTTCCCAGGGGGGCGTGATTATTCAGGCGCATCCGTTCCGCGACCGTTTCTATATCGAGAATCCGAATACGCAGCCGCGCGCCGAGCTGATTGACGGGATCGAGTTCTATAACGCGCAGAATACCCCTGAGGCGAACGAGAAGTCGATTCTGTACGCGAAAGCGCACCCCGAGATGATTCAGATTGTCGGGAGCGACGCGCATGCCCCGGCGAATATCGGTGATACGTTCATTGAAACCGAAGTGCCGATTGAGGACGAGAAAATGCTCGTCAGAATCCTGAAAGAAAAGAAATTCACCTGCTTCTGGGGCGAGAAGGCCGCCGCGCGCCTTTCGCAGGCGTAATGTCTGCGCAAAATGATATCTGAAAGGGAGGAATACCCTTGAAACTTGAGTTTATCGGAGCGGCTCATGAAGTGACCGGTTCCTGCACCCTTGTGTCCGCCTGCGGGAAGCGCTTTCTTGTCGACTGCGGGATGGAGCAGGGAAAGGATCTCTTTGAAAACGCCGAGCTGCCTGTCGCGCCCGGTTCGATCGATTTTATCCTTCTGACGCACGCGCATATCGATCACTCCGGGAAGATTCCGGAACTGGTCGCGCGCGGATACAGCGCGCCGGTCTACGCAACCGGGGCGACGCATGAACTGTGCAAGATCATGCTCATGGATTCCGCTCATATCGCGGAGCAGGAGGCCGTCTGGCGCAACCGGAAGGCGAAGCGGTCCGGAAAGGAACTCTATGTGCCGCCGTATACCGTGCAGGACGCGCAGAAGGCGCTTACCCTCTTCAGGCCCTGTTCCTATGAAAAAACGGTTTCGCCCGCGAACGGAATCTCCGTCCGTTTCATCGACGCCGGACATCTTCTCGGTTCGGCGAGCATTGAGATCACCGCTGAGGAAAACGGCGGGAAAACAACCGTTGTCTTTTCCGGCGACGTGGGCAATATCGACCGCCCGCTGATCAACGATCCGGTGTCGCCGAAGAAAGCGGATTATCTGGTCATTGAGTCAACCTACGGGGACCGGCTTCACGGGGAGCGCAGCGACTACGTCTCGCAGCTTGTGCACGTTCTGCAGGAGACGTTTGACCGCGGAGGCAACGTCGTCATCCCGGCGTTCGCCGTCGGACGGACCCAGGAGCTTCTGTATCTTCTGCGTGTCGTCAAGGAGCGCGGCCTGATTCACGGCCACGGGGATTTCCCAGTCTATGTCGACTCTCCGCTCGCCGTTTCCGCGACGGAGATCTACAGCGGCGAGATGGAGGAATACTATGACCCGGAAGCGATCGAACTCCTTTCGAAGGGGATTAATCCGATCAAATTCCCGGGACTGCGCGTTGCGGTCACAAGCGAGGAGTCGATCCGCATCAATCAGGATCCCGATCCGAAGGTGATCCTTTCCGCAAGCGGAATGTGCGAGGCGGGCAGAATCCGGCACCATCTGAAGCACAATCTCTGGAGAAAGGAAAGCACGGTCCTTTTCGTCGGCTATCAGACGGAGGGAACACTCGGCCGTCTTTTGATCGACGGAGCGAAAGACATCAAGCTCTTCGGTGAGGAGATCAAAGTCAACGCGGCGATCGAGCAGATGGACGGCATCAGCGGTCACGCCGACCGGGACATGCTTCTTTCCTGGATCGGCGGCTTTGAAACCAAGCCGAAACGCGTCTTTGTAAACCACGGCAGCGATACGGTCTGCGACATCTTCGCAAACGCGGTCGAAGAGCGTTTTTCGATTCCGGCCATGGCTCCCTACAGCGGAGCGGTCTTCGATACCGCGCTCGATTCTTTCACGCAGGAGGGAAACCGCCGGCCGATTGAGAAGAAACCGGCGAAAGAGCGCGAATCCGCGATGTATCAGAAACTGACCGCCGCGATTGGGAAACTCGCGGCAATCGCCGAACGATGGAAGAACGGTTCAAATAAGGATCTTTCAAAATTCGCCGACCAGATTCTGGCGCTCTGCAAAAAGTGGGACCGGTAATCGCTTTTGCGTGAAAAAAGTGATTGACACCCGTCGGAAAATTTGCTATACTCTTAAATGCGGCAAAAAATTGCCGCAAAAATGGGCCCGTAGCTCAGCTGGGAGAGCGCACGGTTCGCATCCGTGAGGTTCGAGGGTTCGATCCCCTTCGGGTCCACCAAACGGTATCCAGACGAACATCTGCTTTTTCAACGGCGGTTTCGCCGTGAAGGTGATGCTCTGATACCATTACAAAAACGCCATCTTGGAGAAATCCAAGGTGGCGTTTTTGTGTTTATTGCGTTTTGAAATGCAGCTTAAAATAGGTGTTCCTAATTCTCGATATTTAAGATACGAAAGCCGAGATTGCGATTATGTCGTAACT
>ONSY01000090.1 GCA_900320605.1 uncultured Eubacteriales bacterium | reverse complement strand
TAAACGACCGTGAGGGGTTTACGATGACATTAACGCAAAGAAAAATGAAAATTCTGGCGGCGATTGTAAACTCGTATATCGAGACCTCGGAGCCGGTTGGCTCGAAGCTGATTGCCGCGAATATGAATGTCTCTTCCGCTACGGTCCGCAACGAAATGGCGGAACTGTCTGAGATGGGTTATCTCGATCAGCCGCATACCTCTGCGGGGAGAGTTCCTTCGGAACGGGGCTATCGGTTTTATCTTGACCATCTGATGGAGCCATATGATCTGAGCTTATTGGATCGTCAGATACTTGATTCCGCACTGCATGTGCATTCGATCGATACGGACAGGATGTTTCAGAACATCGCCGGAGCGATCGCGAGAGTAACGCATCTTTCCGTTGCGGCGACTACGCCGAGCGGAATCATGGCGACGGTGCGTGCCGTGCAGTTTGTCCAGACAAGCCGCAGGACCGCAATGATTGTCCTGATGGCCTCAACAGGCACCATCAAGACGAAAGTTTTTCACTGCGATTTTGACCTGACGCCGGATATTCTGAGAATCTTTTTCCGGGTGTTCAACGAAAAGCTCGCACGCAAGCGCGTTGTGGAAATAACACCGGCATTTGTCCAGAATTTTGGCGCGTCGCTTGGAGAAATGATGTTCCTGATGGCGACGGCGCTCGCAGCGCTTCAGGAGGTTGCAGCTGATACACTCCAGAGTGAAGTCTGCATCGACGGACAGATGAATCTTCTGTTCTGTCCGGAATATAAAGACGGATCACTTCTGCCGATTATGGAATATCTTGACCGATCCAAGGAATTCGCTCAGCTGATCCGCGGAAGAAGAGAGAAGACTCAGATCCTCTGCGGCAGTGAGATCGGCCGACGGGAGCTCGTTTCCTCGGGACTCGTAATTTCAAAATATTTTGTCGGCAGCGAAGAAGCCGGAGCGATCGGAATCCTGGGACCGATGCGTATGAACTACGCAAAATGCGATGCGGTCCTTTCCTATATTACCTCAAACCTCGGAGAGATCCTCACGAGATTGATGGAAGAAGAATAAGGGGGCAATCAACTTGTCTAAGAAGAAGCCGGTGCCGCAGGAGGAAGAAGCGGTAAGAGAAGAAAATCCCGTCGGAGAGGAAACTGCAGCTGAAGTACAGACGGAAAACAACGAAGAGCCGGAACCTGCACAGGAGGATCCGAAGGATACAGAGATTCAGAAACTTCGTGAGCAGCTCAAGGCACTCCAGGATCAGCAGCTGAGAACACTTGCGGAGTATGATAATTTCCGTAAGAGAACCGAAAAGGAAAAGCTTGCGATCTATACCGACGCAACTGTCGCAGCGGCAGCGGAAATCCTGACGATCGCCGATAACATCGAGCGTGCACTTGAAGTCAAGGATGCCGATGCGCAGAGTCTGCGCAAAGGGATCGAAATGATTGAAACACAGCTCCGAAACACCTTTAAAAAGCTCGGCATTGAAGAGATGGCAGGTGTCGGGGAGGAATTTAATCCCGACCTTCATAACGCAGTGGCACACATTGAAGATGAAAATCTCGGAGAAAACGTTGTAAGCGCCGTTTATCAGAAGGGATATCTGCTCGGAGATAAGGTCGTGCGGCACGCAATGGTTCAGGTAGCAAATTGACTTTATATAAATGAAAAAGAACCTTTAAGGAGGATATGAATTATGGCAAAAGCAATCGGTATTGATTTAGGTACAACGAATTCCTGCGTAGCAGTCATCGAAGGCGGCGAGCCTGTCGTGATCGCGAATGCGGAAGGCTCCAGAACGACTCCTTCCGTCGTTGCTTTCTCAAAAAACGGTGAAAGAATGGTTGGCCAGGTTGCAAAGCGTCAGGCGATTACCAACCCGGATCGTACGATTTCTTCCATCAAGAGAGAAATGGGCTCAAACTACAAGGTCGGGATTGACGGCAAGGATTATACCCCGCAGGAGATTTCGGCGATGATTCTTCAGAAACTCAAGGGAGATGCGGAAGCTTACCTTGGCGAGACGGTGACCAACGCGGTTATTACCGTTCCGGCGTACTTCACCGACGCTCAGCGTCAGGCAACAAAGGACGCGGGCAAAATCGCAGGTCTCAACGTAATGCGTATCATCAACGAACCGACCGCGGCCGCTCTCTCCTATGGCATCGACAAGGACACCGATCAGAAAGTCATGGTTTACGATCTCGGCGGCGGTACCTTCGATGTCTCGATTATTGAGATGGGCGACGGTGTCCAGGAAGTTCTTGCAACCGCAGGCAACAACCGCCTCGGCGGTGATGATTTCGACCAGCGGATCATGGACTGGATCACGAATCAGTTCCGCACGGAAACCGGCGTGGATCTGACGAAGGATAAAATGGCAATGCAGCGTATCAAGGAAGCTGCGGAAAAGGCAAAGATTGAATTGTCCGGTATGATGAGCTCTTCCATTAATCTGCCGTTCATTACAGCCGATGCCGAAGGCCCGAAACACATTGACTATACGCTCTCAAGAGCGAAATTCAACGAGCTGACTGCAGATCTCGTTGAGAAGACGATGGGTCCGGTCCGTCAGGCATTGAGCGATTCGGGACTCTCGATCGGCGAAATCAGCAAAGTTCTGATGGTCGGCGGTTCCTCGAGAATCCCCGCTGTGCAGGATGCGGTCAAGAATTTTATCGGCAAGGATCCCTTCAAGGGCATCAATCCGGATGAGTGCGTCGCGATCGGAGCCGCGCTCCAGGCCGGCGTGCTCGGCGGCGAAGTTCAGGGACTGCTTCTGCTCGACGTCACTCCGCTGTCGCTCGGTGTTGAAACCATGGGCGGCGTAATGACAAAGGTGATTGACCGTAATACGACGATTCCGACAAAGAAGAGCCAGATTTTCTCCACGGCGGCGGACGGTCAGACACAGGTTGAGGTTAATGTCCTTCAGGGCGAGCGCGAATTCGCACGCGACAATAAGCAGCTTGGACTGTTCCGTCTGGACGGTATTGCTCCGGCACCGCGCGGAATTCCGCAGATCGAAGTTACCTTCGATATTGATGCAAACGGTATTGTCAATGTTTCCGCAAAAGATCTCGGAACCGGCAAGGAACAGCATATCACGATTTCCTCGAGCTCCAATATGAGCAAGGAGGATATCGATAAGGCCGTCAAGGATGCTGAGCGTTATGCCGCGGAGGATAAGAAACGCCGTGAGGAAGTCGATACGAAGAACAATGCCGAGAATATGTGCTATCAGATTGAAAAACTGATCAACGATAACGCAGATAAGCTCGACGAAGCCGATAAGAACGATCTGAACGCGAAAGTCGCTTCTCTGAAAGAAGCAATGAATGCGAACGATGTTGAGAGAATGAAGACCGGCATGGATGAGCTCCAGAAGGCAACCTATTCCGTCAGCGAGAAGCTTTATAAGAACGCTGCTCCGCAGCAGCCGCAGGATGGCGGTGCTTCTTCTGCGAATACCGGCAGCGATAATGTTTACAACGCTGAATACAAAGACGTAGACGACAACAATCCGTAAGAATGATCCGAACCGATGTTCAGAAGGGTTTTTCCCTTCTGAACATTCGGCGTGTAATGGGGAGTGGAATTACCCTTGGATAAAAGAGATTATTATGAGGTGCTCGGCGTTGACAAGAACGCCTCCGATGATGAAATTAAAAAGGCCTACCGCAAACTAGCGAAAGAGTATCATCCGGATCTTCATCCCGGAGATAAGCAGGCTGAAGAAAAATTCAAAGAGCTCAACGAAGCCTACGAAGTCCTTTCCGATAAGGACAAGAAAGCCCGTTATGATCAGTTCGGCCATGCGGGCGTAGATCCGAATTTCGGCGGCGGCGCAGGCGGAGCGGATCCGTTCGGCGGCGGATTCGGTGTTGATATCGGAGATATTTTCGACAGTTTCTTCGGCGGCGGTTTCGGTACGCGCAGCCGTTCCCAGAAGCCGAACGCTCCCCGCCGTGGAACCGATACCGAAGCGAGTATCTATCTGTCTTTTGAGGAAGCTGCGAAGGGCTGTAAAAAGAGCATTTCCTACCGTCAGGTTGAAAACTGTTCGGCCTGCGGCGGGTCCGGAGCGGAAAAGGGTACTTCTCCCAAAACCTGTCCGCAGTGCAGCGGAACGGGCCAGGTGCGAATCAATCAGAGAACACCTTTCGGTGTCGTTCAGTCGACAAGAAGCTGTGACCGATGCGGAGGAAGAGGCAGAATCATCGAAACTCCCTGCCATGAATGTCATGGCAAGGGTCAGGTTTCCAGACAGAAAACGATTGAGGTTACCGTTCCGGCCGGGATTGACAACGATGAAATACTCAATGTTTCCGGAATGGGCAATGCCGGTGCAAACGGCGGAGGCGCAGGTGATCTGCATGTATATGTCAATGTTCGGCCTCATCCGATTTTTGAACGCCGCGGAAATGACGTCTGGTGTGAAATGCCGCTGACATTCACTCAGGCCGCACTCGGTGCTGAAGTGGTCGTACCGACGCTCGACGGGAAAGTCAGTTACAAGGTTCATGAGGGCACGCAACCGGGTGACATCTTTAAACTTGCGAAGAAAGGAATACCTTCGCTGCGCGGCCGGGGAAGAGGAGACCAGTACGTGAAAGTCACGGTCGAGGTTCCGAAGAATCTTTCTCAGAAACAGAAGGATTTGCTGAAGGATTTTGAAAAAAGTGCGACTGACTCGAAAAACTATCAGAACCGCAGCAGCTTCTTCAAGAAGATCCGGGATATGTTTGAGGAAAACTGATTCTTTCGGGTTTCCTGAAAATCCGATATCCGGAACCAGAATATGAGTGCTTTATTACAGGGAAACGCCCTGACAGATTAACCGACAATCTGTCAGGGTGTTTTTTTATCCGTATCGATTCGAAATCTAGAGAAAATCATATTCTGTCAGAATCTGTGAAGCTGCATCGAGATTTTCTTCACGCAGACCGTCCAGGGTTTCCTCAAAGTGTTTCGGATTGGCGTAAGTTACAATCGGAAACGCTCCGAAAGGCTGAAGAAGGAAAAACAGCATGGAAAGAGCTGATACAGAGATTCCTGTTTCTCTGGAAACACTGCAGATGCGTTCATATTTTACATCATTTTCCGCAGAGTCATAGACACCTTTGAAGTCTTCCGAAACAGATCTTCCCATCAGGCGCAGTGGAAAGTATCCCCTTGCCTGTGAGGTGTAGGCCATGAGAGGCATTTTCGTGTTTCTGTGATATTCAAACATGCTGCGGTCCATGGGAACGAGAGTCTGATCACGGAGACGGCTGCGGTTGACAGACGCATAACTCCACATGGCCTGATTGCAGGAAGGACCTGTTAATCCTCTGCCTGCGGCATATTCACTCGCTTGACGTATTCTGTCTGTTTTCCAGTTGGAAACACCCCACGCGCGGGTCATGCCTTTTCGGATCAGTTCATTCATCCACTCGGTGATCTCTCCGGCCGGAATCTTTTCATCATCCCTGTGAAGGAAATATAGGTCGATGCAGTCCGTATCGAGGTATTCGAGACTTTTTTCCATGTCTGAGAAAATATCGGAACGGTTCACGCGGCTGCGGGACATGTTTTCAAGGGGAGGATGCGCTCCCTTGGAACAGAGAAATACCTTGTCTCTGAAGCCGCTTTCTCTGAAAAAAGCACCAAGAATGCGCTCTGCACGGCTGTCAGGAAATCCATACAGATGTGCGGTATCGATAAAATTGCCGCCGTTTTCCAGATAGTATTCCAACTGACGGAAAGCGTCGCTGTCAGAGATGGTAATACCGTCATAGAATCCGGTCCCGAGACAGAGAACGGAGAGTTCACGGCCGAAACCGTAAAAATCGCGGTAAATCATTTGCGCTCAGCCCTTTCTGAATTCTATATTAGCACATTGTTGGAGGTCCTGTCTACCGGATTATGTCAATTCCGCAAAGAAACGAAGGATGTTCGCTGAAAAATCTATACAAATGGACGAAAGAATGTTATAATAATGAAAAAAGGAAATAAGGGAGGCATTAAATATGATTTTACAGACCAGAATTGATTCCGGAGAAATCCGCGGTGTTTCGTCAAGCGATCTGAATGTTACGATGTTCCGCGGTATTCCGTATGCACAGCCGCCTGTAGGAGCATTGCGCTGGCGTGCCCCGCAGCCGGTAATTCCATGGAAAGGCGTACGCGACTGCCTTGAGCCGGCCGCAGTGCCGATGCGCAACCCCACCCCTCAGGATCCGCGTGACTGGGGATACAATGAGATACCCTCTCAGGAAGACTGCCTTTATCTGAATGTCTGGACACCTGCGAAATCGAAAGAGGAAAAGCTTCCGGTTATGGTCTGGATTTTCGGAGGCGGTTTCACGGCAGGAGATTCCTATCAGCCCGTTTTTGAAGGAACGAAATTCGCAAGCCGCGGGGTGGTTTTTGTATCCATGAATTACCGGCTCGATCTCTTCGGCCTTTTCGCGCATCCAGAGATTACGGCGCAGCACAGAGCGGACGGTTGTACAAACTTCGGATATCTCGATCAGGCGGCCGCGCTCTCGTGGGTACACCGCAACATAGCGGCATTCGGGGGAGATCCCGAAAATGTTACGCTTTTCGGTCATTCCGCAGGCGGCGGCAGCGTAATCAATCAGCTGATTTCTCCGAAAACGGAAGGCCTCTTCCATAAGGCGATCGTCATGAGCGGCGGTGGAATACCGGCAGCGGGCAAAATCTCCTATGCCACCTTGGAAGAACTTGAAAAAGTCGGACTTGAATTTCAGGAATGGCTTGGATGCAGGAACCTTGATGAGGTCCGTGCAATCCCTGGCCCCGAACTGCTCTTGAAATCCCGTGAATTTTGCTCTCAGCGTCCCCCGATCGTAACGGGACCTCCGATGCGTCTCGGAATCAAGCCCGTTTTCCGCTGGCCTGCCTGTGTGGACGGAGATTTTCTTCCGATGGCACCGGCTCTTGCCATACTGAAGAGACAGCATAAGAATATTCCGATTATGACCGGTCATGCACTTTGTGATTTTCTGATGCCTCCGAGGGCGGAAAATCTGGAAGATCTCAAAAAAGAGGCGGAGGATCGTTTCGGAGATCGTGCGGATGAGTATCTGAAAGCAATTGATTTTGAGTGCGGAGATTTCGCAAAGATCAAGGAAAACGCCACGTATGCCAACCAGTGCGTCACTGCGCTTGACTGGTGTCAGTGGGCGGATGAATGCGGCGGATTCGCTCCGATGTATGCTTATTGTGTTGATCAGCCGCGTCCTGAGGATCCGCTCGGAACTTCTCATGGTGTTGACGTCGATTATGCGTTTGACAACCTCTACTATATGCGCAAAGCCCATGTCGGTGCCGATTACGATGTATCCCGTCAGGCAAATCTTTACTGGACGAATTTTGCAAAAAAGGGAGACCCCAACGGACTCGACCATGACGGGACTCCGCTTCCGGTCTGGACACCCTATACGGCGGCGGATCCGCGTGAAATGCATTTTAAAGGCGGCGCTCACATGGAGGAAAAACAGCCTGAACTTCTCCGCTTCCTGATCAGTTACAACCTTGAGTGGCATAAGAAGAACAGCCTTTGATACTGCATCATCCTGCATTAGTGAGAACCCGGAGCAGCAAATGCTTCGGGTTCTCTTTCTGAAGTCCGTTTTCCCGATGAATTTCAGCAGAAAATATACTATTTTTTCCAAAACAATGTAGCTAAAATAAAAAAATATGATATAATATAACCAAATTCAAATGCTTCTTCCTATGTATGACGCATTTCTGAAGGATGCATGAGAAAAAGAATAATCAAAGTCAGATGGGAGAGATAACCTTGATTCGTAAAACTACTGTTGAAGGCGGAGTGGTAGTCGGTATCCCCGCCGCTGATCCGCGTATTACTGCGTTTAAGGGAATTCCCTTTGCTGCACCGCCGGTCGGCGAAAACCGCTGGCGCGCCCCTCAGCCGCTGATTCCCTGGGAGGGAGAGAAAGAATGCTTTAAATTTGCCCCGATTGCCATGCAGAAGGTTCCGGGACGTGATCCTGACAATCTCTACAGCCGTGAATGGAATGTAGATACGTCAATTGAGATGAGCGAAGACTGCCTGTATCTGAATGTCTGGACACCCGCTAAGTCCAAGGATGAAAAGCTTCCCGTCTTTGTGTGGTTCTTCGGAGGCGGTCTGCAGGAGGGAAACCCCGCTGAAATGGAATTTGACGGTGAGCGCATTGCGCGTCGCGGAATTGTTGTCGTAACCGTTAATTACCGTGTCAATGTGTTCGGTTTCCTTTTCCACCCGGATCTGCTCCGTGATCAGCCAGACGCACCTGCGAATTTCGGCCATCTTGATCAGCGCGCCGGTATCCTCTGGACCAAACGCAACATTGCGGCATTCGGCGGAGATCCTGAGAACATCACCATCGGCGGACAGTCTGCTGGCGGTCTGAGTGTCTGCGCTCAGCTGACTTCTCCGATGAATAAAGGCCTTTTCCAGAAAGCGATCATGATGAGCGGTATGACTGCGAACGTCTACGGCGGTCCGGGATTCCTTCCGGATTATGACGGCGCTCTGAAACTAGCACAGGATTTCTTTAAGTTCCTCGGTGTTGAAACTGTCGAAGAGGCAAGAAAGATCGATGCGTTCACCCTGCGTGACAAGTACGCGGAATTCGGAGGATTCTGGGGAACGGTCATCGACGGGAAATTCCTCACGGAAGACGGAGATCTCTCGCTGATCAACGGACGCTGGCTGAAAGTCCCGACACTGATCGGATGCACCACGGATGAAACCCGTCCGGCGGTTCGCGCCAAAACAATTGAGGAACTGCGCGCCGCAGCGAAAGCTTCCTTCGGAGAGAGCGGCGAACGGTATATGGAAATCGTCGGTGAAGACCTCGGAAAAGCACTGGAAATGACCCGTATCAACGCTGTCGAGATTGCGACCCGTTCGATCAAGAAGACGGAAGAGGAACGTGGAGAGAGTCTGCCGATGTATTATTATCTCTTTGGTCCGGAAATTCCCGGCTGGGATAACGCCGGCGCATTCCATTCGAGCGACCTCTGGTTCTTCTTTGAAACGCTGGCGAAATGCTGGAGGCCTTTTGTGGGCAAGCATTATGATCTTGCCCGCCTGATGTGCAACTACTGGGCGAATTTCATGAAAACCGGTGACCCGAACGGCAAGGATGCCGACGGATCCGAAATGCCGTACTGGAAGCCGTTTACAACAGCCGGTCAGGACGTTATGCTCTTTAAGGATACGGCGCAGCCGATCGTCGATACCCCGAACGATCTGCTTGCATTCCTGACTGAGGAATATCTCAAAAAAATGAAGGAGTGATTTCTGATGATCCGTAAGGCAAAAGTAGAAGGCGGCATCGTGCTCGGTATCCCGGCAGCGGATCCGCGTGTTACAGCTTTTAAAGGAATTCCGTTTGCGGCCCCTCCTGTTGGTGAAAACCGCTGGCGTGCCCCGCAGCCTCTGATTCCGTGGGAAGGCGAAAAAGAATGCTATAAATTCGCACCGATCTCGATGCAGCATATTCCGGGACTTGATCCGAACAATCTTTACACCCGTGAGTGGAATGTTGATCCGGAAATCCCGATGGATGAAGACTGTCTGTATCTGAACGTCTGGACGCCGGCAAAGAGCGCAGACGAAAAGCTTCCTGTCTTCGTGTGGTATTTCGGTGGAGGCCTGATGGAAGGCAACCCCGCTGAGATGGAATTTGACGGAGAGCGTATCGCGAGACGCGGTATTGTTGTTGTTACAGTCAATTATCGTCTTAATGTTTTCGGCTTCCTGGTCCATCCTGAACTGACGAAGGAACAGCCCGATGCCCCGACGAACTTCGGCCATCTTGATCAGCAGGCCGGTACCCGTTGGGTTAAGCGCAATATCGCAGCTTTCGGCGGCGATCCCGAGAATATTACGATCGGCGGTCAGTCCGCGGGCGGCATGAGCGTCTGCGCACAGCTGACTTCTCCACAGAACGAGGGCCTCTTCCAGAAAGCGATCATTATGAGCGGCATGTTCTCCACTGTTTACGGCTCGGCATTCCCGCGCCGCAGCTATGCGGAAAACGAGCAGGAAGGCGTCAAGTTCTTTGATTTCCTCGGCGTGAAATCACTTGCGGAAGCCCGGAAGCTCGATGCCACCTATATCCGCGACAAGTCTCTGGAATACCGCGGATTCTGGGGAACTGCGGTGGACGGCCAGTTCCAGGTCGGCAATTATATGGAAAACATGATCAACGGAAAGCGCATGCATGTTCCGCTGATGATCGGAAGAACGGAAAGTGAATTCAAATCCGGGATCCGCGCAAAGGATATGGAGGAATTCATTTCCTCAGCGAAAGCAAATCTCGGGGATCAGGCGGAAGATTTCCTGAAAGCCTGCGGCAGTGATTTTGAGGAAGCAGTCCGCAGATCAACGCAGAGCGGAATTGAGATAGCTCTTCG
>ONSY01000150.1 GCA_900320605.1 uncultured Eubacteriales bacterium | reverse complement strand
TTCTATCTCAGACTGCTGCGTCTGATCGAAGATTGTTTCTCAGCGAAAGGGGGAGAAGGAACGTGAGAGCGGAACTTCAGGAACTCGGATTTGATTCGAGAGAGGAGGCTCTGCGCTTCCTCAAAAGGCTCTGGAGGGAAGAAAACGCCGCCTGCCCGGTCTGCGGCGGCGCGCTCGGACCGCTTCACAGGAAGGCGAAGAAGGATGGATGCGACTTTCTGTGCGCGGACTGCGGCAGAATCTACCGGACCATTCATCTTCTCGACGAGATCAACCGCGTGATGCCGGACGTCTCCGGAAAGGCAGGGGAAAAATAGTTGCCCTGTTTCAACTTATTCGGTTTTTTGAGCAAATATTTCCTATCCTGAAAATCTTTAATAGGACGGATTCAGGGCGGGAAATTATGATATAATAAGAAAAATGACACCAGGACGGCGGAAGGAGTGACTCTATGGCGAATGAAAAAACCGCTGCTCGTGAAAAACGGCAGAAAATGATGCTGGAAGACCCGATGATCCGCGTCATCCCGACACTCGCGATCCCGATGATCATTTCCTCGATCATCGACTCAATCTACAACCTCGCGGACACGTTCTTCGTCAGCGGCCTCGGCGAGACAGCGACCGCGGCGGTCGCCGTCAACGATTCGCTGATGCACATTCTCAGATCCATCGCCATGGGCTTCGCGCTCGGCGCGTCGAGCTACATTTCCCGTCTGATGGGCGCGAAGAAGGACGACAGGGCCTGCAACGTCGCGACCACGACGCTTGCGATCGGCTGCATCTTTTCGCTGCTGTTCGGGCTTGTGTGCTTCACGTTCAAGGGAACGATCGTGAACCTGCTGGGCAGTACGGCCGAGGCGCATCAGTACTCGGTCGATTACGCGACCTGGATCACGCTCGCCGCGCCCTTTACCACCGCGAACCTGATTCTCAACCAGCTCCTGCGAAGCGAGGGGAGCACGCACTACGCCATGATCGGCATGTGTTCCGGCTGTATCCTGAACGTCGGGCTCGATCCGCTCTTCATCCGGACATTCGGATGGGGCGTCGCCGGCGCCGCCGCCGCGACCGGCCTGAGCAAGGTGTTCAGCTGCGTTGTTCTCGCGATTCCGTATATCACGAAACGCGCCATGCTGGAAATCAGCCCGAAGCATTTCTATATCGATTTCGAGAACGTCAAGGAAGTCGCCCGCATGGGCGTTCCGGCGTTCCTGCGCATGAGCCTGATGTCGCTCGGCGGCATCGTGACCAACAACGTCGCGAAGGGCTTCGGCACCGCGACCCTCGCGGGCATCGCCGTCGCGAACAAGCTCTACCGCCTGGTCGCCTCCGTCATCATGGGCTTCTCCCAGGGCTTCGGTCCGGTCGCCGGCTTCTGCTGGGGCGCCCGGAAGTACAAGCGCGTCAAGCAGTCATTCTTCACGACGCTCGCCATCGGCTTTACCGGCGCCGTGATTCTGGGAGTCCTGATGATTATCTTCGCGAAACCGCTGATCGGAATTTTCAACTCCAGCGGGAATGAGACCATGCTGCGCATCGGCGCGTTCAAGGTCCGTTCCCTGTGCATCGTCTTCATCCCGCACATTTTCGTCATGGTTACGAGCAATCTGTATCAGTCGCTCGGAAAACCGATCGGAAACCTGATCCTGAGCATGTCGCGTCAGCTTCTTGTGCTGATCCCCCTCGTGCTCATCATCCCGCGCTTCTTCGGAGCGGAAGGCCTCGCGTGCTGCCAGGCGCTCTCGGATCTGATCTCCGGTGTCTGCCTCGCGCTGCCGTTCGCGGTCGCCATGCTCCGGAAGATCAACAAACTCAACGACGGAGATCCCGCGCCGTTTGGACGTGCCGGACGCCGGGCGTAAAACAGACAGACATATTTTCCGGGAAGGCGTTTGAGGAAAACGCCTTCCTCTTTTTATCGTTTTTTTTCTCCGCCGTGATTGACAGGAATCCCGGGTTGTACTATCATAATACAGCGGCCGCGGTTTTCGCGGCGCGGAAAAATGAACCGAAAGGAGAAAATTCTCCCGGTCCGCTTCCGGGCGGGAGAACTCTTGATAATTCCATGAAAAAACTTCGCATTCTGTCAGCGGCTTTGATGCTGCTGTTTGTACTGTCACTCGCGGGGTGTTCCTCTCAGGACGTTCCCGGCGCCGAATCCGGCGCTTCGTCCCAGAGCGTTCCCGCGTCACAGGACTCCGCGCCTTCTCAGAGCGCGGAGCCGTCGGATCCTTCCGAATCTTCCGAACCGCAGAGCCGGGAGGAGGAGAGCTCGCGGGAGGAAAGCGCGTCCTCCGAAGAGCCGGCAAGTTCCGGGAGCGGCGAATCCTCCGTGCCTGAAGCGGAGGATCCGTATTCCTTCCTGCCGGACGGGCGGTACCGTACACGGATCGATCCCGAAAACGACAATTATCAGTCTCTGTGTGAGGCGGAATTCTCGCATTCGGCGGATACGCTGTATCTGCGTCTGAACGATATCTCGTCAGACGGATACCGTACGATCAACTGGGTTTACAAGGTTCCGCTTTCAGAGGTACGCGAAGGAGAGCCTGTCGTGATTTCCGGCCAATATGACGAGGCGCGCATCACCGATCTGGACGGCACAGCTGTTGAGATCAAGATCGGCGACGAGGACAGCTGGGATCCCTGGGACGGCACCTATTACTATGAGCCGACGCAGGAGCTCGTCTATCCGCGTCCTCCTGTCAATCCCGATCCGAATACGCCCGGCGGAAATATGGACGCGGGACTCGCGGCGTGCGCGAGAAACGCGCTTGAGATGGAAAAGGACGCCGTGCTGACCGCGGAGGACTGTGAGAAAATCACCGTGCTCAACGTATATAACCAGGAAGGACCTGTGGCGACTCTCGACGGAATCGAATATTTCAAAAATCTGAAAAGACTCGATGTTGCGGACAGCAGCATCGAGGATCTGTCCGGGATCGGCACCCTGACCGAACTGGAAAGGCTTTCCATCTCCAATGGCGTGGCCGAGGAGCTTCCGGATCTGAGCGGCTGCGTGAAACTCAGAGAACTGATGATCTCCGGTCTGCCGCTGAAAAATATCAATGCGCTCGCGGACATGCCCGCTCTGGAGGATGTCACGGTGATCGATTCGAATGTCTCGAGCATCGCTCCCTTAAAGGACAACCATACGATCAGGCGTCTCGCGATTGACAGCTGCTGCGTCTCCGACTGGGAATGCATCGCCGGCAACGAAGATCTCAAAGAAGCGCTGATGTTCGATTATGAGGATTACGTCATGATTGAGGAGCGCGCGAAGGAGATTCTCGCCGAAACGATTACGGACGATATGTCCGATCTCGAAAAACAGGTGCGCCTGAAGAAATACATCGAGGATATGATCACCTACGAGTATGTCGATGAAGGAAACGAAGGCCATCCGTTCTTATATTACCCGTTCTTCAGAGGAGCCGGCGTCTGCCGTGACTATGCCGATGCCGCGAAGTATCTGATGGGTCTCGCGGGAATGGAAGTGCGCAACTGCTCGAGCAACAGCCACGAGTGGAGCATCATCCGCCTCGGCGGAAAATGGTACGAGTTTGACTGCACCTGGGACGATGACGCGGATCCGGAAGACTGGTGCTGGTTCAACAAGAGCCGTTTCTATATGTCAGAGACAATAGACCATGAACTGGTGGCCCCGGAGATGTACCCGATCGCGCAGGAGGATATGCCCTACGCGCTTTACGCGCCCTATCTGGAAGACTGATCGCGGAACCTGACCATCAAAAAAGCATCGCGGAAATTTTTTCTGCGATGCTTTTCTTTATTCTGAGCGGTCAGTTATGATCCGCTTCCGCCGAGTCAATGTCGCTGCCGTTGAGATTGAATGTATAGGCCATGCGGATGCTGCCGTCAGACTTGCGGGTGAAGGCCATTCTGATGTATGAGGTGAAACCTTCCACGCCGTTGTCAACCTCCGTCTTCGCGGTCTCGGAAGCCGGGTCATAGGTCGCCGGGAAGGAGTAGCCGCTGTACAGATTCTTGAAGGTGAAGCTGTTTCCGCTGATGTCCGTGATCTCGAAGACGGTCTGTCCGTTTGCGGTCAGACGGTATGTTCCTGCAATCTCGGAAATCCCGATCGGTCCGAAGTCCTGGGGCTCCTCGGGTTCCTCAGGCTCCTCGGGTTCCTCAGGCTCCTCGGGTTCCTCGGGTTCCTCAGGCTCCTCGGGCTCCTCGGGTTCCTCGGGCTCCTCAGACTCCTCGGGTTCCTCAGATTCCTCGGGCTCCTCCGACTCCTCAGATTCTTCGGGTTCTTCAGGTTCTTCAGGTTCCTCGGGCTCCTCAGGTTCCTCGGGCGCTTCGGAGGATTCCCCGGACGCTTCGGAAGATTCCTCAGGCTTGTAGCCGGTATCCGTGTTGACCCATTTGCCGTTGTGCTTAACGGGTTCGCCGTTGTGATAGAGATTGCCCTCTTCGTCGACGGTGTAGCTGCCGTCGGGGGAGGTCACATACAGATTTCCGTCGTCGTCGTGGGTCCACATCAGTCTGCCCTCGGGGGAGGAGAAGACGCCGGTCCCGTCGTGGAAATCATAGGTGCATCCGGTGGTGTCGGACGTATAATGGCAGGAATCGAGCGTCCCGTCCGGATTGGCTTTGACGTATTCTCCGGTCGTCGCGTTGGAATACTCCAGACCGGTCTCGCGGTTCCAGTTCAGGGTCGATCCGTCGGGCTCCTTTCCTTCCATAGACTGTATGTTCCCGTTCTGATCCATTTTAAAATCCGCGGTCGTGCCGTCGCTGTAGGTGATGTTTCCTTTGCCGTCGCTGAACGACATATCCATCGCCTGACGCTCGCCGTTCTGATCCACAACATGTTCCGAGTAGTTCAGGGACTGCATCTCGCCGTCCGCGCCGACCGTCCCGGTCATCTTCATTTCGCCGCTGGTATTGTCCGTCGGATCGGAAAAGGAGCTGCTGATCTCAACCGTTCCGGTTCCGTCCTCGCTTTGGTCCGCCTTCATGTTCAGCGTGATCTCGGTGCCGTCTTCCGACTTGGAGCGCATGTCAAAGGAGGAGGCGTCTGTCCCTGTATCCATCTTCATGTCAAACTCGGAGCCATCCTTATCGCGTACCGTCATCGAACCCTTGAGCGTTCCGCCGTCGGGGTCCTTCGCGTCCGCGGATGACGTGAATTCCATATTCGAGTAGGATTTGCCGTCATCGCTTTTCGTGTCAAGCCTGAACGTTTCGAACGAATTCCCGTCCGCGTCTTCCTTTTGCTCCATTTTAATATCAAGGGTATTGCCGTCTGCCGTGGCGGAGGAAATCACGGCGGTTCCCGTGTATCCTCCGTCTTCATCGGATCCGGAGCGGATCTCGATATCGCGGAAGGACCCGTCGCTGTCTCTGTCTCTCACGGTGACTTCGCTTGTGTTTTCCGTGAGATTCACATGGGTGTCCGAGGACCTGGTGTGACCGTTTCCCTCGGCTGTGAAATGCATCTCGCCCTGAATCTGATAATGAAGATTTCCGTTCTCGTCCTCGTACTCGTGATCGTTATCGTAATCGATCGTGTTGCTGTAGGTTACCTTCCCGCCGTTCGGGCCGGTGATCGTGAATTCGCCGATGATCGGATTCCCTTGTTCATCCGTGGTACGGGCGCTCTCGCCGTCCTTGAAATAGATGATGCCGTTGTCATTCCCGTTTTCGTCGTAATCAATCCGGTATCCCGTCTTGTCAACGACGGTCGTGGTGTCATCATCGTGATACTCGATATGATCGCCGTTGGTCAAATGAAGTTCGCGGCGGCCGTCCGGGAAGGATTTCGCCTCGTTCCCGTCGGAGAACGTGAGGGTTTTGACGCCGTCTCTGTCCTCGGTGAATTTCCGGCCGGCGTAGTCGAAGCCGTCCCGCGTGCCGTCGGGGCGGGTAGTGATGACCGAGCCGGTGTCATACACGGTCGTCACCGTGCCGTCCTTGCCCGTGAAGCTCTGGGAGGGGCCGGATAAGTCGTCAAAATCGAAATCATAGTCGGCGGGCGTTGTGTCCTCAGGGGTTTCGTCCTTCGGGTCTTCCGTTCCGTCGGGGCGGAGAGGACCGAAGGGATCCAGCGGATCCTTCGGTTTCGGTACCGGGGACTCTTCGTTCTGCTTCGATGACGTTTCGCCGGAATATTTGTCCGGGATTTTCTCAAGCTTTTCCGTTTTGTCAATGATGCTTTCAAGCTGCTCTCTGCCGCCGTGATCGGGTGTCTGCAGGTCGTTCGTTTCCAGGTCGGAATCGCTTCCCGGTTTGAAGAAATCGGCAAAGGTCGTTTCGTCTTCGCCGTTTCCGGATTCTCCGTCCATTTCCTCGCCGAGATCCGCGAGATCGTCGGCGAAGTCCGCGGGATGG
>ONSY01000031.1 GCA_900320605.1 uncultured Eubacteriales bacterium | reverse complement strand
TTCGAGGAGCAGATTCAGAAAACCGGTGTGGAGTATTTTGATTTCTACCTGCTTCACAATATCAACGAAAACTCGATGTATTATTACGGAAATCCGGAAAACCGCTGGCTGGAGTATTTCCTCAGGCAGAAGGAAAAAGGCAGGATCCGCCATCTCGGATTCTCAACTCACGCCACGCCGGAGACGCTGGAGAAATTCCTGAGCGCGTACGGTACGGAGATGGAATTCTGCCAGATCCAGCTCAATTTCGTCGACTGGAAACTGCAGCAGGCGAAAGAGAAAGTCGAACTTCTCGAGAAAGCCGGTATCCCGATCTGGGTCATGGAACCGCTGCGCGGAGGAAAACTCGCTTCCTATTCATCTGAAACCGAAGAGAAGCTTCGCGCGCTGCGCCCCGATGAAAGCATCGCTTCCTGGGCACTGCGCTGGCTTCAGAGTGTCCCGAAACCGACACTCGTTTTGAGCGGCATGTCAAATCCGGCACAGCTTGAGGATAACCTCAAGACGTTCTCGGATGAAAAACCGCTTTCCGGGGAAGAAACTGCGCTGCTTTATGAAATCGCCGATTCACTTGCTGATTTCATTCCGTGTACCGCCTGCCGCTACTGCACGAAGGGCTGCCCAATGAAGCTCGATATCCCTGCACTTCTCAATATGGCAAATGATCTTTCGATGGCTTCAAGCATCAATATTTCCGCGCGGTATTCCTCTTTAGGCGACGGAAAGCGTGCGAGTGATTGTATCGCCTGCGGCCGCTGCGCGACAATCTGTCCGCAGAGGATCGCGATTCCGCAGGAACTGCACAAATTCGCGGAAAAGATGAAAAAAGAGAGGACATGGGAGGAAATATGCGCCGAACGCGCCGCGGCCGCGGCCGCGCTCAAAGCGGCGCAGAGCTGAAACTGATACCTTTTCCTCACTATCAGAGCGGTTCCCTCCGAATTTCGGAGAGGGACCGCTTTTATCGGAGTACTCCGTCAATATATTTCGAAATATTCATTTTCTCCTTACGCGCGTTATTGACAAAGCTTTTCAAAACACTTAGAATAGAAAAGGCGTTTTTGAAAAAATCCATATCGGAAACGGAGCAGTGAACTTGGAACAGAAACGGGAAAACCCACTGATTTTTTATATATTCTATTTCGTCGTCTTCTTCGGCGGCGCAATCTACGGAAGTTTCATCTCGATGTATCTGAGCAACGCCGGAATGAAATCCGAGACGATCGGTCTCGTTAACGGAATCATTCAGGTCATCAGCCTCATCGCATACCCGGTCTGGGGAATGCTCGCGGATCGAGCGAAAACGAAGAATACCGTTCTGATCATCGAACTGATGCTGATCATCGCAACGCTGGTCTTCTTTAATTTCGCGAAGGGCGTTCTGATGCTCGCGATCGCGATGATCGTTTTTTCCATCTTCAATCAGCCGATGCACGGCGTCTATGAAACCATCACGATCGAGCACGCGCGCCGCAACGGCTGGAACTACAGCCCGATCCGCATGACCGGAACCTTCGGATTCTCCCTGATGGCGCTGCTCGCCGGTTTCTGGCTCAGCAAAAAAGAAACGCTGATCTTCCCGATCTATATCGCTTCCATGATCCTGACGCTGGTCTGCGCGTTCTGTCTGCCGAAAACGGAAAACATCCGACGTCCCCGTCCGGAAAAGAAAAAAGGAGAAAAAGGCGAGAGTGTCTACGTCATGCTCAAGAACAAGCGCGTACGCAATGTCCTGATTCTCATGGCGACCTATATGATGTGCAACTCCTTTAACGGAACATATTTCGGTATCTTCATGGGTCGTCTCGGCGGAGATTATACCCACGTCGGAATCGCGAATATGATTATGGGCCTCGCGGAGGTTCCGTTCCACATCGGCCCCGGCCGCAGATGGATGCAGCGCATCGGCGTTGAGAAATCGATGCTCTGCGTTATGGCCGCCGGCACGATCCGCTACACGATCGCGGCGTTCAGCGGCAACCCCTGGGTACTCGTCTGGACGATGGCTTTCAACGGAATCATGCTCGTGCCCACGATCGTCGGTGTTGTGGAATTCCTCTACAACATGGCTCCGGACCATCTCAAGACCAGCGCGCAGAACGCGCTCAAATCTCCTTTCCAGATCGGCGGAATGCTGATCGCGAACCTTGTGTTCGGACGGATCGCCGGAATGCTCGACGGCGCCGGATACGAAGGAATCCGT
>ONSY01000149.1 GCA_900320605.1 uncultured Eubacteriales bacterium | reverse complement strand
TGAGTCAGATGAAACCGGGATTGTCCGATTCCTCTTTATGATTGATAAAACGATCTTCGACGTGCGCTGTGATGACGCGTTTTTCCGTGCGTTCTGCGTTCTCCCGATTCCGAAGCGCACCGTATCTGTCAAAGCGCTGTATAAAGCCGCAGACGATCTTGGTACGGAACTGCGGAATGTTTCCATGGATCTTGAGCTCGCCGCGTATCTGATCAATCCCTCTTCAAACAACTATTCTCCGCTCCGGCTTGCCGCTCAGTACGGTTTGGAGATCCCCCTCTTTGATGACGAGCGCTGCCGGGAAGCTGCTGTAATCAGCGCGCTGTCAGACCGTCTGATTTCCGAACTTCGCGAAAACAATCAGGAAAAGCTGTTTTTTGAGATTGAACTGCCTCTCGCTCGCGTTCTTGCCGCCATGGAACATACGGGCTTCGCGGTCGATCGTGCCGGAATTGCCGCATACGGAGAGAAACTGAAATCCGAGATTTCCGCGCTGCAGGAAGAAATCTGGTCCCTGTCCGGCTGCACTTTCAACATTAATTCCCCGAAACAGCTCGGTGAAACGCTGTTTGAAAAGCTGCATCTTCCTCACGGGAAAAAGACCAAGAGCGGCTATTCCACCAACGCGGATGTTCTCGAAAATCTGCGGTATGATCATCCGGTGGTGGATGCGATCCTGCGCTACCGTGCGCTGACAAAGCTGAATTCCACCTACTGCGAGGGACTGCTCAAGGTCGTCTCTGCAGACGGCCGCATTCACTCAAGTTTTAACCAGACAGAAACACGCACCGGACGCATCAGTTCGACTGAGCCGAATCTCCAGAATATTCCTGTCCGCACCGCGCAGGGACGGGAGCTGCGCCGCTTCTTTATCGCGAAAGAGGGATGTGTTCTGGTTGACGCGGACTATTCCCAGATTGAGCTGCGTGTTCTCGCTCATGTAGCCGGCGACGAGAACATGATTGAATCTTTCCGGCGCGGCGAGGACATTCACCGCTCAACCGCGGCACAGGTCTTCGGTATGCCGGAAGAGATGGTAAGTCCCGAGATGCGTTCCCGTGCGAAAGCGGTTAATTTCGGAATTGTCTACGGAATCGGTGCCTTTTCTCTGTCAAAGGATATCGGCGTCTCCCGAAAAGAAGCAGAACGTTATATCGAAAACTATCTTGCTCATTTTTCCAAAGTTCGTGAATATCTCGACCGTTCCGTCGCGCTTGCGCGGGATCGCGGCTACGCCGAAACCATCTTCCATCGTCGCAGATACCTCCAGGAACTTTCCTCGAGCAACTTCAATCTGCGGTCCTTCGGAGAACGTGTGGCTAAGAACATGCCGATTCAGGGCGCTGCCGCGGATATCATAAAAATCGCGATGATCCGTGTCTATGACCGGCTGAAAAAAGAAGGACTCCGCGCTCAGCTGATTCTCCAGGTTCACGATGAACTGATCGTAGAGGCTCCCGAGGAGGAAGCGGAGAAAACTGCGGCGATCCTGACAGAAGAAATGGAAAACGCCGTCTCACTGCGTGTCCCTATGATTGCCGATTCCTCTGTCGGCAAAACATGGTTTGATGCGAAAGGATGAGATTCATGAAAGTGCTCTTTCTCTGCACAGGCAATACCTGCCGCAGCCCCATGGCTGAAGCGGTTTTTCAGAAACTGATAGAAACCCTCGGCTTGTCCGGGATCACAGCCGCGAGTGCAGGTCTCGGCGTATATACTCCGGAGCGGATCAGCGATAACGCAAAAACCGCTCTTGCCGAAATCGGAGTCGTCCCGTTGAGGGATTCATCACACGCTCTTGACGGCGCTGATCTTGAAGCCGACTGGTTTTTTGTCATGACGAAGCGCCACGAGTACGCTCTGCTTTCATTGGGCATTCCTTCTTCCAAAATCTATTGTCCCGATCCGGAAATCATCGACCCTTTCGGAGGAGATCTTTCGGTCTACCGCCGCTGCCGCGATGCGCTTCTTAAGGCCGTTCGTATCTTTTTACGTTCGATTTTCCACCCTGAAATTATCCCGATGACTGCGGAAAGCGCCGAAGAAGCCGCACAGATCGAACGGGAAAGCTTCGAGACTCCCTGGAGTCTCAACTCGCTGCTTGAGGAGGTTTCCTCGCCGACAGCGCGCTTTTTTACGCTTTCTGTTTTCGGAAAAACCGCCGCATATGCGGGAATGCACATTGTTCTCGACGAAGCGTATATCGACAACATCGCCGTCCTGCCGGCCTTTCGCGGGTTCGGCCTCGGCCGGGCTGTCACCTGCCATCTCATCTCCCGCGCGGCAGAGGAGAAATGTTCGTTTATCACACTCGAGGTTCGCGCTTCAAACGCGGCGGCAATAGCGCTTTACGAATCCTGCGGGTTCCTCCGCGCCGGAATCCGGCCCGGTTATTATGAACATCCTTCAGAGGACGCAATCCTCTACACGAAAACGCTAAAAGGAGAATGACATGAAAATACTCGGAATAGAATCCTCCTGTGACGAAACTGCGGCAGCCGTTGTTGAAAACGGCAGAAAGATTCTTTCAAACTCCGTCTACACGCAGATCTCGCGGCACCGTCCCTTCGGCGGCGTCGTTCCCGAAATCGCCTCCCGCTGTCATACGGAAGTGATTTCCCAGATCGTCCGGGATGCACTGGATCAGGCCGGCGTTTCTCTTTCGGATATTTCCGCTGTTGCCGTAACCGCGGCTCCCGGATTGATCGGTTCTTTGCTTGTCGGAGTCAATTTTGCAAAAGGGCTCTGCCTTGCGAGCGGTATTCCGCTTGTCGCTGTTCATCACACCCGCGGTCATATCGCGGCAAACTACCTTTCCAATCCATCTCTGGAGCCTCCGTTTCTCTGTCTGGTGGTTTCCGGCGGACATACCGACCTTATCGCCGTTGAGGATTATACGGTTTTACGTCCGCTCGGAGCTACCCGCGATGACGCGGCCGGAGAGACCTTTGACAAGACCGCACGGGCGATGGGACTGCCGTATCCCGGCGGCGTAGCTCTCGACAGAATCGCCGAAGAGGGAAACCCGGACTCTTTTTCCTTCCCGAAACCTTCCGTTGAGAACGCTCCGCTCGATTTCAGCTTTTCCGGTCTCAAGACTGCCGTTATCAATCAGATCCATCATTTTGAACAGCTCGGCACGGAGATTCCGGTTGCCGATATTTCCGCTTCCCTGCGGCGTTCGGTCGTAGAAGACTTGATCGCTCATATTTCACTCGCGGCAGAAGAAACCGGATATAAGAAAATCGCGATCGCCGGCGGTGTCTCCGCAAACGCTCTCTTGCGCCGTGAACTGCCCGCCTTCTGTGAGAAAAACGGCTTTGCTTTCTTCATGCCGGAACTTTCTCTCTGCGGCGACAACGGCGCGATGATCGCGGCGCAGGGTTTCTTTGAGTTTTCCGCTGGAAACATTTCGGATATGCGCCTCAACGCATCGCCTTCCGCCGACCTCGAGAAACCTTTCTGACGGGGCTTGTTCTCTACAAATATGGCAAATTTCCTCTTGCGGATTAGGTCATTTTGTATTACAATATATTTGAATGTGGTTATCTTATTAACACAGAATCATTGGCGCGAAAACGCCGGAAGGAGAAATAGAATGACAAAGAACAAAACTGTACTTGAATGGCTCGAGCAAATGAAAGAACTGCTCCAGCCTGATCAGGTTCTGTGGATCGACGGAAGCGACGAACAGCTTGAACAGCTGCGCGCCGAAGCTTGCAAAACGGGCGAAATGATTAAGCTGAACGAAGAAAAACTCCCGGGCTGCTATCTCCATAGAACGAAGCCCAACGACGTTGCCCGCGTTGAAGACCGTACATTCATCTGCTCCCGCAAACAGGAGGATGCCGGCCCCACCAACAACTGGTGTGACCCGCAGGAAATGTACAAGAGACTTTATGACATCGCCCGCGGCACCTATAAAGGCAGAACGATGTATATCATCCCGTACTCCATGGGTCCGATCGGCTCTCCGCTTGCAAAAGTCGGCATTGAAGTTACCGATTCCATCTATGTTGTGCTCAACATGGCGATCATGACCCGTGTCAGCCCGAAAGTCATGGATGTCCTCGGCGACAGCAATGACTGGGTACGCGGTCTTCATGCCAAATGCGACGTTGATAAAGAAAAAAGATACATCTGCCAGTTCCCGGAGGATAACACCATTATCTCCGTCAACTCTGCTTACGGCGGAAACGTCCTTCTCGGCAAAAAATGCTTTGCGCTGCGTATTGCCTCCTACCAGGGCTGGAAGGAAGGCTGGATGGCAGAACATATGCTGATCCTCGGCCTTGAGAATCCGAAGGGTGAAATCAAATATGTCGCTGCTGCTTTCCCGTCTGCCTGCGGCAAAACCAACCTCGCGATGCTGATCCCGCCGAAATATCTGCGTGAAAAAGGATATAAAGTATGGACCGTCGGCGATGACATCTCCTGGATGAGAATCGGCGAAGACGGAAGACTCTACGCCATCAACCCTGAAAACGGATTCTTCGGCGTAGCTCCCGGAACCAATGAAAAATCCAACTTCAACGCTCTCGCTTCCACGAAGAAGAACTCTATCTTCACGAACGTAGCGCTGAATCTCGAAGACAACACGGTTTGGTGGGAAGGTCTCAACAAGAATCCGCCCGAACATGCGATCGACTGGAAAGGCGAGCCCTGGACTCCGGACAAATTCGACAAAAACGACAAATCCACCTGCGCTGCTCATCCGAATTCAAGATTCACTGCACCGGCAGTCAACTGCCCCTGCCTCTCCTCTGAATTCGACAAGGGCGCCGGCGTTCCGATTTCCGCGATTATCTTCGGCGGCCGCCGCGCTAAATGTGCTCCGCTGGTTTATCAGTCCAGAGACTGGGTCAACGGTGTGTTCATTGGCTCCGCTATGGCTTCTGAAACAACCGCTGCCGCCGCTGGCGCAGTCGGCGTAGTCCGCAGAGACCCGATGGCCATGCTGCCTTTCTGTGGTTATCATATGGGCGACTATTTCCAGCACTGGCTCGATATGGGCAAGCGTCTTGGAGATAAAGCTCCGAAGATCTTCAACGTCAACTGGTTCCGTACTGACGATGAAGGCAACTTCATCTGGCCCGGATTCGGCGACAATATGCGTGTGCTTAACTGGATCATCGCACGCTGCGAAGGTACCGCAGATGCTCAGGAAACCGCAATCGGTTATGTTCCGAAACCTGAAGACATCGACCTTACCGATCTTGACATGGATATTGACACACTCAAGTCCATCCTTGACGTTGACAAGGAAGTCTGGCGCAAGGAAGCTGCTGAGATCGAAGAGCATTACAAGAAGTTCGGCGACAAGCTGCCGAAGGAACTTCGTGAACAGCTCGAAATCCTCAAAGCGAACGTTCAGTAAGTTCTTTGTTAAAATTGAAAAGCCGGATCGTT
>ONSY01000185.1 GCA_900320605.1 uncultured Eubacteriales bacterium | reverse complement strand
TTCTTCGCGTGTAGGAGGAATCAGCGGCTGCCCTGCCGCTGTCAGTTCCTTCTCGAGTTTCTCAATGCTCGCTTCAAGTGAAGAAGTCGGTATAAACGCCGGAGGCGGAGTCACATCCGCAGCTGCCGGCTTTGGTGTCTGTTCCTTGGCCCGGCGGATTTCTTCGTCGTCCAGTCCCAGATCATGAAGCACTTCTTCAAGCATCAGTCCGAAATCCTTATTCTCAGAATATAGATTTCTTACGCTGTGTTCTGCGGGATTCGGTTTGGCCGGTCTCTCATCCAGAATCTGCTCCGTAAGCTCGTCTATCTGTGCAAGGACCATCTGAGCATCTTCGGGTGCGGCCGTATCTTTGGCTTTTTCATCGAAACTCTGCTCGGAACGCGCCGGATTTTCTTTAAAATGTTCAGGTTCTTTTTCTTTTTTGAAGTGAGCTCCTCTCAATGCCGCTCCCTCCCTCTGTGATCATACTGAAAACACCGTAAAATGAGAAAAAGGGACAACCTGAATTGTCCCTTTTCAAACTCTTATTTAAGACGCTCTTTGACTTTCGCAGCCTTACCGACTCTGTCACGGAGATAGTAAAGCTTAGCTCTGCGAACACGGCCGCGGCGAACGACCTGAACGCCTCTTACATTCGGCGAATGAAGCGGGAATACTCTTTCTACGCCGACACCGTAGGAAACTCTGCGTACGGTAAAGGTTTCGGAAATACCGGCTCCCTTGCGGGCGATAACTGTTCCCTCGAACATCTGGATTCTTTCTTTTTCGCCTTCGCGGATATTTACGCTGACACGAACGGTATCACCGATACCGAATACGGGCAGTTCTTTCTTCTCAGAAGATTCCGCAATGAGTTTAAGTGCATCCATTTCTAAAATTTTCCTCCTTAATTTTCAGACATTCATGCGCAAACCATCGCAGAGGACTGTCCGCTTCAAATTCGGGTTTTGTCCCTCAATTGAACCCTGACGATCGGACAAACCGACCGAAAGATTTCAGATACTCAAATACTATAACACATTCTTCAGTAAGATGCAAGTATTATTTTCAATTTATAGAAAGCTTTCTTTCTCAGCGTTATAAAACCCGATCCGTTCGATCTGCTGGAAAATTGAATAGCCCGAAAAATCCCGAATCGCCTCAAAAACCAGCTTCGGGCTGACGTTTTCACGGCTGCTTCCGCACGGAAGAATCATATGCGCGAAAACACCGTCTTCCCGCTGGGCAAACTCGATCGTCGCGAGATAAGGCATCAGATCAAGGGTCTTGACTCCGCCGCGCGCTTTCGTTTTTTTCTGGATCAGGAACTCGGGCTGGGAAAGAATTTCGCGTACTTTCTGAAACAGTTCCTGAGGCGTCGCGTCCTCGGGCAGATAAAGAGCTTCATACTCCCCGAAAGAAACCTCACCCAGTTTCATCTGCGGTACAGTTACGTCGTAAACCTCAAATCCCTGGGCGTTATAGCTGCGAAGAGCACGGAGAATATCTTCCTTCGGAACATCCTGCGTCAGCGACAGATCGCAGAACTCACGTCTTCCGCTCATTCCGAGCGAGAGAGGCTGCCCGAAAGCAAAATAGATCCGCTGATTGAATCCCTGCGTATACCAGACCGGAAGTTTCGAAAGCTTCAGCACGCGCCCGAAATAACGCATAAAGTCGAGATGAGAAGTAAAACGCAGAGGTCCCGTTTTTGAGAACCACAGTCGGATATCTCCGTTCACGGACAGACACCTCCCTTTACATTGCCGCAGAATGAATTGATCCCGCATCCGGCACATTTCGAGCGGCAGTTCGGAGTAATCTCTGCACGATAGGCTTTTTCGCATTCGCGCTGCAGAAACTTTTTGGAAACACCGTAGTCAATATGATCCCACGGCAGTATCTCGTCGAAAGACCGGCGCCGGTTGGCGTAAAAAGAAGGATCTATGGATAGATCACGGAAGATCTCCAGCCAGCGTTCAAGGGAGAAACACTGCTCCCAACCGTCAAAACGGATCCCGCGCTTCTGAGCCTCAAGCAGAACCGCTCCCAGTTTTCTGTCGCCGCGGGCGAAAACCGCCTCGAGAAAACTCGTATCGGCATCATGCCAGTTATACCGCACGCGGCGGGAACGGACACTTTTCGCCAGATGCATCTGCTTGTCGCGCAGCGTCTCTATCGGATCCTGCGGTTCCCACTGAAACGGAGTAAACGGTTTCGGCACAAACGATGCCGTACTGATGGTAACCGTGACGTTGCCGCGCGCTCGCACATTCTGCGGCGCATGAAAATCGTATTCATCCGCAACCATCTGGGCAAGTTCGGCGATTCCGGAAACATCTTCGTAAGTCTCCGTAGGCAGACCGATCATAAAATACAGCTTGATTTTATTCCAGCCTTCCGAAAAGGCGATATCAACCGTTTTTTTGAGATCCGGCTCTGTGACATCCTTATTGATCACATCGCGCATGCGCTGTGTTCCCGCTTCCGGAGCGAATGTAAGCCCGCCTTTTCGGACAGATTTGATCTTTTCTGTCAGGGCGGTTGAAAAACCGTCGACACGAAGCGATGGAAGCGAAATGCTGATTTTTTCGTCATCCGTCCAGGTATGCAGAAGATCGAGCAGTTCATCAAGCCTTGAGTAATCGCTCGTACTGAGAGAAGAAAGTGAAATCTCATCATAGCCGGTGGACTCGCAGATCGCACGGCATTGATCCGAAATTACCTGAGGACTCTTCTCACGGACGGGACGGTTCATGAAACCCGCCTGGCAGAAGCGGCAGCCGCGGATACAGCCGCGGAAGACCTCCTCTACGGTCCGGTCGTGAACAATCTCAATCAGGGGTGTGACAAACGTTTCCGGGTAATAGGAAACGTCCATATCCGGCATAATGCGTTTTCTGATTTTTGCGGGAGCACCGTCCTTCGGCGTAATCGAGGCCACGGTTCCGTCGTCTTTATAGGAAATATCATAAAGCGACGGTACATATACCCCTTCAATCTTTGCTGCGCGCCGCAGGAACTCCTCTTTTGAAACACCTTCTTCGCGGCAGGCTTTGTAGAGGTCCATCACTTCAAGGTCAACCTCTTCCCCTTCGCCGATGAAGAAAATATCAATAAAATCAGCAATCGGCTCAGCGTTTGCGGCACAAGGACCGCCGGCGACTACTATATTGAACAGCTCATGGCGGTCAGCGGAACGCAGCGGTATTCCGCCGAGGTCCAGCATGTTGAGAACATTCGTATATGAAAGCTCATACTGAAGCGTAAAACCGATAAAATCAAATTCGGAAATCGGGTCTCCGCTTTCAAGAGCGTAGAGGGGAATCGAATTCTCGCGCATTTTCGCTTCCATGTCAATCCACGGAGCATAGACCCGTTCACACCAGTAATCGGGTCTCGCGTTGAACGCTCCGTAAAAAATCTTGATTCCCAGATGGGACATCCCGATCTCGTAAAGATCGGGGAAGCAGAACGCAAAGCGGACGGATACCTTCGTTTTATCCTTGATGATACTGTTCGGCTCTCCGCCGATATACCGCGCAGGTTTTTCAACTTCGTATAATATTTTTTCAAGGCGCTTATCCATCTGGCAGCCTCCTGTCGTATTCTACGGTTTTATTATAGCTGATTCTCCTCGTCATTGCAATCAAAAAGGCATGAAAATCACGAAACACCGCGTTTAATAATTCTGTATCCGTAAGGATAAAAAGACGAATGCCAGAGAGACTCTGACAGTGTTCTTTTATTTCAGAGAATCTCAGATTTCAAAAAAGAGAACCCAAAAAAACGCAGATTCCCGATCAGAGGAATCTGCGTTTCAATAGCGATCTGTTCATCATTCCGGGCAGGAATACCTGCCGCATCGATTCATCAGTAGATCTGATATCTCCCGGAAAGCGCAAGATGCGCGAACAATGCGAGGCAGTTGTCATAATAGCGCATCTTTCCGCGGCGCATCGGTTCAAGGAAAAGTTTTCTTACAAATTCACGCAATGCTTCATCTTCGGGAGAAAGTGTCCCGGCCGAGAGATCTTTGGAACAGAGCGCTCCTTCAGCCGTCGCGGCAAGAACACCAAGCGGATGCTTGACGGGTTCTTCTACCGCGGTTCCATCGATTTCAAAAACGGTCTCCCGTCCGAAGTCGTGCGGCAGCAGAAATTTTGCCAGTTTCCCGGCCGCCTGATACTGACCGACATCGATTCCGTACCAGAGGGCATCCATTCCGAGATTTGCGCTTGTACGGTATGCGTCGGAATAAAACCAGTCATGACGCCAGCGTGATCCCTCCCGGACAAACGGTTTCCCTTCAAAAGTCGAATACTCCGGATTCATACCGGTTTCCGGATCACAGGCTGTAATCAGGAATTCACGGCTCTTCTGAGCTGCAAATTTCCAGAACGCACGGTCATCTTCATCCGCATACAGCGCGAACTGCTCGTAAAAATGCGGAAGATGATAGGAAGGATCTGTGAAAGGGCTTCCCGGAACAAACAGGATCTGCCCGTTTTCGCGGTTCCACATCGGATCCCCTGCTCTCCCCGCTTCTCCTTTGTGCAGTACGGCGGAAAGAATGGCGCGTGCCTCTTTTTCGTAATTGAAGATCCCTTCGCGGCTTCCCCAGCGGCGATGAGCGAAGAGAAGCGCCATTGCATAGTATTCCTCTCCGTCCGGTGCCGGGCCTTCGGCATTCTTCTCCCCGGTTGTCTTGCAGGACCAGGCGAAATAATCCTTGAATTCTCCTTCTGTCTGGAACATGAATGTCTTTGACCATTTCCAGAGGCGGTCGAAATCCGCCTGACGATTCAGCTGGACACACATCATCATCCCATAGGACATGCCTTCCGTCCTGGCATCATTGTTACCGGTATCCTCGATATACGCCATATCTTCTCCGACAGGGAAAAAGAGATGGTCTTCAGGATCTTCAAAAAAAGAATACTCTACTTCGCGCAGTTTGCGGTTGATTTCTTCATCGGAAAAACCGACTTCCTTAAATACATTTCTCATGTTATCACCCTGTTTGTATCGTTCATATTGAGAACGCACTCGTTTATTCTGTATGATTTGCCTGAACAGTTGCCTAGGGCATCAAGTCCGCCGTCTGAAAAACGGATTTCACGAAGCTGTTCTGAGAATTTCTCCGAAATCTCCGTCTTACCGGTATTCCACTTCAATATCCGCGCAGTCAAACTTGATATCGAGATATCTGCACGCTTCGCGGATTACATCCTTATATTTTCCGTATACTCCCGCCATATGATGAATATAGGGGCCGTACATCAGTTTACGTTCCCATTTCGGCCAGTTCTCCACCTCGAGCCAGACATAGGCACCCTGGGTCTTCGGGCCGTCAACGCCGCGGCCTTCGTCGGCATAGAGATAGTACTGACCCCTGGTTCCGTCGAAACGAATCATCGTAATGTCGCCTTTTTTCAGCTCATGATACAGCTGGCCTTCCGGATCGACTTTCGGTTTTTCGCTTCGTGTCAGCGAAGCGGGATAACGTCCGCAGTGCCACATCAGTTCGGCGTTGTCGTTGCTCGGATGACGTACTGTCACATCTGCGAAAAACGCGGCGCTGTCACCCCTTGCGGCGGCACGTGCGAACGCTGCTGAGATTGCACCGTTCACATCACATTCGCAGGATGCCGTGATTCCCATATCCTCCAGCACCGCGAAGGACATACAGCCGGACACGCCGCAGGCGGCTTCCGGAACGTTCCAGCATTCACAGGCTACCGTATTGCAGTTATACTGCTCTGCGAAATCCCGGATCGCAAACACAAGCGACGCCATCGAAAGGCGGTTTTCCTCGGGTACACCGGAAAAATCATAACGGTTCTCCCAATCCTGCAAAGCCTTCCGAAGCTCTGCTTCGCGGTTTTCGCGGATTTCCTTGACTTTCTCCATCAGTAATGTTGTTTCGATTGTCGTCAGCTGGAACCCGAATTTTTCCATCAGTTCGCTCTCATTGATCTTCACGGAAAGGAACTGACGCGGACGGCTCGAAATCTGAAGAATCCGCATGTTGCGGTATGCCTTTACCACCGCGGCAACACGCGTGAACTTTTCAATCTCCGCTTCAATCTCAGGATCCTCAAGCCATGTATTGTCAGCGTAGGTAAACGTTACACCCCAACGCAGCAGCGCACGGGTGGAAGCAAACATTCCGCACTGTGTATCGCCGTCACGGAAACCTTCGTCACTTCCTTTTTTTCCGTCCCTGGGACCCCAGAGCAGCATCGGCACACGCAGAGCGGCACCAAGACGTCCGACCGCCTCTTCCTGGCCGAAGTTCGCGTGAAGCATCAGAACTGCATCCACTTTCTTTTCGCGGAAGTATTCAATCACGCGATCGGTTTCAGGCAGTTCACAGATTAATCCGTCAGGGACAACATCTGCGGCGTAGACCGCAGTAACCCCGTCGAGAGAGTCTACAAACGGGCGAATCCGTTCCATGATTCTGCCGTTGATCTCAATCGCTTTTTTCGGGCTCGGAAACGTATCCCGCCGTGTGGAAACAATGCCGAGCGTTACAGCTTTAAAGTCATACATCAATAGTTCCTCCTTAAATGATAACACCATCTTGCCCAATATGCGGATACCGAATAAATCATATCATATTACCATCCGTAAATCAATGGTCTGAAAGGAATTGCTGCCTCTCCATCCAGTCTTTTTATTCAAGATTGACAACATCATATTCTGAGGGGTAAAATATGGTATAAAGGAGATGTTGTATCATGAAGAAACGCAGATTCCTTATGAAGAACCGGTATGTCGCACTCGCGCTGACTCTCAGCACCGTCGTGGTCGTATATATTCTGCTGACGCACATCCGTTCTGTTTTCGCAATTTTCTCGAAGATCATCAGCTATCTGTCTCCCCTGATCTGGGGTATTGCAATCGCCTATATTCTTTGGCCGCTGGTTCGTTTCTTTGAGGAAAAACTTCTCTTCAAACTGAAAAAGCCGAGTGTCAGACGCGGCCTTTCTCTTTTCTTCACCATCATCATCTTCCTTGCTTTCCTGTCTTTCCTGGCGTTCTCAATGATTCCGAACATTATCACCAGTGTGGAATCGCTTTCCGAAAACCTGAATTCCTATATTACCTCCGCGAAGGATTTCATTGCGAATCTTGAGAAGAATCTGGTAAACCGCGGACTCAACTTCAAATTCGAAGAACTGTTCGGGTCCTGGGATAACGCATTGAAGGGTCTCATATCCTGGCTGCCGCAAAGTATTGAATCGATAGCCGGAACATTCTATGACATCGGCACAGGTCTTTTCAATGCTCTGATTGTGTTTGTCATCGCGATGTACCTGCTCGCGGACAAGGAACGAATGCTCCGTTTTGCCAAAACACTGGAACAGGCAGCCTTCCCTGAAAAATGGCGTGTGAAACTTGACCATTTTCTGAGCGAATGCGACAGGATTCTGTCGCGCTACATCGGCACAAACTTCATTGACGCATTGATTGTCGGCGTTGCATCCCTGTTATTCCTGCTGATTTTCAATATGCCTTACGCGCCGCTGATCAGCGTAGTTGCGGCAATCTGCAATATGATTCCGACTTTCGGACCGATCGTCGCCCTGGTGTTCTCCGGATTGCTGCTTGTATTTTCCAATCCCTGGAACGCGCTCTGGTATCTGGTGTTTGCGATCGTTGTACAGGCGATTGATGCCTATTTCATCAAGCCGAAACTGTTCGGCGGATCTCTTGGGCTCCCCTCGGTCATTACACTGACTTCAATTATCATCTTCGGAAGGATGTTCGGCCTTCTTGGCGTTCTGTTCGGGGTACCGCTTGCCGCGATTCTGTACTATGTCATTCAGCATTTCATTACGATCGGCCTGAAGAAACATCAGAAAAAGCAGACAGAAGAGTTAGCTGCAGTCTCCTCATCTGTTACCGAGACTGAAACAACAGACACACAGGAAGTTAAAGGAAAGGAAGACCAATGAAACCAGTATACCAATTCGGAGTTTTCGAAGCGGAGTTTCAAGGTGTAGCGGAAGGCAATCCCTTCGTCGAACGTGAGATTTTCGCACAGTTCTCTTTTAAGGATCAGATAAAGTGCATCCGCGGATTCTACGACGGAGACGGCAAATATATCATTCGTTTCATGCCGATGCAGGCGGGTGAATATTCCTATCATGTATACGGAACCTTTTCAGACCGGACGTTCTCCGGATCTTTCACCGCTCTGCCTCATCAGCCGGAAAATCACGGTATCGCCGGAGTTTGCAATGAAACGCACTTTGCATATTCTGACGGTACGCCGTGTATGCCTTTCGGCACAACCTGCTACGTGTGGCATCTCCAGAATCCGGAGCTTTATGAAGAGACACTGAAAACACTGAAAAATTCACCTTTCAGGAAAATCCGCTTCTGCGTGTTTCCGAAGCATTACATCTACAATTTCCGCGACCCGGCCTGTTTCCCCTTTGAGGGCGAACCGATGGACGCCTCCATTCTGACAGAGGAAAACTTCAACTACTATAACGAAGATCACAGCGGAAACCATTTCGATTTCATGCGGTTTTGTCCGGAGTATTTCCATATTGTTGAAAAGGCAATCTGCGATCTGGAAGCACTGGGAATCGAAGCGGATCTGATTCTCTTCCATCCGTACGATCGCTGGGGCTTTTCCGATATGAGCAAGGAAGATGATCTGCGTTACATTCGCTATGTAATCGCACGCTTTTCCGCTTTCCATAATGTCTGGTGGTCAATGGCAAACGAATATGATCTGATGCCGCAGAAAACCGGACTGTGGCGGGAATACGGAGAATTTGTCCGCGCGGAAGATCCCTATGGTCATTTGCGTTCCATCCATAACTGCTTCACCGTTTACAATCATTCTGAAGACTGGATCACGCATGTCAGTTTCCAGCGCTGTGACCTTTACAGAACAGCGGAGGAAACGGATTCCCTGATTGAAACCTATCATAAGCCCGTATGTCTTGATGAGATTGCCTACGAAGGAAATCTTCCTCTCGGCTGGGGCAATATCTCACCCGAGGAGATGACACGCCGATTCTGGGAGGGTGCTCTGCGCGGCGGATGGGGCGGACATTCGGAAACCTACTATCATGAAAACAACATTATTTTCTGGTCTCACGGCGGAAAACTCGAAGGCGGTTCTCCCGCACGGATCGCATTTCTCAAAGAGATTCTTGAGAGTTTTGATTACAACTCGCTCGCACTCCGTAAAGACCGTATGTGGGATGAACTGAGGGCGGAAACATCTGATCAGAGTGTAATTCTCTTCTATCACAGCTTCATGCGCCCGATTTATCGTGAGTATTTTCTTCCGGAAAACAGAACGTATCAGGCAGAAATCTATGATACTTTCGGGATGACAAAAGAGATCATTCCCGGCTGTTCCGGAAAGACAAGATTAGCTCTCCCCGGAAAAGAATATATCGCCGTTCTTTTCCGACAAACGAACGCCTGACAAACCTGTCTATATAAAAAAGCTCTGTCTTTTGCAGAGCTTTTTTTATTTCCTTTTTGTTTGAAACAAAACCGCAAGAAAGACACACGCCGCAAGAACGGCAAACGTCCCGCATAGAATCCAGATCCGAAACCCAGGCGAAGTCTTTCCGTCATTTACACGTTCAGAAGAGAAAACAGAATTCCCGCTTTCGGAACTGCTCAGAGAAGGAGTTTCAATGCTGTCCGGGCAAATACGGCAGATAGATATGCCTTCAGGGTCGTATGAACTTAAATATCTGCTTCCATCCGGCGAAACTGCACGGACAGTATAGACATATTCTTTTCCGTCCTCCGTAAAAGGATCCATGTACACGGTTCCGGAGATATCGGCAAGACGTTCCCATCTGCCTACCCCTTTCTCACTTCTGAAAATCCGGTAACTGACAGCCCCCCCGCTCTTCTCCCAGGAAAACTCAATACCGTTATCCGTGTTGCTGAGGCTGAGAAGCTTCGGTGCCGCAATATAGAGGGTTTTCAGTCCGAGCAGGTCAAATGAGCTCAACTTTTCTTTTCCGTCTGCTGTAACCGAACAGACAGAATAGGCATACTCTGTTCCGCTCTGAGCAGTTTCATCAAGAAATACCAGTTCCCCGGTAGTACCGATCTGAACCCATTGTTCTGAACCGGAAGACTTTCTGAGAACACAATAGTTCTCCGCACCATCAAAGGCTTCCCAGGTAATCTCGACGCCTCCCGCTGTGTTCTGTACTTCTTTCATTTTCGGTGAGTTCACTGCTTCCCGAAAGACCTCTTCAAAATCAAACAGTCTGTACCACTGAGGTTCTTTTCCTTCAATACTCCTTTCACGGATTCTATCCGCCTGCTGTTTTGTAATCTCCGATTCATCTGTCTTCAGATAATGAACAACACCTTTTTCATCACGCTGAGTAAAATATCCGTCGACTGTTTCAAGCTGTGAATTCAGGGAAAG
>ONSY01000178.1 GCA_900320605.1 uncultured Eubacteriales bacterium | reverse complement strand
TTTCTTTTTTGATCTGAATACCAAAAAAGAGCAGGGACGATGCCCTGCTCTTATCCTGTTGAAAGGATCAGCTTTGCTTTTCCCAAAAATCAGCGGCACGGTCGACCCAGCCTTCGGCTTCCTCTCCCAGTGCGAATCCCCAGCCGTGAACATCGGAATCATAGGTTTCGTAGACAAAGGGAACGCCGTTTTCCTCAAGAGCTTTCGCCATCATCTGCGAGTTGGCAATCGGGACAAGGCTGTCACGGCTGCACTGCCAGAGGAAGACCGGGGGATAGCCAGGTGTAACGTGCTTTTCTATCGAATATGCTTCTATCATTGCCGGATCCTCTTTGTGATCCGGTCCGAACAGCGCTTCGCGCGATCCGGAATGGCTCAGGTCTCCCATTGTGATTACCGGATAAGCAAGACCGATCATCCCGGGCTTCGGCAGGTTACGCACCGGATACCCAAGATTGTCCGTCCCGAGTGTTGCAACGAGATGAGCACCCGCGGATAGGCCGATGACGGAGTATCCCTCGGTGTCTACGCCGAATAGCTCGCGGTTATCCAGTATAAAGCGGACAGCACAGGAAAGGTCATCCAGCGGAGCAGGAGCATAGTATCCCTCGCCGCAGCGGTAGTGAAGAACAAAAGATTCATAGCCAAGTTCACTCAGCCTTGCGGCGATCGGAAAACTTTCACTAGCGGAACAGACAAAACGGTATCCGCCGCCGGCAAGTACAAGCGCGAATTTGCGGCTTTTCTTCTGGATTGCAGGAAAATGAAAGAGAACTGCTGCTTTTCCTTTTTCATCCGCTTCGCTCAGAGGAAACACAATTTTCCTGCCGCTTTTCAGATTTTCAAGTAGACGGTTGAATCCGTAGGCTGTTCCTCTTCCGCCTACTTCTCCGAAGCAGCTGAGCGTCAGGTTTTCCATCCTTCGCGGTGCTGCGGGATCATAGAACATTGCGATATAGGGAATATAGGGAGAAAACTCAGGGGTGTCAAAGACCTCTTTCCAGGTGGTGTCCTTCGTAAAAACGTTCATCTCAAAACTCCTTTTCTCAAAAAAGTATTGCTCATCGCGGGAAAATCAATTCTTTCCTATATTTTAGCATATTCTGAGGGAAATGCACATCTTTTTTCTCTGCTCTTGCTATTTTTTGTTCGGAAAGATATAATAAAATCAATAACATAATGAAGGAGGAAAATTCTTTATGTGGAACGATATCAACACCGGTGCATATTCCGGTATGATCGCCGAAACTGTCAGCATCCCGAGAGAAAACGGGGAAAAACTCAATGTCTATTATTCCCGCCCGATTACCTCGGAAAAGGTCCCGAGCATCGTACTTGTGCCTCATATGCCCGGTTGGGATGAATGGTGCCGTGAGACTGCCCGCAGATTTACGGAACACGGCTATGCGGTTGTATGTCCGGATATCTATTCAAAATTCGGATACGGCAATCCTGCTGAGATTTCCGCGAAAGTCCGCGAAGGCGGCGGTGTCTCTGACAAGAGCGTTATGAGCGACTGCCAGACCTCGATCAATTTCCTGCGGGCGCAGCAGAAGTCGAACGGCAAGGTCGGTATCATCGGCATGTGCTCCGGCGGACGCCATGCTTTCATCGCGGCATGTACGCTCGAAGGCCTTGACGCCGCAGTCGACTGCTGGGGCGGCAGAGTCGCCGGATCCCCGCTTACGATGGAAAATGGCAGCGACAAGCAGCCGATCGACCTGACTCCCGCGCTTTCCTGCCCGTTAATGGGTATTTTCGGCAACGAGGACAGATTTCCCTCTCCCGATGAAGTCAACCTCCTGGAGGAGAAACTGAAGGAAAACGGCAAGGAATATGAGTTCCATCGCTACGACGGTGCCGGACATGGAATCTGGTATTATCACAATCAGATGTACCGTCAGGAACAGGCGATGGATTCGATTGAAAAAGTCGCGGCCTTCTTTGAAAAGCATTTGAAATAAACAAAGGAGTACATTGCAATGACCGGGCTGCCTGAAACAAAAAAAGCATCGGCGCCGTTCGTCATCATGGCAAAACCCGTAGGCTCCGCCTGCAATCTGCGCTGCAGCTACTGCTATTATCTGTCCAAGGATACCGGCAGTCTGTTCCCGCACCCTACGGTGATGGATGACGCTACGCTCGAGCGCTTTATTAAAAGCTATATGGAATCTTCACCCGGCCCGGTCGTTTCCTTTACCTGGCACGGCGGTGAGCCTGCGCTTGCGGGACTTGATTTTTTCGAAAAAGTGGTTTCACTCGAGAAAAAATATCTCCCTGATGGATTTTCCTGCTGGAACAGCCTTCAGACGAACGGAACGCTTCTGACCGATGAATGGTGCGCTTTTTTGAAACGCGAGAAATTCGACGTCGGCCTGAGCATCGACGGGGCAAAGTGGGTGCACGATGAGTTTCGGCGCGATCTCGGCGGGGGAGTTTCCTATGACCGCAGCGCAGCGGCGATCGAGCGCCTGAAACAATACGGGATTCTGCCGGATCTGCTCTGTACGGTAACATCTGAAAGCGCGAAGGATCCGCTTGCCGTATACCGCTCTCTGCGCAATTTCGGGACGGGATGGATCCAGTTTATCCCCATTGTCCGGAGAGATGAAAACGGCAATGTGACGCCGGATTCCGTTTCGCCTGAAGATTACGGTGAGTTTCTGTGCAGGATCTTTGATGACTGGAAACTCCATGACCTTGGGCGATGCGGCATTCAGTTCTTTGCGGAAAGCGCCGCGATTCTTGCCGGCGTTGCACCGAGTCTCTGCGTAATGGCGCCGGTCTGCGGAAGGGTGCTGGTTGTGGAGCGCGACGGCAGCGTTTTTTCCTGTGATCATTTCGTGGAATCCCGCCACCGTATCGGTAATATTCTTGAAGACTCTCTGGCTGATCTGGCGGACTGCGAAAAGCAGGAAGCGTTCGGCGAACGCAAACGCGCGCTTTTGCCCGAGCGGTGCAAAAGCTGTGAGGCGCTCGCGATCTGCAACGGCGGATGTCCGAAGGACCGTTTCATTCCCGACGAGGATCCTGAAAAGCCTCTCTATTATCTTTGTGCCGGAATCCGCCGGTTTTATTCCCACGCGGCGCCTTCCCTCAGAAAAATCAGCGCGCTGCAGCGTCAGAACGTACCGAATCCGAAGATCATGGAAATGCTGCTTTCGGAAGAACGGGATAAATGGAAAGGCGTAGGCCGGAATGATCCCTGTCCGTGCGGCAGCGGGAAAAAAGCAAAAAACTGCTGCTGGAGTATTCGCCCGTAGAATCTGATTCGCCAGGGCCAAAGCGTACGAGCTTTGGCCCTTTTTTCAGTTCCCAATAGCGAGTGCCTGTCTGCGTTCAAGCCGATCGGCCGATAATCTTTACAAAATGATAAAAAAAAGATATGATAGGGATGTAATAAGGGCTGCGTAAGGCGGTCTAAAGAAATGGAGGCGGAAAAATGGAGGATCAGAAGATCGTGGAGCTGTATTTTGAACGCAGCGAGCAAGCGATCGAAGAGAGTGCGAGAAAATACGGCGCACTCTGCCGCAGCATTTCCCAGAACATCCTTCACGACCCGTCTGAGGCGGAGGAATGCCTCAATGATACCTTTTTTAAAGCCTGGAATGCGATTCCTCCGGCCAAGCCGGCGCATCTTGGAGCCTATCTTGCAAAAATAGCGAGAAATATCTCACTCAACCGCCTGGAGCACAACAATGCCGAAAAACGCGGAGGCGGTTCGGTTGAGGTTGCACTGGATGAGATCGAGAACGTGGTTGCGTCCGCGGAGCTGGAAGCTTTCGGGGAAGAGGATCTTTCCGGACTGATCAACCGCTTCTTATCCGGTGAAAAGAAAGAACACCGTCAGATGTTCCTTCGCCGGTATTTCTATTTTGACACGCCCGCGGAGATAGCAAGACGTTTCTCCATGAGCGAAAACCGCGCCGCGGTAATATTGTTCCGTATGCGCACGCGCCTGCGTGAGTTTCTCAGAAAGGAGGGAGTTTCAATTTGAAAGCAGAAAAGATGATCCGTGCGATCGGAGAGATTGACGATCGCTACCTTCTCGAGGCGGCCGAAACTCCTTCCAAGAAATCTTCCTGGAAAGTTGCGGCTGTGGCGGCTGCATGCTTTGTTGCGGTCATATCAATCGGTTACGGGGCGGTCTCGCTCAGCGGAATGTTTTCTGCGAAAAGCGCCGGACCGGGTCTGGCAGCCGCGAATTCGGCGGCAATGTCGGAATATGCCACCGCCAAGGAAGACATATTTGAGGCAGGCGGAGCCAATGTGAACGGCAGCGTTTCCGACGAGGAGGAAGCGGACATGCTTCCGGCTGCGTCGGAAAATGAGGGCTATCCGGAAATTGCGGTACGGGATGAGATAAGTGAAGCACCCATCGCAAATGAACCTGCTGCCAGTCCGTCCGCACCGTCGTCTGTGGAAACACAAACATCGGCTGAACTCCCCCCCGGGATGAGCGTAATGAAGCTGAAGAGTGCTGAGAAAGCCGATGAAACCAGGTGGAAACTGATCCTGTACGATGCGCAGGGCGAGCTGTTCGAGTTCGAAATGGAAAGAACCGCTTTCGCGATGCCTCCTGAGAAACTTCAGGCCGGAGTTATGCTGGAGATCCGCTACGGAGAGGGATACGAACCGGTCGAGATCCTGTATTACAGCGCAGAATAAAGAAAGAGCATAATAAAAGAGACGGAAAGTGCCTTAAGCATATGGCTTTTTCCGTCTCTTTTTTTATGTTCAGCGCAGATTTTCCAGTATTCTGCGGATTTCCTCGTTTGCGGCCGTCACCTCTTCGCGGAAGGCCTGTGCCGAAACATGTGAAGACCCGTGCGCGGAGATGATGAGCTGCTCAAGATTGTCCGAAGTTGCCACACGCACTCTCCGGTTTTTTCCGAGCTGAAAAGTAGTCTTCTCAATATACATGTCAGCGGTCTCGGCCTCTCTGGTGTAGATGACAAAGATATCATTCTCTTTTTCCACTGCTCCGATGCCGCCGTGAACCTTATAGGCGTCAAAAACAAGAATCAGATTGCATTTGCGGAAACCCTGGTAGTTGCTCAGAATATGGATCAGAGCCGCACGCGCGGTTTCCAGATTCTCCTTTGCAAGCGCTTTGAGTTCATCCCAGGCAAAAATGATGTTGTAGCCGTCAACCAGCAGGAATTCTGTGGGAAGATCAGGTACTTCCGCGGCACGCCGGTTTTCTTCTCCGGCAGCTACGGTTTCCTTCGGCAGAAAACGTTTGCGGTCAATCGGTCCGTACGTGTTTTCAAAGATCCGCATCAGCTCCTTATCCTGTTCCATTGCGGAGGCGCTTTCCCGAAAGCGTGCGAGAGTTTCCCGATGTTCCGCGCGTTTTTTGATCGTCTCAAGGTGCATGTATTTCACTGCTTCATCCCATTTGACGATGAAACCGGCTCCGTGGGAACAGAACACGGAATCCGCGGTGTTGACAAGATCCCGATCCGGGTCGTATCCAATCTCCTGAATGACCTTTTCGGCGTCAAGACATTCACCGTATCCTCCGAAACGCAGCGAAAGCGAAGCTTTTCCGCTCATCACTGCACGCAGATCTTTCTGATAGCCGCGCATTCTTGAAACCGGGGCTTTCCCGCTCAGGAAGGGGGAACCGTCCTCACGGTATTCTGTCCTGAAATCGGCGCCCATGGCCTGAAGGTCTGAAACAGCACGGCCGAGAAGCTCAGAGGGAATTTCGAGAAGGAATTCGTAATAGGGCTCAAGCAGCTGTACGCGCGTCGATCTCAGCCCATGGCGCACCGCACGATAGGTCGCCTCGCGAAAATCTCCTCCTTCCGTATGCTTTAAGTGCGCCCGGCCGGAAACGAGCGTGATCTTCATATCGGTAATCGGGGATCCTGTAAGCGGACCGACGTGTTCTTTCTCACGCAGATGCGTCAGAATGAGCCTCTGCCAGTTCCGGTCGAGAAAGTCTTCGCTGCATGCGGATGCAAAGCGCAGACCGCTGCCGCGTTCTCCCGGTTCAAGAAGAAGATGAACTTCGGCATAATGGCGGAGCGGCTCAAAATGCCCCATGCCCTCTACGGGTTCCAGAATGGTTTCTTTATACAGTATGTTTTCTTCTCCGTAGGAGATTTCAATTCCAAAACGTTCATAGATCCGTTTCTGTAGGATTTCCAGCTGAATATCGCCCATCGGCTGGAGATGTATTTCGTGGAGAGCGTCATCCCAGACGATATGCAGCTGAGGATCCTCCTGGGAAATCTGTGACAGCTTCGTATACAGCTCATGGACGCTCAGATCTTTCGGAGGGATAATTTTGCAGGACAGAACAGGAACAAGCTGCGCGTCGGGAGAGGATCGTTCGAGCCCGATCCCTTCGCCGGGAAATGTTTTCTCAGGTCCCGTGACGCAGCAGACATCTCCTGCGGAGACTTCACCGGAAAGATCGTATTTTGCCCCGGAATATAAACGAATCTGATCTATTTTTTCTTCAGTCGGTTCCCCGTTCGGACTGTGCCGCAGAAGGTCTTTCACTTTCAGAGAACCGCCCGTGATCTTCAGATGAGTCAGACGGGTGCCCTGAGTGTCATAGGATATTTTGTATACCTTCGCACCGAATTGCGCAGGATAAGTACGAGAAGTAGTGTAAAGGGAAATCCCTTTCAGGAAATCTTCAACACCGGAAAGACGCAGTGCGGAGCCAAAATAGCAGGGAAAAATCTTGCGTTCGCGGATCAGCCGTGAAATCGTTCCAACGGAAAGAGATTCTGTCTCCAGAAATTCTGTCAGGGAATCTTCGTCAGATACAGCGATCGTTTCGTAAAGAGATTCAATGGAGCCGGAGAAAGACAGACACGTTTCTCCAAATGAGGTCTTAAGCTGATGCAGTACAGTATCGGGATCGCAGTTCTGAAGATCGGTTTTATTGATAAATAAAAAAGTAGGGACGTGATAATAAGCAAGCAGTCTCCAGAGCGTTTGGGTGTGGCTTTGAATTCCGTCGGTTCCGTTAATGACGAGGATCGCATAGTCAAGTACTCCGAGAGTGCGCTCCGTTTCGGCGGAAAAATCGACGTGCCCGGGAGTGTCAAGCAGGGTGATTTTTGTATCACCGAATGTAAAGATAGCCTGTTTTGAAAAGATTGTGATTCCGCGTTCTTTTTCCAGCAGATTCGTATCGAGAAAAGTGTCTTTATGATCCACCCGGCCATATTTTCGGATTGTGCCGGAAAGAAAGAGCATGGCTTCAGAGAGAGTCGTTTTTCCGGCATCTACGTGTGCCAGAATGCCGACCGTGATTTTTTTCATACACTTTCCTCCTTTCCGCAAAGTCCGCAAAAACTCCATTTTAAATAATTGTATCATATTTCCGGAATAAAGAAAAGGATACCTTCTTAAAAGAATTACAGCTGCTTGGAATCATATTTGGCCTTCACTGAGACTATTTTATTATTCTTCCCGATAGCGGATAATGCCTCTGATTCCCCTGAAACAGATCGTACTGATAATCTGCGATATCTCCTCGACAGATTGAATCTGGCCGGAACTGAACCAGATCCGAAATACTGCGAACATACCTGAAAAAACGTATTCGAGGACTAGGTCGATTTCCTCCGGAGAATTCTCAACCTGTGAAATCAGGGCGCTTTTCGTTTTCTCCTTGAGCAGAGAGACGATCTTTAGCGTCAGGTTTCCGTTTGCGCCGACAGTGAAAAAATGACTGTAGAAATCCGGATCTGAATGAAGAACACCGGTCAGCTTTAGAAGCACATCGTATGGATTCTCCATACTTTCCCGAAAATCCTTTTCGCTGAGAAGCGCATCGAACTGGTCAACAACGCCGTTTTCGATTTCATCGATCAGCTCAAATATTCCCTTGTAATAGTTGTAGAAAGTTTTCCGGTTGATTTCCGCGAGATCCGTGATATCGCGGATTGTAATATCATTGACGTTCTTTTCCGACAGCAGTTTCGCGAAAGCGTTGCGGATCAACCGCTTCGTACGCAATACTCTTCGGTCCGGTTTTTTCTGAGTCATCTTCTGCATTCATTCCCCTAATCAACATTTTTTTCGGATTATGTGTAATAAGCCACAAAAACATATGAATGTGTGGCATAATATGGTGTGAAGTACTATTTTTGCGCTTTCTTTTTTATCTTTGGCTCATTATAATATACATGTGTGGCATAAGTCAAGAAACAGCAGGAGTGAATCCGCACAGATTCTGCCGCGCTTTTCTGAAGAAATATGTCAGAACAACCTTTTTAGCGAATTGAAGGAATGAATAGATTATGAAGGCAGAACGAATTGACGGAATCCTGTTCGAGGCTATGCTTCGTCAGGGAGCCGTAAATCTGGAACGTCATCGTCAGGCGGTGAATGACCTCAACGTGTTTCCGATCCCGGATGGTGATACCGGTGACAACATGTATATGACAATCAGCGCCGGAACGCAGGAACTCTCCGGAAAAGAGCATTCGATTTCACGGGTTTCCTCTTCGGCCGCAAGGGGCATGCTTCTCGGCGCGAGAGGTAATTCCGGGGTGATTCTGTCGCGTCTTTTTGCCGGAATCGCGAGGGGACTCGACGGAAAGGATGAAGCCGGCGTTCCTGATCTGTGCGATGCTTTTTCACTGGGAGTGCGTGAAGCATATGACGCGGTTTCCGAACCGACGGAAGGAACAATTCTGACTGTTTTCCGTGAAGGGGTCAGTTATGCAGAGGATCGGGTGAGCCGGGAAAGCACTGCTGAAAGCTTTTTTGATGATTTTCTTCTGGAACTGCGCCGCTCACTTGAACGGACTCCGGATCTGCTTGATGTTCTGCGCGAGTCCGGCGTTGTCGACAGCGGCGGCGCGGGTTTTGTCTGTATCGCAGAAGGTATGAAAAGCGCTCTTGAAGGTTCTGCCGCGGAAGAGGCGGAAATGGAAACGCAAGGGGCAGCGTCTGCACGTATAGACTTTTCGCTTTTTTCCGAGGACAGTGTACTCGAATATGGATATTGTACCGAGTTCCTTCTTCGTCTGCAGCGCAGCAAGGGGGAGATTGAGCGCTTTGACCTTTCCGGGCTGGTTTCCTACCTTAACACAATCGGGAACAGCGTGGTGGCGTTTCGCGAGGGATCGATTGTAAAAGTCCATGTCCATACGATGACACCGGGCGTTGTTTTGAATCATTGTCAGCAATTCGGTGAATTTTTAACGCTCAAGATTGAAAATATGACTCTCCAGCACAGCGAACGAATTGCTGAGAACCGGGACCCGCTCAGGAAACAGGCTCCGCATAAGCGCTACGGAATTATCGCTGTCGCAAGCGGTTCCGGTATCAAAAACCTGTTTTCTTCGCTCGGGTGTGACGCCGTGATTGAAGGCGGTCAGAGCATGAATCCGGCAGCGGAGGATTTTATCCGGGCGTTTGAAACAATCAACGCCGAGACGATTTTTGTCTTCCCGAACAACGGAAACGTTATTCTGACGGCGCAGCAGGCTGCGGCGCTGTACGACAAGGCACGCATTATTGTACTTGAGAGCAAAACGATCGGAGAAGGGTATGCGGCGATTTCAATGCTTGATACCAATGAGGAGAACACTGAAGCGATCATAGGGGAGATGGAGGAGATTATCGCCGGTGTAAAAACCGGTTCAGTCTCACAGGCTTCACGTGATTCTCAGCTTGACGGATTCGAAATCTGTTCAGGGGACTATATAGGGTTCTGCGGAAAACAGATTCTTTCAGATTCTCCGGAAAAACCGAAAGCAGCTCTTTCCCTTCTTGAACGGATGAATGCCGGTGAAAGCGATATCCTGCTGATGATTTACGGATGCGGCACACAGGAGACAGAAGCCCGGTCCGTTTATGATGCGGTTACAAAACTTTATCCCCGAACGGAAACCATCATGATCGACGGAGGACAGCCGATTTACGATTATATTTTTGTGCTTGAATAGGAGTGAATGAAAGATGTATGTGATTTTTACTGATACCGATACAGATCTTACCCCGGAGAAAGCGGAACAATACGGGTATCATCTGATCAGTATGCCGTACAGCATTGACGGAGAGACGACTTATCCTTATGTTGATTTCAAATCATTTGATTCGCACGCCTTTTATGACCGGCTGCGCGGCGGCGTGCTTCCGAACACCAGCGCAATCAGTGAAGAACAGTACAAAAGCTATTTTGAACCCTTCTTCAAAGAGGGAAAAGATATTCTCTATGTTCATTTTTCGCGCGCCATGACAATGACGTTCGAAGCCATGGACCGTGCGGTTCAGGAACTGCAAAAAAAATATCCTGATCGCAGTTTCTATGCGGTGGATACAAAGGGAATTACAATCGGCAGTCTGAATCTTGTTGAAGAGATCGGAGACCTGTATCAGGCGGGAAAAACGCCGCAGGAGATTCTTAATTGGGCAAAAGAGGAAGTCGATCGCTTTGCTGTCTATTTCTTCGCTGACGATCTGCGTTTTTTCAAACACAGCGGCCGTGTGTCCGGACTTGCCGGAACAATGGGAACGCTGCTCGGTGTCCGGCCGATCATTCATATGAACAGCGAGGGAAAGATGGTGAGCGTCGGTAAGGAGAAAGGACGCACCAAGGCGGTGGAGCGCCTTGTAAAAACCGTCGAGGATCTCGGAGATCATGTCGCAGATCACCGCGTGATCGTCGCGCATACCGACGCGCCGGAGATTGCGAAGGAGCTTTGTGCTCTTCTGAGGGAACGTTTGGGAGAAAATCTCAACATCGAGCTGGTGGATGTCAATCCAACCGCCGGGAGCCATTGCGGGCCGAACACTGTCGGTGTCAGTTTCCATGCAAAACATCGCTGAAAGAGGAAGAAAAGATGGTTGAGATCCGAGAGGTGAAAACGAAAAAGGAACAGCGGGTATTTCTGAACTTTCCGCTGAATCTTTACCGGAACAACGATTGTTTTGTGCCGCCGCTCTACATGGATGAAAAAAAGATTTTCCGCAAGGACTATGTCTATTACGATACCTGTGAAGCGGTTTATTATCTTGCATTGCGTGAAGGGAAACCTGTCGGACGCATCAGCGGGATTTTACAGAAAGCAGGCAATCAGAAGACCGGGGAAAAGCGTGTGCGTTTTACCCGGTTTGATTCAGTGGATGACCAGGAGGTCGCCAGAGCACTTTTTTCAGCAGTTGAGACATGGGCCCGATCCAAAGGAATGGACAGTGTCTGCGGTCCGCTCGGATTTTCCGATCTGGAACGCGAAGGACTTTTGATTGACGGATTTGATCAGCTCTCAACTTTTGAGGAACAGTACAACGCGGAGTACTACGGTCGTCTGATTGAAAACTGCGGTTACCGGAAAGAAGTCGACTGGGTTGAAAGTCGGGTTTTCCTTCCGCAGGACGATGAGGCTGCTTTAGAAAAACTGACATCGCTTGAGGAGTATGTCATGAAGCGCTATAAGCTTCATTTCGGACAGGCGAAAAACACGCGTGAATTCATTGATCTGTACGCCGATCGTTTTTTTGAATTACTTGACACTGCCTATGCCGGAATTTACGGTACAGTCCCGTTTACCGCCGGTATGAAAAAGATGATGATCGACAACTTCCGGCTGATTGTCGATGTAAAATACGTAGCAGTAATTCTGGACGAGAACGAGAATATTGCCTGCCTTGGGATCTGCTTCCCTTCACTCTCGAAAGCAGTTCAGAAATCCCGGGGCAGATTGACACCGCCTGCTTTGCTGCGTTTGCTGAAGGCAATCCGTCATCCGAAGACAATTGATCTCGGGCTTGTCGGTGTTGCACCGGAGTATTTAAGCCGGGGAATCAACGCTGCAATCTGTGCTGAACTGATGAAAATGATGAAGCGTGATGGGATCGAATACGCTGAAACAAACCTCAACCTGGAGGATAATCATGCCGTACGCGGCCAATGGAAACGTTTCCGTTCCATAGAGCATAAACGTCGTCGCTCGTATCTGAAAAAACTCACGGAAGATTAGAGATCACTTTGCAGAGGAAAGCTGTTTTCTGATGCTGCCTGAAAATGCGGCAGAGGCATCAGAAAGGTACAGGAAGATATCTGCAGATTTGAAAATGGGAAGATAGATAATCCATGGAAAAGCCCTGTACAGGAATTGTACAGGGCTTTTTTTCAGAAGTTTGATTGAGTTATGCCGGGGGGAGAGGATCATCAGACGTTCTGCTTGCTGTCCTTCTTCGCGATCACCGCGGCCATGACAGCCGCCGCAAGGAGGATGGCGATCATTACCGGAGTCCAGCTGTTCATCAGAACCATGGCTCCGCTGATCGTATCGTTCAGAGCGAAGATTGCC
>ONSY01000148.1 GCA_900320605.1 uncultured Eubacteriales bacterium | reverse complement strand
TTGGCATGGTTTTCCGTTCAGGCTCTGTTTTCCCTTTTTACAGTTTCAGTATAGCACGGGTTTCGTCAAAGAAAGCGTCATAAGATAGCATCTGCTGCGGTGATCAGCGCCCGAAAAGGCCTTAGGCATGCCGTACGGGAAAAGATTCACCCGCGTCGAATAACCAGGCAAACGGACATATCTCACCGATTATCTTATAATCCACTTTATATTATACCCATTTGCGCCACCCGGCTCAAGCGCAGTTTGAGTAATTTTTGCGCAGTTTGAGTAATGGCCATCGCAATTAATGATAACCTTATCCTGCAATGCTGCCTGCCGTTGAGTTTTCTCAGAACTACAGATACAGCAGTACGGACGCCTCAAAAAGGCCTTCACTGTAATTCAGATGTACAATACCGCCGTAGCGTGATGCGATATCCCGGATTGAGGCGGTGCCGATGCCCAGGCCGCTGTGCTTGCTTGAGCGCAGCTCGCCCGAAGCAGTCTGACGCGGCGGTTCCGCGCAGGTGTTATCCACGGTAAAGGCAAACAGGCCGTTGCTCTGAAGTCCGCCTTTTACGGAAATTCGCTTCTCCCCTTCCTTCTGCCGGGCAGTGGCTTCCACCGCGTTTTCCAGAAGATTTCCGAGCAGGACGCTCAGATCGCTGTCTGTAACGGCAATATTCTCCGGGAGGGATACCGACGCGGTAAACTCGACGCCGCCTTCGAGCGCCTGCTGGGCGAAATATCCGATTACTGCGTTGGCGGCGGCATTTTCGCAGTAGCGCATCGGCTCGACAAAGTACCGTGTGTTCTTGAGAGTTGAAAGATAGTCGCGCAGCGCCTGCGTATCGCCGCGTTCGACATAATCCTCCATAGCAGTTACATGATGGCGCAGATCATGCTGAGTACGGCGCGCCTCACTGATGCGCTGACTGAGCATGTTCTCCTCCATCTTCTGCAGCGTAAGCGAACGGTTTTCCTCCCGCAGGCGGATATTCTCCTGCAGCTCAATCGCCATCCGGCAGACAAGCCAGAAATTGAACCAGCTGCTTGATCCGATCAGAAGCAGATACACGAGGATGTAATAATTGGTCTCTTTCATCTCAAGAATGGACCGGCTGTTCTGGAAATAGCCATGCATCCAGAAAAAGAGGAAAATCGCTGGAATGATCCAGAGATAGCTCCAGGCGTTCCGGACCGTTTCGGTACGCCCGAGCGCGCTCAGTCTTTGGTGCATAATCATATAGAAAAGCAGAATCAGAAACACAATGACGGGAAGCAGCGTAAGTGAAGCGCTGAGATCATAGGAACCGGAATGCTCCGGAAAGAATATCTGCCCGAAAAAGCGCGCGAGCGCCGTCGCGAGATTTCCGACATTCACGAACATCAGAAACACGAACGTGAGCAGACCCGGATGTTCGTCAACCGCCACGCATAAAAGCAGCAGGAAGATCCCTGCGGCGGCAACATCGAACCCGGCCATCGCCAGGACGGAATCCGCCCATACGGTGGAAGCGGCTTTCAAAAGGATCCAGCTGATCTCCATCGAGCAGAAAAGCACAGCTGTCGCCGCTCCCTCATAACGCGTTTTTCTGCGGAACACGAGCCACAAAAATACAACAATGCCCGTAATGCGCAGAAACCAGTACAGCAGTATTTCAACAACAGATTCCATCTTACACGCCTCCCCTTCTCAGCCTTGAAAAGAGATATTCCGCGTGGCGGCTTTTGAGGTCTGCGCGTCTTGCGCGGGCTACCGGCAGTTCCACGCCGTTTTTAAGCGTAATCATCCGCTCGTCCATGCGGTCGATCCATTCGAGGTTCACGATTACGCCTTTCGTGCAGGTGGCGAATTCCTCCCGTGAACACAGGAGAGATTCCATCTGCTGCTGAGAGCTCCAGACTTTCTTTTCCTCGCCGCCGTCCAGATATACGGTTACGCTGTGGTTGGAATAATCCGTATACAGAATCCGGCGAAGCAGCACCGGCACACCGCCGGGCAGTTCCACCACGCGCTCTTTCTGCCTCGATTCGAGCTCAGCCGCTATTATCATCCGGCGCACATCTTCATCGGAAAACGGTTTGAGCAGGTAGTAAAGCGCGTGCACTTCGTAGCTTTCCGAAGCAAAAGAGTTGCTCGTTGTGATCAGCACGATCAGGACGTCCTCGTCGAGCTTCCGGATCGCGCGGGCAGTATCGATTCCGGAAAGGCGGTTCATGTAGACGTCGAGAAAAACCAGATCGTACTGCCGCACGGCATATCTACCGAGAAACGCTTCACCGCTTTCAAACTCATCACAGCCGGAAAGCGCGATTCCGTATTCCGGCATGATACGGGAAAGCGTATCGCGCAGTTTTGTTCGGTCCGACGCAAAATCATCCACAATTGCGATCCTCATCCGTTTTCCTCCTTTCCGACAGACAGAATCCGGTAGAACAAATACTTCTTGGTATATTATAATGGAAAAAGCACAATATTTCAATGACACAAAGTCATGTTCAGAATAAAAAAAAGCCCGCTTTATCTCATCAAAGCGGGCTTTTGCATATTGCCGTTATTCAGATACAGGTTAATGATCAGGGGATTGAATTCCCTGTGTAAATCGCGATGCTTACGCCTGTTCGTTGAGCCAGACACGCATTCCGCCCGCCTCACGGTTGCCCCAGAGGAAATACGGGATCGCGCGCAGCAGAGCGGGTTCGGCCGTGAAAGGTTCCGTGCTGTAAAGCGAATCATTTCCGCGCAGGCGCAGGCCTTCGACTTCAAGCGCGCAGATTTTCCCGAAGCCCGGGAACTCGGCCGGAACCTCCGTAATCTCGCTTTCACGCGGCATACGCAGCTCCATCAGGTCGGGGCCGTTGTCCGCTTCCTCGAAGCAGTAGACGATCGGTCCGCGCATGAGCGCCGCGCACCCGGAATCGGCGCGCACCTTCGGGTTCGCCCAGACGCGCACCGCCTCGAGCGGCAGATTCAGGGAAACAGTATCACCGTCTTCCCACTCGCGTGTCAGATACAGGTAGCCGTCGATCATCTTGGAGGTGACGCCCTCACGCGAAAGGCGGAAATTCCAGCCGCGGCACCAGGATGGAATATGAATCGCGAAAGTGAACTCCTTCTTCTCCCCGCCGGTCTTAACCGTATAGGAGACCTCGCCGCCGAAGGGGTAATTCGTCTCGCAGGCGATCGTCACGCCGCCCGCGGTTTCAAACGAGGCTTCGCCGCCGAGATAGGTATGCGCGTAGATTTTACCGTTTCCCTCACCCCAGGCGTATCCGCCGAGAGAGACAAGAAGCCGCGCGACGTTCGGCGGGCAGCAGGCGCAGGCATACCACGCGGGACGTTTCGGAAGAACATGCTTGTATTCCCGAAGCACGCCGGAAACGCCCGGAACAACCTCGAGCGGATTGACATAGAAGAAACGTTTTCCGTCAATCTGCATGCCGCTGAGCGCGCCGTTGTACAGTTCCTTCTCGAGAATGTCGGCGTATTCTCCCCGCACCTCGAGTTCCAGCATCCTTCTTGCGAAAAACGCCATCGCGACGCTCGCGCAGGTTTCGGCGTAGATCAGATCATTCGGCAGCTCGTAGGGGGCGTCGCTGTACGCTTCGCCGTTCGCCGTGGAACCGAGTCCGCCGGTCAGATACATCTTTTTCGTTACGATGTTTTCCCACAGTCTCCGGCACGCGGCGGCAAGCTCCTGGTCGCCCGTGATCGACGCCATATCCGCCATGGCGGTATACATGTATCCGGCGCGCACCGCGTGGCCGACCGCCTCGCTCTGCTCGCGCACGGGCATATGCGTCTGACCGTAATGACGGGAAAGCTTCACCTGCATATAGCGGATGTTTTCATCCTTTTTGGACTCCTCCTCGAGATAATCCGGCTGCGTTCCGCGCTCGTCGAGGAAGTAGAGGGCGGTATCGCGGTACTGTTCCCTGCCGGTCGCGCGGTAGAGACGAAGCAGCGCCAGCTCGATCTCCTGGTGTCCGGGATATCCGCGGACTTTTCCTTTTCCGAACCGGTCGCAGATCAGGTCCGCGGTTCTGCAGAGGACGTTGAGCAGCTCGTCCTTGCCGAGCGCCTCGTGGAATGCCACGGCGGCTTCGATCATATGTCCGTTGCAGTAGAGTTCGTGCCAGTCCTGCAGATTCATCCATTTCTTATCCTGATCCTTAATGAGGAAGCGCGTATCGAGATAGCCGTCCGGCGCCTGTGCCTTGCCGATCAGGCGGATCACCTCGTCGGCCTTCTTCTCAAGCTCGGGGTCCGGGCGCAGCGCGAGAGAGTACGCGACCGCCTCGAGCCATTTGGCGACGTCGCTGTCCTGGAATACCATTCCGTAGAACTCGCCTTCCGCTTCTCCCGCTGCGATGCGGAAATTCTCGATCGCGTGGCTTTTGGCGGCGCCTTCGACGCGGTCTTCGAGGATCTCGTACTGGTAGGGAATCACCGTGTCCATAACGAGATTCTGCAGCGGAGTCCAGAAAGAATCATTGACTTTTACTTTCGACATATCCACCGATTTCTGAATTTTCATATTGTCCCCCTTTTATTCGTCCTCCACCTCGAGCGGCACGAAACAGAACTTCGTGCAGTCCACAAGGCCTCGGTTCGTCAGTCTCAGTTCGGGCAGGCACGCGAGCGCCAGCAGTGCCATTGTCATGAACGGCGACGGAAGATCGCATCCGATCGTCTTCCACGCTTCGTCCAGTTTCTTGACGGCGGCGCTCATCTCCTCGAGCGTCTTCTCGCTCATCAGTCCGGCGACCGGAAGCTCCACAAGTCCCAGCACCTTTCCGTCGGAAACGGCGACCATTCCGCCGCCGCAGGCGATCAGCGTATTGGCGGCGAGCGCCATATCCTCATCGTTCGTACCGACCACAAGCAGATTGTGGGCGTCGTGCGCGACGGTCGACGCCATCGCGCCATTGCGGATACCGAATCCCTTCACAAATCCTTTTCCGAATGTTCCCGTCTCATGATGGCGTTCGAAAACAAACACCTTGCACAGATCCTGTTCCGGATCCGCGCACAGCAGGCCGTCCTTCGCGCTGAGAGGAATATGACGTTCGAACGTGCCGACCTTCGCGGGAATGATTTCCATCGCCCTTACGGTCACTTCGTCCTTTGACGCCGGAATGCGGAACGTTTCCGGCGTAATCGTTCCTTTCACATGCATCGAGTGAGTCGCTTTTTCCGGGTATCTGTAGGGTTCGAATTCCCGGAGCATTTTTCCGTCCTGCGCGACCAGTTCTCCGTCAATCCATACCTTCGTGACGTGAACCTTCCGGATATCGTCGATCAGAACCATATCGGCGCATTTGCCCGGAGCGATTGAACCGAGCTCATGATCCATCTGGAAGCACTGGGCGCAGTTGAGCGTAACCATCTGGAACGCGACGACCGGATCGGTTCCCTCCTCGATCGCGCGGCGGACGATATGATCGAGATGACCGACCGTCTCAAGCGTGTGCGGATGGGTGTCGTCGGAACAGAGAACGGCGAATCTGGTGTCGACGTGATGATGCGTGATGCTCTTGACGACTTCCATCAGGTCATGCCACGCGGATCCTTCGCGGAACATGGCGTACATTCCGCGGCGCATCTTCTCGAGCGCGTCGATCGCGCGGGTTGATTCATGACAGCAGCGCACGCCCGCGGCGATATATCCGTTGAGCCCGCTGCCGGTTTCCGGCATCGAATAATGGCCGGTAACGATTTTTCCCGCTTCCAGCGTCGCTCCGGTAATACCGTGCGCGTGCTCGGTTGAGGAAAGAATTCCGGGGAAATTCATCATCTCACCGAGGCCGACGCATTCCTTCCATTTCATCGTCTCGGC
>ONSY01000168.1 GCA_900320605.1 uncultured Eubacteriales bacterium | reverse complement strand
TTGTATACATAGCCGTGAATCGCGAGTGACGCAGCGAGAAGCATTGTCACGACGATCAGCGCAACGACACCCATGACATTGACAGACCAGCGCATGTAGATGCTTTTTCGCGACATTCTTCTCTCTCCCTTCTGAAATCACTGAGTTTCAATACTATGAATCAGAGACTTAAGCCTCCCAGCGGTAGCCGAGCCCCCATACAGTAATGATATGTTTCGGCGCCGATGGGTTTTCCTCAACCTTCATACGAAGACGGCGGATATTGACATCAACGATTTTCTCTTCGCCGACGTAGCTGTCACCCCATACATGGCGCAGGATGTCCGTCCGATCGAGTGTTGCGCTCGGATTGGAAAAGAAGTATTCCATAATCTGAAACTCGACCTGTGTCAGTTCGATATCTTCTCCGGCGCGGGTCAGATTTCTGTTGCGCAGATTCAAAGAGAATTCACCGGAACGGATTTCCTCTTTGAACTCATTATTCTCGCGAATGGAAGAAAGCGCTACGCGGCGATAGATGGCATCCACACGTGCGACAAGCTCTGACGGGCTGAAAGGTTTCGTGACGTAATCGTCCGCTCCCATCATCAGGCCGCTGATCTTATCCATCTCCTGTGTTTTTGCGGTCAGAAGAATAATGCCGATGGAAGAATTATTGCTCCGGATTTCCCGGCAGACAGCCAGTCCGTCCATTTTTCCAGGCATCATGATGTCAAGTACCGCCATGTCAAAATTGTGGTTCTCGCGCTCATAGATTTCAAGCGCTTCATCCCCGCTTTCAGCCTCAAACGTTTCATATCCGGCACGCTGAAGATTGATCACCACGAATTCGCGTATTGTCTTTTCGTCTTCCGCAACAAGAATTCTCTTCATTTGTCTCCCTCTTTTCTTATGAAATCAGCGAAAAATACTCTTTTAAAGCAGTCATATCCATTCCGAACGAACTGTTGCCGAAAAGGACTGCATAATATCTGCCGCCTTCGCTGTACATCAGCTCATATTTATTGTACAGCGTGTCCAGATCCGTCTGATCGGTGCACACAATCTGATAGATCAGTTCGCCGCGCTCACTTCCGTCCCATTCATAAAGCGTCAGCATATTGTCGCCGATGTAGATGCAGACCTTATCTTCCCAGCCGATCGGCAGAGAAACCGAGTAGCCGTCCCGTCCTTTTATGATCTCCCTGCTGACCAGAAGCAGCTGTGTGTTTTCTGCATCAAAACGCTTCCAGGAAACAACCAGATCCAATGGGGACGCTTCATTGTTATAGTTCTCATAGGCGGAAGGCAGATAATACTGCGTCGGTATTTCAAGGTAACCATCATTGTTGACATCCCGCGAGAACAGGCCGGCGGCGCTGCGGGATGTTTCATTCATTGCTTCCTCTGAAAGCGGCGGAAATACCGACAGTCCGTCCTGTGAATTTTTGAAATACAGAATCTGAGTCAGCATCTTGCTGTTCGCCGTAGCGCAGTCAAGTGCGCAGGCCGTTTTTCCGCTGCAGACCTCAGAAACAGTTACCAGCGAATACCGGATCACGGATGAATCGAGTTCCAGTTCGGACAGGCAGCGCATCTTTCCGCCGAACAGGTCATACATCCGTGCCTGTGCCGGGGAAAGGACGGAGACCGCCTCGCTGTTTTCACCTCCGGCTTCCGTCTTCGCGAGTGAAAGCAGGATCAGCTCAGAAGATTTATCTCCGGTAAAATCACCGACCGCCAGTTCGTTATAGGAAGTCTCCATATCGATCTCTGTCATTTTATCATTTGAGAAATCATAAACGCAGATATCACTTTTCTGTCCGATGGGGCTGCCCCATCCTACGAGGATTTCGTCAATTCCGTCGCCGTCAAAATCCGAAAATGCGACACGGTCGACAAGTGAAAATGCTTTTTCCTTTTGAAAAATGACTTTCCAGTTTTCTCCGTCCATCTGCGTCAGAAACGCAATATTCACATTTTCTCCGTTCTCCGGACTATAGAAAAAAGCAACTACATCATTTATTTTGCTGCCCGTAAAATCGCTGACTGTTATGATCGCAGAGCGGTACGCTCCTGACTCCGGATAGCAGAGATTCAGCTCATCGCCGGCCACAGCCTTGAGTGCATACTGAATTTCCTGCCGGGTACCGGTAGCTCCGGGCGGTGCCATCAGGTTGCCGGCATCAAGGAACATGGCCGAACATCCGGACAGAAGGAACGCAAGCAGGAATACCGCAGTCAGCAGCAGCGCCTTCCGTTTCATTTCGCTCGACCCCTCTTTCTTTAATATATTCATCAGTATAATCATAGTTATTATATCATAGTTTTCATAAAAGGTATAGAGTCCGGTAAGATTTTCTGAAACGTTATTTGTAGGATTTTCTGAAACGTTATTTTCCGGGAAACGCGGATTTTCGCAGGAATCCTGCAGGAACTGCTGAATTTCGCTTTCAGGTCCGTCGGAATCGTGGCTGCTGACACCGTTTCTCCCATAAAATACATCCGGGCAAATATTTATATATATACATTACTGGATGGATATTTAAAGAGGCTATTTTAAAAAGGAATGTGTTTTTTCGGCCACAGCCTGCAATTTCCGCTATTCATTCGCTTCTTTAAATACAATTCACTATTTCATAAATATAATTCATTTTGATTTGTCAATTTATTATTGTAAATTGGTAAACCGCATGTTATAATAAACGAAATTATTACTTTTTTTAATGGATCTGCTTTTCATAAAGACCCATGAAGGAGGAACAATTATGAAAAAATCTTTTTGGAGCCGTATCAAGGAAGTCGGCCCCGGCGCGATGGTCGCAGCTGCGTTTATCGGACCGGGCACAGTAACGTCCTGCTCCGTTTCCGGCGCAACGTACGGCTATACGCTGCTTTGGGCAATGCTGTTCTCCACCATCTCCGTTATCATCATGCAGCTGATGGCAGCCCGCCTCGGTATCGTAAAGCAAATCGGCCTTGGTGAAGCGCTTCGCAGTAAGTTTACCGGCACCGGTGTTCGCATCATCCTGGCCATTCTGGTAATCGCCGCTGTATTCATCGGAAATGTAGCCTATGAAACCGGAAACGTTTCCGGCTCCGTTCTCGGAATTCAGTCTATTGCCACTTCCATGAATACCGCTACCTGGAAAATCATTCTTGCCGTTGCGATCGGCATCATCGGTTTTGTTCTTCTCTTCAGCGGAAGCTACGGCGTTGTGGAAAAAATACTCACTGCTCTGGTAGTCATTATGGGCGTTGTGTTCTTCGCCTGCGCCATTGCCATCGGACCCGATTGGGGCGCCGTTCTCAAAGGACTGTTCTATCCTCAGGTTCCCGATGTAAACAGAGCGTGGATGACGGTTGCGGCTCTGATGGGAACCACTGTTGTTCCATACAATATTTATCTTCACGCTTCCTCTGCCGCCAAGAAGTGGAAGAATCCTGAAGCCGATCTCGGTTCCGCTACCCTGGATTCCTGCATTTCGATCGGTCTGGGCGGCATCATCTCCATGGCAATTATCGTCTGCGCAGCTGCTGCTCTCTCCGGCAGCGGCACGGAAATCAAAAACGGCGGCGACATGGCTCTTGCTCTGAAACCGGTTCTCGGAAGCTGGGCTACCGATTTCTTCGGTATCGGTCTCTTCGCTGCCGGTCTCACCTCAACTCTTACCGCGCCTCTCGCGGCTGCTTTTGCTTCCTCCGGTATTCTCGGATGGGGCGAAGACATGAAGAAGTTCCGCTTCAAAATCATCTGGATCATCGTTCTTCTCTGCGGCGTTGTTGCTACCTGCACCATCGGCGCTTCCCCAACAGAAATCATTCTCTTCGCACAGGCTGCAAACGCTATCCTGCTCCCGATCACGGCGATCCTGCTTCTTATTGTCTGCAATGATAAAAAGATCATGGGCAAATATAAAAACGGTATTGTGATCAACATACTGGCAATTATCGTAATCGGTGTGTTCATCTTTATCGCAGCCCGCAACATGACCGCTTTTGTGGAAAGCGCGCAGAAGCTTTTCGCAAAATAATAACGATTTATCTGTAATTGCGATCCGGCGCAGGCTGAAGACATCTTCGGCTTGCGCCTGTAGCTTTTCTATCAGGAGGTTTTTCCCTATGAAAAAAGTGGATTTAAATGCTGATCTCGGCGAGAGCTTCGGCGCATACACAATCGGCATGGATGCGGAAGTTCTCCAGTATATTTCCTCGGCAAATGTCGCATGCGGGTTTCACGCCGGTGATCCGCTTGTGATGCAGAAAACCGTGGCGCTTGCAAAAAGTGCCGGAACGGCGATCGGCGCCCATCCCGGATTTCCGGATCTGATGGGCTTCGGCCGGCGCAATATGACCGTGTCCGCACTGGAAGCCAAGGCGTATATCAAATATCAGGTCGGGGCTCTCTGGGCTTTCGCAAAAGCGGAAGGCATTACGCTTCAGCATGTCAAACCCCATGGTGCGTTTTACAATATGGCAGCGAAAGACGAAAAACTGGCTCAGGCAATCTGTGAGGGAATCTATGAAGTCGATCCTGAGCTCATCCTTCTCGGACTCGCCGGAAGCGCTCATATCACCGCGGCGGAAAAAGTCGGTCTTCGCACCGCAAGCGAAGTATTTGCCGACCGCGGCTATATGGACGACGGAACCCTGGTTCCGCGCAGCATGCCCGGAGCAATGATTCACGACGAAAGCATCGCGATCGAACGGACTGTGCGTATGGTTAAGGAAGGCTGTGTCGTCACGGTCAGTGGCAAAACCATTCCGATCAAGGCCGATTCAATCTGCGTTCACGGCGATAATCCCGATGCGGTCGGGTTTGTCAAAAACATTCGCGAGAAACTGCTTGCCGAAGGAGTCGCAGTCGTCCCGATCGCCGAAGTCATCCGTGAATAATGTCATTTGAGGAAGGAAACCGCATGCAGTATCCCATTATCAAAATCGTCAGCGATACCGCGCTGGCAGTCGTTTTCGGGAACGAGATCAGCCGTGAGATCATCACTCAGATCCGCGCCTTTGATGAGGCTTTCAACGAGGAGCAGATTGACGGCATTTATGAAACTGTCCCGACTTACTGTGCCCTTACAATCCATTATGATCCGGCGCAGATTCTGTACGGAGAACTCTGTGAAAAAATCCGCGCGCTGCTTGCAGTCGCGCATCAGGCTGCGCGGATGAGCATCGTTGTAATGGAAATACCCGTTCTCTATGGCGGTGAATACGGACCGGATCTTGAAAAAGTTGCTTCTCACAACGGACTTTCTCCCGAGGAGGTCATTAAGATTCACTCAAGCCGGGAATATCTCATCTACATGCTCGGCTTTACACCCGGATTCTCCTATATGGGCGGCATGGACAAAACCATCGCAACTCCACGTCTGAAGACTCCTCGGGTACTGATCCCGGCAGGCTCAGTCGGAATCGCCGGTGAACAGACCGGCATCTATCCGATCGATTCCCCCGGCGGCTGGAATCTTATCGGCCGGACACCGGTTCACCTGTACGATGCGAACCGTGATACGCCGATTCTGCTTGATGCCGGCATGCACGTCAAGTTTATTCCCGTAGACGAAACGGAGTATCTGCGGATCAAGGGGCGCGTCGAAGCAGGTCGCTACCATTGCCATACCTATGTAAAGGGGGATGAATAAATGGGCATCATGATGCTTCAGAGCGGCCTGCTTACCACGATTCAGGATGCCGGAAGGCGCGGATACCAGCGTTACGGAATGGGCGTCTCCGGAGCGGTTGACGTTCACGCATACATTTATGCGAATATTCTGGTTGGAAACCGCCAGAATGAGGCCGTACTTGAGGTCACGCTTTTAGGACCGAAAATCGAATTTACCTCCAATTCCGTCATTGCCGTAACCGGCGGTGACCTCTCGCCAACGCTCGATGGTAATCCTCTTCCGATGTACCGCGCAGTCAGGGTCACAAAGGGATCCATTCTTTCCTTCGGACCGCCGAAAACCGGATGCCGCGCCTACATTGCCTTTGCCGGCGGTCTGGCGATTACGCCGATCATGGGCAGCCGTTCCACTTACATCAAGGCAAACCTCGGCGGCTATGAAGGCCGCAGACTTCTCGCGGGAGATGAAATCGCGTTCCGGCGTCCGTCTTCCTGCCCCGCAAACGTCGAGCGCCGGATCATGGAACCGGATACCTTCGGCGGAGAATATACCGTCCGTGTTCTGATGGGGCCGCAGGATGACAGCTTTACTGACAGAGGAATTGAAACCTTTCTGAGTGAAACTTATACTGTGACAAATGAATTCGACCGGATGGGATATCGGCTGACCGGACCGAAAATTGAACATGTGACAGACGGAAACATTATCACGGACGGAATTGCTTTCGGGGCAATTCAGGTGCCGGACGGCGGAGAGCCGATCATCATGCTGGCTGACCGTCAAACAACCGGAGGCTACGCGAAAATCGCGAGCATTATCAATGTGGACATGCCGATGATCGCCCAATGCAAGGCCGGCGACAGGATTCGCTTCATAAAAACCGATATTGAAACGGCGCAGAGAGCATTCCGGGATCAGCGCGCGAAATACCGTGCAATGCGGGAATCTTTTGACGCTCCGCAGCAGCAAAGCGCACCAGAACAGCCGATGAAAGCTCCTGCTGCAGCCGCGGTTTCCCCGGTTCCGGTATCACAGCCGGCGGAAAAATCGCCCGCTTCGGGAACGGGGCCGCACAACTATCGGATCATTCTCGGCACAAAAACCTATGACGTCACCGTTGAGGCGGTGAAATAAGGAGACTTACATGGCAGCTTTCGACATCACCCCTTACGTTCATCTGACTCCGAAAGAAGTACGCGAACGGATACGTTCCGGTGAAATCACCTTTCCGACTGCCGGAATGGCAGCCGGCTATGCGCAGGCGAACCTTGTCATTCTGCCGGGTGACTGGGCCGCGGACTTTGAGCAGTTCTGCCGGCTTAATCCGTTCCCCTGCCCGGTTCTTGAAATTCTTCGCGGCACTCCACTCACCAAAACCATGGCGGAAGGCGGCAATATCGTAACGGATATTCCTGAATACTTTATCTATAAAAACGGCGTTTTAACAGATCGCGTAAACGACGCTTCCGCCTACTGGCAGGAGGATTTTGTCGGTTTTCTGATCGGCTGCAGCTTCTCCTTCGAGGAAGCTCTGATGCGCGAAGGAATCGAGGTTCGTCATATTGCGCAGGGGCGGAACGTCCCGATGTATAAAACGAATGTACAGACAAAAAAAGCCGGTCCTTTCTTTGGACCCACGGTCTGCTCCATGCGTCCGATGACGCCGGAAAATGCCCGGCGCGCCTATGAAATCACGGCAAAGATGCCCAATGTTCACGGTGCGCCTCTTCAGATCGGTGACGCGGAAAAGATCGGCGTATTCGATCTCCAGAAACCGGATTACGGCGAGGCGGTCGATCTCTACGATGGTGAAATTCCTGTTTTCTGGCCCTGCGGCGTCACTCCTCAGGCGGCAATTGAAAACGCAAAACCTCCGATCGTCATCACCCATTCCCCAGGGCACATGTTCATTACGGATATCCTGAACAGCGAACTCAACGATTTCCTGGAAAAGCTGAAAAAAGCACAATAACCATCCTAAAAAGTTTAAGGCCTCCCTGAAAAGGGAGGTCTTGCTGTATGCCGTACCGTTTTTATGTCAGATTTGAAATCAGGAGCACAACTCCGGAAGTGATCAGAATTAAATACACGATCTTCAAAAAAACATTCTGCGAGAGTTTTTTCGCCAGGATACCGGCCAGAATTGCTGTGGCGAGAACCGGAACGGCGCATATCCCGCAATAAGTCAGAACCTGCGGTGTCATCATGCCGGAAAAAACATAGGTTCCGACCAGAAAAAGATTCAGGATCGCCCAGACTGCATTTACTGTCGCACGGAATTCACGCTTTTCCGGAATCCGATCTACTGCATATACCGCAAGGAAGCTGCCTCCGGAAACAAAAAGCCCCTGCATGATACCGGCACCGACAAGCGCCGATTCCTGTACGAAACGCGGCACCTTGAGTTTTCCCGGCAGAAAAAGCCGCCGCGCTCCGATCAGAATAATAATCACAGCATAGATAATCAGAAGAAACGTAAGTTCAAGTGAATTGAAAACCCAAAGTCCGAACACGACACCGAAAAGCATCACTGCCGTCATTTTCAGGAGTTCCCGCAGATTGATGTACCGGTATTCTGTGGCCACGACCGTCAGTCCTGTCAGCAGCGCGGCAACCGTAATAACGGGTTTTGCCAGTCCGACTCCAACCAGAAGAATTCCGATCGGCATCGAGATCAGCGGGCCGCCGAAGCCCGCGCCTGACTGAACAAACACACCGAACAGCACGACCAGAATAAATAAGACCGAATTGAGTTCGTTCATTGAAAAGTGCTCCTTTTTATCGAAACTGCTGTTTTCAGTATACGCTTTCTCAGGAAAAATATCAAACGTTTTTTCGAAATTCTCATTTTCGCCACATGTGATCCACAGATCACAGGCACTTTGAAAAAATAAAGAAAAAAAGCGCTCATAACGGCAAAAAAAGTCTTTACAAGCGTCGTCAGTACAGATATAATAACTTTCAGAAAATAAATCTTTAAGTTCAGTACAGAGAGGCTGGCAAGATTGTTTATTGTTGAGCGTGCGGTAATTCCGCGTTTGCTTCGAGGATCTTCACCTGCCTTTCGGGCAGGTTTTTTTATGCCGGAACAAAGGAGGGATGCGCCATGAAATTCAAGGCGAAAGTGATGGATGAACCCGCCGTCTACCGTGCACTGATGCGTATCTCCCACGAAATTGTCGAAAAGAACCACGGGGTTGAGGATATCTGCCTGATCGGTATCTGCCGCCGCGGCAATCCGATCGCCGAAATACTGGCCGATAACATTGAACGGATCGAAGGGATTCGCCCGCCGGTCGGTTCGCTGGACATCACCTTCTACCGCGATGATCTTACGCATGTTGCCGATGCTCCGGCTGTCTCTGATGCCGGCAGTATTTCTTTTGAAATCACCGGGAAAAAGATCATTCTTGTAGACGATGTTCTCTATACCGGACGTACAGCCCGCGCAGCAATTGATGCGATTTTCTCGCTCGGACGGCCGAAAATGATTGAACTCGCAATTCTGATAGACAGAGGCCACCGCGAACTGCCGATCCGCGCCGATTTCGTCGGGAAAAACGTTCCAACGGCGCAGAGTGAGCTGATCTGCGTAGAAATTCCCCCCTATGACAACAGCGTCGGGGTCAGCCTTTTGGAAAAAGAAGCCGAATAAAGGGCGTTGAAACGCCCTTTTCAATAAGAAAAACGGAGGAAGATTTTATGAACCTAATCTACGGAGTAAAAGACAAACCGAAGTTCGGTCAGGTTATCCTGTTCGCGCTTCAGCAGGTTCTCGCCATCATGGCAGCAACCATCGCGGTACCTGCTGTTATCAATGAGGCTATCGGTTCGGAGCTGACCGCTTCCGCGGCACTCTTCGGCGCCGGCGTAGGCTCGATCGTCTACCTGCTTTTCACCAAGAGCAGCAGCCCGGTATTCCTGGGTTCCTCATTCGCTTTCATTGGCTCCATGCTTTCCGCTTTCGGCGGCGCGGCTTCGATGACCGTCGGTTACATCGGTCTGATTATCGGTGCAGCCATTGCCGGTATCGTATACGTTGTAATCGCGATCATTGTCAAATTTGCCGGGGTCGAATGGATCAACAAGCTGATGCCTGCAGTCATCATCGGACCGACAGTCGCCATTATCGGTCTTTCGCTCTCCGGAAACGCGGTAGGCGATCTGATGAAATCAAGCGTAGAGGGCGGTTCCACTTATGTCGCTCTGATCTGCGGCCTCGTCACCCTTGCTGTTACAATGCTGGTCTCCACCTACAGCAAAAAGACCCTGCGCATGATTCCCTTTATTATCGGTATTCTCGCAGGTTATGCGCTTGCATCCATTTTTGCGCTGATCGGAAACGCTACCAATAATCCTTCTCTCGTTGTCATCAATTACTCCGCTTTCACGGATTGCGGTGTTTTCGCGCTGCCGAATTTCACCTTCCTGCGCGGAGGCAAAGAAGGCCTTTCCGGCATCACCGGCACCTACCTGCTGACCCTCTTTGCGGCTTACGCTCCGGTAGCGTTCGTCGTATTTGCCGAACATCTCGCCGATCACAAGAATCTCTCCTCCATTATCGGCACAGACCTGCTTGAAAAACCAGGCCTGACCCGCACCCTGCTCGGCGACGGTATCGGTTCCATGGCCGGCGCGTTCTTCGGCGGCTGCCCCAACACAACCTACGGTGAATCCATCGCTTGTGTTGCGATCACACGCAACGCTTCCAGCGTTTCTATCTGGGGTGCAGCATGCATGTGCATCATTTTCTCCTTCATCAGTCCCTTCATGGCATTCCTCGAGACAATCCCGAGCTGCGTCATGGGCGGTGTCTGTGTTGCGCTGTACGGCTTCATCGCGGTCAGCGGTTTCAAAATGATCCAGAAGGTCGACCTCAATAAAAACCGTAACCTGTTTGTCGCTTCCGTGATCTTCATCACCGGTGTCGGCGGAATGGTTGTTTCTTTCGGAAAAGTTGAGATCCGCACAGTTGCCTGCGCGCTGATCCTCGGTATTCTCACGAATCTCATGCTCTCCAAAGAAAAAGACGAAGAAAAAGCTGAATAAGGTTGTCATAAGAAAAAGAGCTTTTCCGGGACGGAAGAGCTCTTTTTTGACATTCCGGTTTCCTGCTTCCCATTGTGTGACAAGAAACAAGAAAAACCATTTTGAAAGAAGGAGTTATGATGAAACCACTGGGAGATTACAGCTTTATCCGCGGCGTCTGTTACGGGTTCCGCGGGGATGATCAGGCACAGTTTGAACGTGAGCTGGGGTATGCAAAAAAGATCGGAGTCAACTCTGTCCGTTTCTGGATGAGTCAGGAGGAATTTGAGAAAAATCCGCAGGTTTTTCTTAAACGCCAGCGCAATTTCATGGAAACCTGCTGGAAATTCGGGATCAGTTCGATGCCGATTTTCTGGAACGGAAACAGCATCCGCGAATTCAGTGAACCAACCGAGGAAGATTACAGAAAAGCCTATTCATACGCGAAAGCGTTTATCGATGAATTCCGTAATGAGGAATACATCCTGATGTGGGATGTGATGAATGAGCCTTTCTGCAATGATTTCATGCGCAAATGCAAGAGCGAAGACTATGACATGCATTACGCCGTGCTGAAAAAACATCTGCGCAGGCTTTGCGCAATCGTGCGGGATCTCGACCCGGAAGGCTGCATGACAGTCGGTCATGAACGCGTCTTCCACATTGAGTCGACGGAAGACCTGGTTGACGTAATCTCCTTCCATGACTATCTGACGACCCGCAGCGAAATCGAGGATACGATTATTAAAGCCGAAGAGATTGGGAAACGCACGCATAAGCCGATCCTCAATACGGAAACCGGTTGCGTCGGGCGTTCGAATCCGTACGATATCGAGATCGAACTGTCTCAGAAGCATAACGTCGGATTTTATCTTTTCAGCCTGATGATCGGCGGCTTCTGGGGAGAGCTTCATGGAATCTTCTATCCGGACGGAACAATCCGAGACCCGTCAATTGTCGCAGCCATGCTTGGCTTTTTCCGAAACCGCACCTCCGAACGTGTCCTGACAAATCCGAACCGTGAAGGTTATGCCTATAACGCGGTCAGGAAGGTTGAAGAGGCTCTTCATTTCTCAGAATCCGCCCTCTTTGTTGTAAAACAGGGCTCTGCCGAAGAACTTCTCGAAGCCGCGGAACGCTGTGTCAACATTCTTGAAGCCGCCGAAATGGTTCCAATGTGGGATTTGCCATCCGCAAAGATTGAAATATGGCGGAAAACCCCGGCTGAACAGCTCGATCTCTGGGAAATACGCCGTTTCACCTATGAGATTGCAGAACTTCTGAAGGAAAAGTGTATGATTGTTTAGCACTCTGACAGCAGCCCCCGTAGATTTCACGGTGCTCTGCATTTCGTTCCAGCGTTTCCTGTCATCGCAACGATCATCCTGCGTTTTCTTTCAGCACTTCTATCATATAAAGACTGCACCCGTTCATCTGGCGATACACTGAGTAGCGCAAGATGAACGGGTGTAATTAACTTAAGATTTCTGATACATCAAACCCTGAATTTACAAGTTCACTCTGCGCGGTTTGTAAACTCAACGTCATTACGCGTGCTTGATAGAACTGACCGGATTATTTTGCAGAAAACTTATAGACCGTCTTCGTTTTGTAAACCTCACCGGGAGAAACAATGCAGGATTTGAATTCGGGACGGTTCGGTGCATCCGGACAAAGCTGCGTCTCAAGGCAGAAACCCTGCTGAGGCTGAGCGGGAACGCCACTGAAGGTGCTGCCCGGGAATACGTTATTGCTTGTGAAAAGCTGCATGCAAGGCTGATCCGTAAACACTTCCATTACTCGTCCGGATTTCGGTTCATACGCCTCGACAACTTTGCGGAACCCTTCGCCATTGAGAACATAGGAGGTATCGTATCCGTTATGGACCTGAAGCAGATGCTCATTCGGATCATGAATATCCTGACCGATCGGCTTCGGGGTTCTGAAATCAAAAGCGGTTCCTTCTACCGGACGATAGGTGCCGTCCGGAATAAGGTCATCCCCGGTTGAAAGGATCGAATCGGCATCAATCATCAGAATTGTATCACGGACGTTGGAATCAATGTTGCCATTGAGATTGAAGAACGCATGGTTCGTAAGATTGACCGGAGTCTTCTTGTCGGTAACAGCGGTATACTCGATCTCCAGCGCATCATCTTCGGTCAAAGTATAGGTGACTGTAACCGTGCAGTTTCCGGGGAAACCTTCCTCGCCGTCCACGGAGAGATAACGGTACTCAACGGAGTTATCCGTGACCTTCGCCGTCTCAAAGAGGCGCGCGAAAAATCCGGTCATTCCGCCGTGAAGCGTATGTCTCCCGGTTCCGGCCGCCGCAAGGCGGTATTCCACACCGTCGATCGAAAAAGTGCCGTTGCTGATGCGGTTGCCGAAACGTCCGACGACTGTTCCCTGGAAATTGAACTTCAGATATTCGTCGAGCGTTTTGTAGCCGAGGATAACATCCCCGAGGTTGCCGTTTCTGTCTTTCGTCAGGATCTGCACCAGGCGGGCACCGTAAGGCATCATATGAACCTGAGTCCCGTTCTTGTTTTCGAGAATGATCAGATCGACCTCTTCACCGGTCGGCATTTTTCCAAATATTCTTTTTTCCATAAAACCAAGCCTCCGTATCCTTAGAATTCTTACTTCTATTATAAAAGCGAAATTCAAGAATGTAAATCCATTTTCTCGATTGAAGCATAAAAAACTTCGTGTTATACTGGGAACAGATATTATTATTTTTCCAAAGCCCGTTTTTCCGGCCGCGTTTGGAATACTGCGGAGAACAATCATGACAAAAGGCTTAATCTACCTTCACGGAAAAGGCGGATCCGCCCTGGAAGCAGAGCATTACAGACCGCTTTTCCCCGGATATGACATCGTCGGCTTCGATTATCAAGCTCAAACGCCATGGGAAGCAAAAAAGGAATTCTGTGACTTTCTGGATTTATTTGCCGAAACACACAAAGAGGTGTATCTTTTGGCTTCCAGCCTCGGCGCCTATTTCGCGTTGCAGTCCTTTCCCGGAAAATCAATAAAAAAAGCCTATTTTGTCTCTCCGATCGTCAATATGGAACTGTTGATTGAGGATCTGATAAAACATGCGAACGTAACGGAGCAAACACTGCGCGAAAAAGAAATCATCGCAACTGATTCTGGCGAAACGCTTTCCTGGAAATATCTCTCCTGGGTCCGGGCTCATCCGGTTATCTGGGATATTCCGACAGAAATTCTTTTCGGAGAAAACGACCATCTTCAGACGCTCGATGCTGTCACGGATTTTGCCGCCGAGAGCGGTGCGGCAGTTACAGTCATGGAAGGCGGTGAACATTGGTTTCACACAAAGGAGCAAATGCAATTCCTGGATCATTGGATTCTTGCTTCACAGACAGAAGCCGGTCAGTCCAGTGCGAAAACCTATGAAAAATCCTGCGGGGCTGTTATTTTCCGCAAAACGCAGGCAGGGCTGTCATTTGTATTAGTTTACGGAGGCAGGCACTGGGGCTTTCCGAAAGGTCATATTGAAAAAGGCGAAAACGAAAAAGAAACCGCAATACGGGAAATCAGAGAAGAAACCAGTCTACAGGTTCGCTTTATCAGCAACTTCCGGACAACTGACGAACATGCGCTTGTACGTGAAGGACGTCCGAATACAATCAAAAAAGTGGTCTATTTCCTTGCCGAATTTGAAAACCAGATTCCCGCACCGATCGATCATGAAATCTCAGAAATCAAATTGGTAAACTATGGAGACGCATTACAGATGCTCGCTTCAAATTCAGAACGTCTTAAGGAAATTTTATGTGAAGCAAACGATTTTTTGCTGGGATCACATGATTTCAGAAACACGGAAAAACATGTCGAAATGACAGAAAGAAACAAGCCATGAAAGAAGAACTCTCACGCCTAGTACGGATTGCCGGCGAAGAAGCCGTTGCGAAACTTGAAAGAAGCAAGGTTGCAGTTTTCGGCCTCGGTGGCGTTGGAAGCGCGGCGATTGAGGCGCTTGCGCGCAGCGGAATCGGCCGGTTTCTCCTCGTCGACAACGATCGTGTCGCACGATCAAATTTAAACCGCCAGATTATTGCGCTTCAGACAAACCTCGGTCATTTGAAAACACAGGTCACCAAAGAGCGGATTCTTTCAATCAATCCGGATGCATCAGTTGAAACGTTCGAATGTTTCTACATTCCCGGGTCTGAATCGCCTTCGCTCGAAGACTGTGATTTTGTGATCGACGCAATCGATACTGTCTCTGGTAAGATCCGGCTGATTGAGGAATGCCGCGAAAAAGGGATAGATCTGATCTCTTCCATGGGTACCGGAAACAAGTTTGATCCTTCCCGGCTGAGGATTACAGCGCTTGAAAAAACATCCGTCTGCCCCCTCTGCCGCGTAATGCGCAAAGAAATGAAACAGCGAAACATCAGGAATGTGACTGTCCTCTTTTCCGATGAGGAACCGCATAAACCCGCTGACGGCAGCCGTACGCCCGGAAGTTTCATGCCTGTAACAGCCTGCGCCGGTCTGATGATTGCAGGCTATGTTCTGAGGAAACTGATGGAAGAAGTCAATTAATCTGATTCCATTTTCGATGATAGCAAAGGAGATTTTCTTATGCGGTCGAATTACGAACTGGCTAAGGAGCGTGCGCGGGAGTTTTTTCTCAAATACGATCAGAATGAGATCCTTTCAAAGCTTCCTATTAGAGCTGACGGGAATTATCTTCGCTTCTCTTTTTTTGAAAGCGACTGCCGTGTGGAAAGAAGCAGCGGCCGCGTAGAATGTTTTAATCCACTGTCCGGCACGTTTCAGGATGCAGAATTCAATGAAGCGCTTACGGTCTATGATTTGCTTTGCAATTCTCAGAAAGGAGCTGTGCCGTTCGGAGAATATATAAGCATTTCTGGTTTAAGCCGCCTTCAAAGTGCGACCTGGAACGGAACTCTTAACACCGAAGCCTTTCAAAGCGATGCAAATAGATTTGATCATTCCAGGGAAAAGCTGTGTGCGGCACTGATAAAAATGGGAGCATCCTTTGTTTCAGGTGGCGATCTGGGCGCTGAAATCCCGTTTTTTGGACCATGGAGTGTTCTTTTTCGTTTTTGGGCATCCGACGATGAATTTGAAGCCAAAATTCAGTGCATGTGGGATCGCAGCATTCTTTCCATGATCCAGTATGAAACCGTTTGGTACGCAACCGGTGTCTTCATGAACCGGCTAAGACGCTATTCGGGTTCATAGACTGATTCTTTGACTGCAATACTGTAAAACTATTCCGCCTGTCAAACCATTCAGCTTCATTTTTCCCATTAATATTATCTTTTCAGGTATTGTATCCAACACCGCTAGGCACCGCTTGGAAAGAAAAAAGATTGATTTATATGTTTTCATATGCTATAATATGGACACTGAAAAACACCATGCCGGTGTGGCGGAATTGGCAGACGCAAGGGACTTAAAATCCCTCGCTGGCAACAGTGTACCGGTTCGAGTCCGGTTACCGGCACCAAACCAACAAAATCCGAACCAGATCTTCCCTATGGGAGACGGGTTCGGATTTTGTGTTTTCTACAGAAATCAGTATTT
>ONSY01000145.1 GCA_900320605.1 uncultured Eubacteriales bacterium | reverse complement strand
TTGTTAAGTTGGTTGAACCGCCGTGTACCGAACGGTACGCACGGTGGTGTGAGAGGTCGGCGGCCTTGAGGCCGCCTCCTACTCGATCATGCCGCGGTAAACCCGTTTCTTTTTTCTCCCTTCGCACAAACACTTGTGAAAAAGGCGCGGGTGAGGTATAATGAAAATGGTTCTGAAATATTGAGAAAAAGCGGGATAACACTGATGAGCTACTATCTTCTGAAAGAAACCATGCAGCCGTGTCAGGCGCATGACCTGGACAGCCGGGGAAGCCTTCAATACGTCGCGGTTCTGACGACGCCGCAGTGGCAGTCGGAACGCGACCGGTTCGACATGGGGATCGAGCTGGAGCCGGACGCCGGAAACATCCACTCCACGAAGGCGGAAGTCAACTACGACTCCCTGACCGGGACGTTCCAGATCCCGGACCGGGAACATCTCCGCGAACGGGTATCCTGCTTCGCGTTCGCGCTTGACGAAAAGGGCGTCGTGTTTATCGACGACAGCGGGGAGGCGCAGCGGATGATCGAGACGATCCGCCGCACGAAACGCTGGCGGGAACCGAGTCTCGAGCGGTTCCTCTATGACTTTCTGGAACTGATCGTCGACCGCGACCTTTCCATCATGGAACGGTACGAAGCGGAACTGAGCGGAATCGAGGACGCGATTCTTTCCTCGCAGGAACAGGGAAATCTCGCGCGCGTCTATGAGATCCGCAGTGATATCCGTACGCTGCTGGTGCATTACGAGCAGATTATCGACATGACGCAGGAACTCGAGGAGAACGAGAACGGGTTCTTCTCCGAGGATAATCTCCGGTATATCCATCTGTTCATGAATCTGATGGCGAGAAGACACGATACCGCGGCGTCGCTGCGCGACTACACGATGCAGGTCCGCGATCTGCACAACGCGCAGATGGAGGTCCGTCAGAACCGGACCATGACGCTGCTGACGGTCATCGCGACCATCTTCATGCCGCTGACGCTGATCGCGGGATGGTACGGGATGAACTTCCGGTATATGCCGGAATTCGAATGGAAACTCGGATATCCCGTCGTAATCGCGGTGAGCGTCCTGATCGTGGTGTTCTGCCTGGTTTACTTCAGAAAGAAAAAATGGCTGTGAATCATCTGCTTTCCCCGCGGGGAAAGCGTCCGGATACAAGGCGCCCGGAAGGGGCGCGGAAAAAAGGAAAGGCAGGGAAGACATGTCCGAAGTGTTATGGCTTTTGCTGACGATCGCGGCGGCTCTCGCGGGCGGGTTCCTGTTCCGGAAACTGAGAGTACCGGCGGGACCGCTGGTCGGAGCGCTTCTGTTCGTGGGAATCCTGAGCGTCTGCACGGGCAGAATGTTCATGTACTCGAGTCTCAAGAACGTCACCAAGGCGGTGGCGGGACTCTTCATCGGCATGTCGGTTACCCGTGAGACGCTGAAAAAACTCGCGACGCTTCTCAAGCCGGCCGTGATTCTGGTGGCCGTGATTCTGAGCCTGTGCCTCGGGATGGGCGTCGTTCTGTACTACGCGTCCGGGCTCGACGAGGTAACCTCGCTGTTCGCGGTCGCGCCGGGCGGCATGCAGGATATGACCCTGATGACGATGGACCTCAACGGCGACGCCGCGGTGGTCGCCGTACTGCAGGTGCTGCGCCTTCTGAGCGTCTATTTCGTCTCCATGCCGGTCGCGAGATATTTCTCGAAAAAGAGCGGCATGCTTGAGGCGGCGAGGGAGTCCGAAAAGAAATCCGCGGCGCAGAAACAGGCGCTGGACGCGCCGACCAAACGCAGGCGGATCGCGTTTTCCGCCGGGGTCGCCGTGGTCGGGGGCGTGCTCGGGTATCTGATCTCCGAACTCGTCGATTTCTCCACGCTCGTTCTGGTCGTGAGCATGGTCGTCGCGGCGGCGGTGAATCTCGGAACCGGGAAACTGTACATGCCGAGAATCGTGCGCCAGATCACCCAGATGATGAGCGGCGCGCTGATCGGCGTAACCGTGACCTACGATTCCCTGCAGAATCTGAAAATGGCGCTGATTCCGGCGGCGCTGATCACGACCGGATTCGTGCTGATCAATATCCTGATCGCCGTGATCATCAGCCGGACGTGCAGAATCGACATCGCGACGGCGATGCTTTCCTCCTCGGCCGGCGGGGCTTCGGAATCCGCGCTCGTGGCGCCCGATTTCGGGGCGGACCCGGCGATCGTCACCGTGCTTCAGGTAACGAGGCTTGTCTGCACGACGGCCTTCTACCCGGTGATCGTGAAACTGCTGTATCCGGTCCTGTGAGGACCTGTAACTCTTCGAACGAATATCCGAAAGGAGATCTTCTGATATGAAAACTTTTCTGAAAATCGTCGCCGGTCTGATCTGCGCCGCGCTGCTTGCCGGTCTGTGCGCCTGTTCCGGGGACGCGGGAGCTTCCTCCCAGAGCGCGCCGCCGGAAAGTTCCGCGGCTTCTTCCGGCGCGGCCGGTTCCCAGGACACAGACGCGGACGGTCCGGCTTTGACCGAAGCGCTGTCCCGCGCGCCGCGAGGCTATGACTTCGCGGTATCCGTCAAAATCAATCCGCTGTTTCTCCTGTTTTTCAGAAACAGGGAGATCGTCGCCTATGAGGCGCTCAATGAGAGAGCGAAGGCGATCGAGCCGCGTACGGCGCTCATCGGACGCGGCATTGAGGGAGCCGTGGACGATATTGTCCGGTTCTCCTATGAGGAGGGTTTCCTCAGCGACGGCGGGGACGTAACGGTTGTGCTGGAGGCGGTTTCCGGCCCGCAGACGGAGCGTTCCGCGAAAGATCTGCTCGAAGAGGCCGCGGCAGCCGCGCGGGATACCGCGAAAAAATGCGGCATCGGGGTAAACCCGGTCATCTCCTGCCGGGACGGAATTTCGTTCGCTCCGGATCCGGAAGAATCTCAGCAGTCTGAGAATTCCGGAAACTCAGAGCCGGGACCTTCGTCAGAGCCCTCATCGGAGCCCTCATCGGAGCCTTCATCAGAACTTTCATCAGAACCTTCTTCGGAGCCCGAACCGGAGCCCGAACCCGAACCGGAGCCGGAGCCCGAACCCGAACCCGAACCGGAGCCGGAACCCGAGCCGGAGCCGGAGCCCGAACCGGAGCCGGAACCGGAGCCGGAAGGGTGCAGCGTCTGCCAGGGAAGCGGTGCCTGTGATCTGTGCGATGGCGGGGGAACGGTTCTCTGCACACTGTGCGGAGGAACCGGTTCAATCGGGTGTCACGGAAACTGCGATAACGGATATGAGGACTGTCCCGGATGCGACGGCGGACTCTGCCCGAAATGCTTCGGAAGCGGACAGAACGAAGACGGAACGGACTCCTGTGACGCCTGCGGCGGTTCGGGAACCCATGACGTCTGCGGCGGGTCCGGAATGCTCTTCTGCCCGATCTGCGGCGGGTCCGGAACCGAAACCTGCGACCGGTGCCAGGGTTCCGGAACGGAAGACTGTCCCGCGTGCGGCGGAAGCGGCATCTGCGCGGCCTGCGGAGGTTCAGGCCTCAAATCCTGACCGGGCTCCCGCGGAAAGACGGGAACATAAATCTCAGATTAAAACAAGACAGCCGGCGGACATTTCTGTGTCTGCCGGCTGTGCCTTTTTCAGTTCGTATTTTATTCTCCGCGCTGATCTCTGAGATCGCCGGGCAGAAACTCCCGGTCCCGGGGAATCGCGTAGGCGTCAAAGACTTCGGCGGGAGCGTCGTTTGAGATCATGCCTTCGCGCAGAAGGTTGATCATGCGCACCTCGGTTTCGGGATCGTCGATCGGGGAGAGCTGATTCGGGTCGGCCTCGTGATCGAACAGGAGATCGGGATATCCGGACACACGTCCGGCTCCGGCGGGTATTTTCAGAACCCTGCAGCCTTTTGTGAAGGAGAATGGCCCCGAAAGCTCCGCGTCCCGCAGTTCCTCCGGAGAGAACCGGGCGCGCATATGGGTCGGCATCAGCGTGTAGTCGTACATCTCGGTGCCCGGTCTGCGCATGCGCATATAGATATATTTTCCGTCTGTCACGTTGAGGTAGACTCCGTGGCTTCCGAAAAGAACCGAATCGTGAATCGGCTCGTCTTTTTCGAGAATGGTCCGGATCGGACGTCCCTGCATGTCGCCGGGAAGCGGCTGACCGAAGAACTCGAGCAGCGTGGCCGCAACGTCGATGTTCTGGACCAGCTCACGGCGCGTCTCTCCGGCGTGCCCGAAGCGCGGATCCCACACGAACAGCGGGATATGCGCGATCTCATTGTAGTACGGCGTGATCAGTTTGGCCCAGTAGCCGTGCTCTCCGAGGAGATATCCGTGATCCGTATTGACGATCAGCATCGTGTCCTTCCACAGATCATACCGGTCCATGGCGTCGAGCACCTTCCCGAGATAGAAGTCGCACATCGTGATCAGCGCCTTATACCGGTTCCGGCAGTGCTCGATCATCTCCGCGCTCTCGGTGACCGGACCGTAGGACGGCCAGTCGAATTCCGGAAGGCTGACGTCGTCCGGGTCGGGGAACATGGCGCGGAAGCGCTCGGAAGCGAAGAACGGCTCGTGCGGATCATAAGCCTCGATCTGCAGGAACCAGTTGTCCTCGAGGTGATTTCGGTCGATGAAGTCAAGACCGTTCGAGAACGTGACCGCCTGAGGCATGTCCACCTCGTTCTGAAGGAACTGACGGTTGACGGCGTCCTGGCGCCGGATATTCGGGAAGAATCCACGCCCGGCCATCTTCGCCGTGAACTGCGCGGTCGGATCGTAGACGCCTGAGGTGTCCGGGTCGGCGATCTGCCCTTTCCAGGGATCTCCCTCCTGGCCGCGCGCGAACTCGAAGGAGTTGTAGCGGGAATGGTAGGTGGCGCCGCCGTCTTCCCAGTAGTGCTGGTGATCGCTGCACAGATGAGTGTAGACGCCGCTCATTTTCAGCAGCTCGGGAACCGAGTCGTCGAACGGCTCGATCGGGCCCCAGCTGCGGTGCAGGAAATTATACCGCCCGGTATGCAGCTCGCGGCGCGCGGGCATGCAGGGCATGGAACCGACGAAGCAGTTCGTGAACCGGACGCTGTGCTGCGCGAGCCGCCGGAAGTTCGGCGTTTCGCAGAGACCGGAGCCGTACGGCTCAAGATACCGCCGGTTCAGGGAATCGTACATCACCATGATCGCTTTCATGGAAAGTTACCTCCGAAAGTGTTGAGAGTATCAGAAATTGTTCAGCGCGCGCCGTTCCAGGCGCGCGATCCGCATCATGTCCGGCATGCATTCGTCGAGAAACGCCCTGGTTCCGCAGAACGTGCCGTTTTCCGAGCAGCAGATCTCCTTCTGCATGCGTTTGCATCCGCCGCCGCAGAACTGCCGGTACCGGCAGTCTCCGCACAGCCGCGGCCTTGCGTGGAACCGCCCGAGAAACGCCGACATGGCCTCGCCCGAGCGCAGTTCGGAAAGCGTCTGCGCCGTCATATCCCCGAGGCGGTAGCGGTCCGTGCAGTAGAAGTCGCACGGATAGACGCTGCCGTCCGACTCGATGACGAACTGGGGACTGCACGCGCCGCCGACGTCGCAGGTCGACGGGATTCCGGTCGCGAGCAGGCCGATCAGATCGTCAAACAGCTTCACGCTCCGGTAGTTCCCGGCTCTGTAATCCGAAAGCCAGGACCGAAAGAGCGCGGTATAGAACGAGGCGAAGCGCTGAGGCGTCAGCGCGTAGACGTTTTCCGACGGCTTTTCCGCGGCTTCGTCGTTCTCAAGGCTGTCCAGGCAGGGCGTGAACTGAACGTAGCGGATGTCCAGCTTCAGAAGCTGTTTGTATACCGCCGCCGGGTGCCGCGCGAGAAGATTCGTGAGCGTGCAGAGCACGTTGTACCGCACCCGGTGCCGTTCAAGCAGTTTCAGCGCGTCGGCCGCGGCGCGGTAGGTGCCTTTTCCGGAAGCGTCCGGCCGGGCGCTGTCATGAATCTGAGGCAGCAGGTCGAACGAGACCCCGACGAGATAGTCGTACTGCCTGAGATATTCGCACCAGGCGTCATCGAGCAGCGTGGCGTTGGTCTGCAGCGCGTAATGAACCCGGATTTTCGGGTCCCGCCGGTCCGCGAGGCGCGAGAAGTCCCGGAAAAAATCCAGCCCGGCCATGGTCGGTTCTCCGCCCTGAAAGGCGAAGGTGATCTCATCGCCCGGTTTGAGGCAGGAGAAGATATTCTGAAGGACCGCCTGCGCCGTTTCGGGACGCATCACGCCGAAGGACGGGGTTTTCCGGTTTTCCGCGACATCCGCGTAAAAGCAGTAGCGGCACCGCAGATTGCACAGGGAGGAGGCGGGCTTGATCATAACGCTGTAGGAGCTCATGGGAAAACCGCGTTATCCGAGTTCCGCGATAACCTCGATTTCCACGCGCGAGCCTTTGGGCAGCGCGGATACCTCGACGCAGCTTCTCGCGGGTTTGCCGGTGAAATACTTCGCGTAGACTTCGTTGAACGCCGCGAAGTCGTTCATGTCGGTCAGGAAGCAGGTCGTCTTGACCGCCTTTTCGATGGAGCTGCCGGAAGCGTCCAGAACCGCGATCAGGTTTTTGATGACCTGCTCGGCCTGCTCTTTGAGATCCTGCGTTTCAATCGCGCCGGTGGCGGGGTTGATCGGAATCTGACCGGAGGTGTAGACGAATCCGTTGACGACCATCGCCTGGGAATAGGGGCCGATCGCGGCCGGCGCGTTTTTCGTATCGATCATTTTCATTTCTGTTTCCTTCTTTCTGTCGGTTTCGGGTTTGCTTTTTTCCCTTTCAGTATACAACTTTCCGCGTCCGCCTTCAATAGGAAGACGGTTTTTCTTTCCCTGAAAAAAGACCGGCCGCTCACGGTTGCGGCATCGCGGAAAATCTGATATAATATACGTATCGGAAAAAGACCGGCGCCGGCTTCGGCCGGGCGTTCGGCAGATTCGGGGGAGTTTGCATGATCACCATTTTCAACCGGGAGGAACTGCTTGTCACGACGGACATGAGCCGTCAGTCGCGGGCGCGCGATCTCCTTTCCGCCGGCGGGATCCGGTATCTAGTGAAGACAACAAATCTCCAGGAACACTCC
>ONSY01000147.1 GCA_900320605.1 uncultured Eubacteriales bacterium | reverse complement strand
TGTATTCGCCTTTTTCCAGAAGGAAGGTATGGGAGATTTCATCAAATGAGGAAAACATACGGTCGTCCACTGAGAAAAAGACAGTTTCACACTCGCCTGGCTGCAGGAGTTTCGTTTTCCTGAAGGACGTAAGGACACGGAACGGCTTCTCAAGACTGCCTTTTGGGGGAGATACATAAAGCTCGATTGTCTCCTTCCCGGGGAAACGGCCGGTGTTTTCGACGGCGACACTCAGTACGGCTCCGCCGTCTGTGTGGTTAAACCCGAATGGGGTAATCGAAAACTCGGTATAACTCAGACCGAATCCGAAAGGAAACAGCACTTTTTCCGGGGCGTAAGTATCAAAATAGCGATAACCGACGAAAATACCCTCCCGGTATTCGCTTCTTTCCTTTTGACCGAAATTCGCGGTAGAGGGATAATCCCAAAGGCTGCACGCGGCTGTATCGGGAAGCTTTCCGCTCGGAGAAACCGTCCCGAAGAGGACATCAGCCGCCGCATTTCCGGTTTCCATACCGCCCTGCCAGACGATCAGAGCGGCCGAAACGGGGTACCGTTTCAGGAAGGAAAGATCAATCAGGCTGCCGGTGTTGAGAACGACGACGGTTTTTTTGAATTTTCCGCAGAGCGCCGCGAGCAATTCGTTTTCTTCATCGCTCAGAAGATACCCTCCCTTTTCGGGGAGGAGGTCAAAGCTTTCACCTGCCGCGCGGCCGATAATATACACGGCGGTATCGCAATCCTGCGCGGCTGCGTCCAGCAGCTGAGGGGGAACCGGCATTTCCGGGTGGAACTGGGGCCAGTGCGCCCAGAATCCGGGATCGGCGGCGTTTTCTTTTCTGGAAGTCCAGCTTTTGTAGGCGTCGGTCAGCGGAGTATAAAGAACAGCCCCGGCATTTTCCATTCCTTCGAGCAGACTGACTTGATAAGGAGGATGCACGTCTCCTCCGGAGCCATAGCCCATATAGAATGTATCTATCTGACATCTGCCGAAGACGGCGATCGGTGCGTCCTTGGAAAGCGGAAGTGTATTGTCATTTATGAGCAGAACACAGCCCTCCGCCGCTGCAGCGCGGCAGAGTTCCGCCATCCCGGGAAAAGCTATACGGTTGCCCTCGGCGGTATTCAGATCCTGCGAGACATCGGAACCCATGACTGTGGAAACGGTTTTTCTGGCAATCTTTGAAAAAAGTTTTGAAACGGTATTCATGGTGCGGCCTCCTCAATTCAGGTGCGATTATCGGATTACGCTTTTAAGTATAGCAATATTATCCCGAAATGAAAAGGACTGAAGGAGATTTCTGGCGGAAAAAAGAAAAATCGTTTTATTTCGATTGATTTTTCAGCCGAAATACGGTATCGTAAAAACAGGAATATTTATGAAAGAAGGGAAGCTCCTATGTCAAGAAAGTTTATCTGCACCCCGGATTTCCCGGTCGCTGAAACCCCGTGCGGAAAGATCAGAGGCTATCAGCTTGATGATATCTTTGTTTTCCACGGAATCAAATATGCGAATGCCAAACGGTTTCAGATGCCGACAAAGATTGAACCCTGGGAAGGAATCAAGGATGCTCTCGGTTATGGATATACCTGCCCGACGATGCGCGAAGAACGCTGCGGCCCCGAGGTTATGACCCCTCACCGTTACTGGCCGAAGGACGAAGCCTGTCAGTATCTGAATGTCTGGACTGCGACACTTGACAAAACCGCAAAAAAGCCGGTTATGCTCTGGCTGCACGGAGGCGGTTTCGCTGACTGTTCCGCGATTGAGCTCGCATGCACGGACGGAACCGCAATGGCGAGATGGGGCGACGTTGTCATGGTGAGCCTCAATCACCGCCTCAATATTCTGGGTTTCCTCGATGTTTCTGCATACGGAGAAAAATACGCAAATTCGGGGAATGCCGGACTCGCGGATCTGGTCATCGCACTCGAGTGGATTCGCGACAACATTGAGGCATTCGGCGGGGATCCCGGAAATGTCACGATTTTCGGTCAGTCCGGCGGCGGCGGAAAAGTCTGCTCACTTCTGCAGTGTCCGGCGGCCGACGGCCTTTTCCATAAAGCGATTGTCCACAGCGGAATCCATATCCGCCGCGCAAGACCGGATGCTGAGACGAGCAAAATCCTTGTCGGAAAAATGCTCGACTATCTCGGAATCTCGCCTGATGAGATGGAAAAGTTTGAGGAAGTACCGTATAAATCGCTTGTTGAAGCGTATAACGCCGTAACTCCCGCGCTGCGCGAAGCAGGATATGCCGTCGATGGCTGGGCGCCGCTTGCGAACGGATATTATCAGGGCTACGCGCGCATGGACGGCTTCTACGAGCATGCGAAAACCGTTCCGACCATGGTGGGTTCCTGCTTTGCGGAATTCTCGCGCCACGGGGATCTCTATAAGAAATACGACCTCTCCAGAGAGGAAATTATGGGATATCTTACTGAGCGTTACGGCGATGACGCCGGAAAGCTCGCAGAGCTTTTTGAAAAGGCATATCCTGAAAAGAGCCTGATGGACCTTCTCGTACTCGACGCTCATGTGCGTTACGGTTCGCTCGACCATATCGAAAAAAGAAGTGCCTTCACGCAGGCGCCCGTTTATTCGTATATGTTCGCTCAGGAATTCCCGTTTGATAACGGAAAACCCGCATGGCACTGTGCAGAACTGCCGTACATTTTCCACAACACTGCGCTGATTCCGGTCTGCCAGCAGGAAGGCGTGGAAAAGCTGGAGGAGGAGATGGCAGGCGCATGGGCTGCCTTTGCCCATACCGGAAATCCGAACCACGAAGGAATGGCTTACTGGCCGGCTTACACGCCTGAAACCCGTGAAACAATGGTATTCTGCGAAAACAGTGCGCCGCGCGCTGATTTTGACCGGGAACTGATTGCGCTCGCCAAAAAGCATTCTCTTGGCTTCGGCTTTTAATAGAACAGAGAAGGCGGCGCTGACCGCTTGAAAAGGAGTAAGGAAAATGGATGAAGAAAGAGATCTCGTAACTGTTGCTGACGACGACGGAAATGAAACCGTTATGGAAGTACTCGATTATTTTGAGTATCAGGGAAAGGAATACGCGCTTCTGGTCGAAGACGATCTGCCCGAGGATGCCGAAGACGCAGAAGTCGTAATCATGGAGATCATCACGCACGATGAGGATGATACCGAGGAGTTCGTTTCCATCGAGGATGATGTCCTGTTCGAGGAATTGAGCAATATTGCCGAGGATATCATCGCGCAATGGAATGAAGCAGATCCGGAAGATCTGTAACTGTTACTGAAAACCGGAAAAAGCCACCCCTGTTCGGCAGGGGTGGCTTTTTGACAAAGCAGAGCCTTTCTGTTCCGGGAACCTCGACAGTGAAGAGTTCTCAGGGCAGAGGATCAGCTCCGGGACGGCCGTGGCATTTTTTGTATTTCAGTCCGCTGCCGCAGGGGCACAGATCGTTTCTGCCGGGCTTTTTATCGCGGCGTACGGGAAGTTTCTGGTCACTGCCGTCGCCGGATGGAGTGATCGGCTTGGCAACTTGTTCCCGCTTGGGCTCCTCATCGCGCTTGATTTCAACCGTGAGCATCATGCGGACAGTATTCTCACGGATTTCGGAAACCATCTCGTCGAACATATCGAATCCTTCGATACGATATTCAACGACCGGGTCATGCTGTGCATAGGCGCGAAGCCGGATGCCGCGCTTGAGTTCTTCCATCGCATCGATATGATCCATCCAGAGAGTATCAACGTTCCGCAGAAGGATTACGTGTTCAAGTTCACGCATGATTTTCGAGCCGATACGCGTTTCCTTCGCTTCATAGGCGGAATGGGCTTTTTCCAGCAGATAAGAGGAGATTTCCTCCTGATCCGTAGCGGCGAGCCTGTCCATTGAATAATCGAGTTCATCATCGGAAATCAGCCAGGGAATATAGTGAAGACGCAGTCCGGCAAAATCCCATTCCTCCGCGGAAGAGGCTGTCTTCGGCAGATAACGCGCCACGTTATCCTCAATTGACTGATCAAGCATCCTGAGAATCTGCTCCTTCATGTCGATTCCGTCGAGTACCTGATCACGCTGTTTATAGATGATCTCACGCTGACGGTTCAGAACGTCATCATACTGGAGCACGTTTTTACGGATGCTGAAGTTGCGGCCTTCGACATTCTTCTGCGCGTTTTCAATTGAGTGGGAAAGAATACTGTGTTCAATCGGCTGAGATTCGTCAATATTCAGACGGTCCATGATCATTCCGATCCGCTCTCCGCCGAACAGGCGCATCAGGTCGTCTTCGAGCGAGATGTAGAAGCGGCTTTCACCAGGGTCGCCCTGCCGTCCGGAACGGCCGCGCAGCTGGTTGTCAATCCGGCGCGATTCATGACGTTCGGTTCCTATGATATACAGCCCTCCGGCAGCGCGGACCTTTTCGGCTTCCGATTCAACCTGTTCTTTGTACCGCTGATTGAGTTCGGCAAATATACGGCGAGCCCCGAGAATTTCCTCGTCATCGGTTTCAGCGTAAGAGGTGGATTCGCTGATCAGATCCTCGTCGATCTGCATGCGGCGCATTTCCGCTTTTGCCATATATTCACTGTTGCCGCCGAGTTTGATATCGGTTCCGCGTCCGGCCATGTTGGTCGCGATCGTAACAGCACCGAAATGACCCGCCTGGGAAACAATTTCGGCTTCCTTTTCATGGTATTTTGCGTTGAGCACCTCATGGCGGATACCGCGCGCTTTCAGAAGCTTGCTGAGAAGTTCGGATTTTTCAATCGAGATGGTACCGACAAGAATCGGCTGGCCCTTCGCGTGATGTTCTTCAATGTCATCAATGACCGCGGCGAATTTGGCGCGTTCCGTTTTGTATACGACGTCCGGATGATCTTCGCGGATGACAGGTTTGTTGGTAGGAATTTCGACGACATCAAGCTTGTAGATTTCACGGAATTCCTCTTCCTCGGTCAGTGCTGTGCCCGTCATTCCGGAGAGTTTTTCATAGAGACGGAAATAATTCTGGAACGTGACCGTCGCAAGGGTTTTGCTCTC
>ONSY01000144.1 GCA_900320605.1 uncultured Eubacteriales bacterium | reverse complement strand
GGAATCCGGAGGACTGCTGTCGCTGCGCACTCTGGTGGAAAAAGAGAACGGGACGATGCGCACCGACGCGTCGCCGGCCTTTACGCTGACGATCCGGCTGCCGAAGGAAGACCGAACTTGATAAAAAAACGGGAAAAATGGGCCGCGCGGCCCATGACAGCGCGGCTCATTCCCGGTAAAATATGGATGGTGGGGTACGATACCTTTTCTTGAAAAAACATACAGCGGGAGGAGGACAGAGGCCATGAACGATGCCGGAAGGAATGCGTCCGTTTCTGTCCCTGTGTCCCGCACGCGAAATACGGCGCGTCACGCCCTTCTTCGGGGGCGGCTGCGCCTTTCTGCTTTTTATGGAAGAGAGGCGGTTTCATGTGAGCGATAAAATCAGAGTGCTGATCGCGGACGACCAGTACGTCGCGCGGAGCTTTTTCGAGATTCACGTGGAAATGACCACCCGCTATGAACTGGCCGCTGCGCTCTCGAGCGCCGAGCAGGCCGTCGCGTGGTGCGCGGAGCATCCGGTGGATCTGGTGATCATGGGCGTGATGATGAAGTACGGCCTGGACGGGCTCACCTGCGCAAGGACGATCAAGAAGGATCATCCGCAGATCAAAATCATACTGACGACCTCCGCGGCGGAAGCAAGATGGATCGAGAAGGCGCGCAGAGCGAAGATCGACAGCTTCTGGTTCAAGGAGTATTCCGACATTCCGCTGACCGAGGTGATGGACCGCACCATGAGCGGTGAATCAGTCTATCCGGGAAACCCGCCCAACCCGGAATTCGGGGAGGTCACGAAGCACGATCTGTCCGAGCGGGAGCTGGAAGTGCTTCGGGAGCTGACCCGCAACCTGACCAATGAGGAGATCGCCGAGAACCTCGGCATCTCTCCGCACACGGTCAAGCGGCATATCGAGAACATGCTCGCGAAGACCGGATACAAGAGCCGCGTGGATCTGGCGGTAAACGCCAGACTCCTGGGGCTGGTTGTCCACGAGGACAACACTACGGAAAACAGACAGAAAACCGATTTCTGAAACAGGAAGGAGACTGTGTATGAGACATCTAAGACGACTGCTTGTGCTTGCCGCCGTTCTCACTCTGTGTCTTGCGCTCGCCTCAGTGAGCGTTTTCGCGGCGAAAGGCCCGGGCTGCTCGATGGCGAACGACGGAAATCATTACAACCGCGACGGCACCGCCGAAAAAAGCGTCGGCGCGACCTGCACCGAGGACGGATACGACGTGTATACCTGCCTTCTCTGCGGTGAGGAATTCAAGGTTGTAACGCAGAAAGCCACCGGGCATTCCTACGGTGACTGGCAGCGTGAGAAGAATCCGACCTGCACGCAGCCGGGACGCGACGTGCGCAAATGCGGCCGCTGCGGAAATACCGAGACGCGTGAGGTGGCGCCTGCCGGGCATAAGGCCGGTGCGCCAACCCGGGAAAATGAGAAGCCGGCGACCTGCACGCAGGGCGGATCGTACGATGAGGTAACGAAATGCACCGTCTGCGGCACGGAGCTTTCACGCAGTACGAAGACAACCGCGGCTCTCGGGCATTCCTTCGGCGAGTGGCAGCGCGAGAAGAATCCGACCTGCACGCAGGCGGGACGCGACGTGCGCAAATGCAGCCGCTGCGGGGCATCCGAGACACGCGAGGTGGCGGCGGCCGGACATAAAGCCGGCACACCCGCGCGGGAAAACGAGAAACAGCCGACCTGCACCGAGGAAGGCTCCTATGACACGGTCACGAAGTGCACAGTCTGCGGCGAGGTGATTACGCGCACCACGACAAAAACGGAGGCCCTGGGGCATGACTGGGATGACGGCACCGTTCAGGAAAGCGAGGACGCGCCTCTTCATGACCATGACGTCGTATATACCTGCAGACGCTGCGGAAAGACGCATACGGAAACCATGAAGATCAGTCTGATGAGTCTCTGGCCGAAGCTTTATCATGATCCGATCGAGGAACCGGATGCGGATGATCTGGAATCGCTTACCATCACGGAACAGCCGAAGGATCTTGAGATTGCCTGGGAAAAGGGAAACATGGGAACCCTGACCATCAAGGCGGAGGGCGGACTCATTCCGTATACCTTCCGCTGGATCATTGTGCCGGGCGATGGCAAAAAAGGCGTTACGGACAGCTTTTTCGCCGCTCAGATGGAAAGCATGGGCAGTGCATGGGCTCAGGCCGCTGAACTGGGCTTCTCGTTCGGCCTCGCGGAAGGCGGCACGGTGGGTTCACATGCGGCGAAACCGGCGGTGTTCGGCCCGCTGAGCGGCTTCCCGAAATCTGCCGCTGCAAAGCTTATCGGGGCGGAAGGCGGGAACGACACCGCAAAGAAACCGGAATACGACCTGATCCCGGCAAACGCCCTGATCACGGAGACCCAGGTCCCCGAACTGCAGGTTGAGGTCGGGGACGCGCCGAGCTATACTGCCTGGTGCGTCGTCTTCGATAAAAAGGGAGATTATGTCACATCCGAAAAAGTCCAGATTATTCCCGGACTTACCATCGTCCTTCAGCCGCGCGACATCAACATGGACGATCCGGAGGCGTTTTTCACAGTCGGCGCGGCCTACGGCGAGGAGCCGTACACCTATCAGTGGCAGTACAATCTGTTCGGCACGGACGATTACGAGGATATCGACGAGCCCGACGCGCGCGGAGAGACTTTAAAGCATATCCCGGGCATGGACCGGGTGCGCTGCGTGGTGACAGACAAAAAGGGGAAATCCGTCACTTCCAAACCGGCGGACGCCTATGTTGCGCCGGTGCTTACGCTCACCGCTCCCGAGGAAATCCTTGTCCGGCCGGGCGAGGAAGCCGGACTGACCGCCTCCTTCCACGGCGGCACGGCGCCGTATACGGCGAAGTGGGAAAAATACAGCGGAACGAATGAGAATATTCTGAAAACCTATGAGTTCGCCGAAGATCCGAACGACGCTCCGGTCGAGTATGAACTCGACGCCTCGGACGGCGGATCCTACGGCCTGTACCGGTTCGAGGTGGTGGACGGCGTCGGCCAGATGAAGGAAGCGTTTGTAAACTGCTCCTACCGCGGTCTGACGATCCAGAAACAGCCTGAAGACGGAGAACTGGACTTCGGCGGAAAATATGAAGCGAGCATTGAGATGGGTGAGGGAACCCTTCCGTTCACCTATTCGCTCAGAGACGCGTCCCATAAGGAAATCGCGTCCGAAACCATCTCGAACACGGTCTGGAACACGACCGTGACAGAGAGCGGCATCTACTATATCTATGTCAGGGACGCAAACGGGCTGCATACCGAGTCGGAATTGTTCAGCGTCGGCAATTATGAGGTGCGGATTACGATTCAGCCGGATACGATAAAGCTGACGGATCCGAAGTGCGACGTGTGCGCAGAACTGCTGATTCAGGGCGGCGAAGGTCCTTATCAGCTCACATGGCTGAAAGCGAACGAGAAGACCGGCCGCTACGACGAGATCGATCTTACGCAATGGTCCGAAGGCTCCGATTCCGGCTATGCAGACGGATATTCGGCTAGTCTCGTGACGGAAAACTGGGGAGTTCTGAAGACAAATGTAGCCGGGAAATATTTGCTCGAGGCGACGGATAAGAACAATTTCAAGGCCCTTTCGAAAGCTTTCTATGTGATCTATACAGGCAGTGTCCCGTATATTACCGTCCAGCCGCAGGAAATTGAGCTCGAGTCGCGGGGCGGCCGGTCCATGCTGAGCTATTATCTCGACTGTGAGGCCAAAACCGGAACAAATGACTATCTGGCCTATCTCTGGGAATACTACGCCGAGGACGGCACCTGGCAGAATGTCCCGGTCCAGACCATGTATTCCCGCGACAGCTGGTATCACGGCCCGTTCTACGCGGATTATCCGCACCAGAAGTTCGATCTGGTGGACCGGACGCAGATGTACCGTTGCAAGGTGACCAACACGAAAACGGGAGAATCGGCCTACTCCGAGTCTGTGATGGCGCGGATCCTGTTCAAAACCATTTCCAGCGGACAGAGCGGCAAGGATAACGCGATCTACGCCGAGTTCGGCGGCGGTGCGTGGCCGGCCACGTTCCTCGTGCGTGAGAAGTATCCGCCGATTTTCGACGACGTCCAGGCGCTCGCCGGCACCGACGGAAACAACCGGTCCTATACGCTTCCGGACTTCGTTCAGTACTGGGATTCCAACGGCGACATGGGTTACTTCCAGCTGAACACCATCAACGATATGGAAGAAGC
>ONSY01000172.1 GCA_900320605.1 uncultured Eubacteriales bacterium | reverse complement strand
CTTTTCTGTACTGTGGTTTCCTGCTGCTCGTTCTGCCGGAATAGTGCGATATCAGAGAATCCCTCTGCGGATCCATTCCGCGATTTTCATCGCAACGCCGTTTTCGTTGTTGTTTCCGGCGATTTCATCCGCGGAGTCTTTTATCCGCGGATGAGCGTTTTCCATCGCGACGCCGATTCCCGCGGTTTCAAGCAGATCAAAATCGTTGAGGCCGTCACCGAAGGCGGCGGTTTCCTCAAGCGGGATCGAAAGCGCCTCGCAGAGCGCGCGGAGCCCCCGGCCTTTTGTCGCGAGAGGGGCGTTGATTTCAATATTGCAGTAAAGAGAAGTTGAAACATTGAGCGGCGCAAACCTTACGGGGAGTGTTGAGAGCAGCTCCTGACGAAGCGGCTCGTCGCACTCGCGGCAGAGAATCTGGATTTTCTGGGCGCTGTCGTGTCTTTCGTGCATAAGCGCCCGAAAATCCTCCGTAATCCTGCGGGTTGAGGTTATTACGCCGCGCACCGGCGCGCGGCGGACATAATCTTCAAGCTGATCGTAAAAGCGCCGGTCGATCCAGCCGCAGTCGTACTGATAGCAGTCAAACAGTACCGGCAGCGTTTCGAGATAATCATAGATTTTTTCGCAGGTGTCATAGGGAATGTACGCACTGTAGAGTGTTTTTCCGCATTTTTCGTCCGATACTTTCCCGCCGTTGATGTTGATTCCGTAACGGATAAAAGGCAGATCGCGGATTGCTGCGGGCATTCCGGAAAAGAAGCGGCCTGTTGCAGGGACAATGAGCGCACCCCGTTCGGCGGCTTCGGAGAGCGCCGCCGCGTTTTCCCGTGTCAGTTCCTTTTCGTCGGTCAGCAGCGTGCCGTCGAGATCGAGGGCGATCAGCCTGAGTTTCATTCTGCCGGCTCCTTTCTGTTTTTTCTTAATAAACAGTATGACATACGGGACGTAAAATGTCAAATGTATACCGGAGCTCTGAAAATCGAACTTTTTTTAGGCTGTGCGCTTGATTTTCAGCGTTCGTGTGGTATAATGAAATGGCTGAGTATGCGTTCTTTTATTCGGCAGACGAAATAAGTTAATGCGAGAAATCGCATATCGTTGAAAGGAGTTTTTTTATGCCACTGGTAACAACCACCGAAATGTTCAAAAAGGCCTACGAAGGCGGCTATGCGGTCGGCGCTTTCAATGTAAACAACATGGAAATCGTTCAGGGTATTACCGAAGCCTGCCAGGAGACAAGATCTCCGGTTATCCTTCAGGTATCCAAAGGCGCGCGCGCTTATGCGAATCACACCTATCTCATCAAACTCGTAGAGGCAGCCGTTATTGAAAACCCGGAGATTCCGATCGCGCTGCATCTGGATCATGGTCCGGATTTCGAAACCTGCAAATCCTGCATCGACGGCGGCTTTACTTCCGTTATGATCGACGGTTCATCTCTTCCGTTCGAAGAGAATATCGCGCTTGCGAAGAAAGTTGTTGACTACGCTCACGACAGAGGCGTTGTAGTTGAAGCTGAGCTCGGTACCCTCGCAGGTATTGAAGACGAAGTCAAGGTTGAAGCCGGCGAGGCTTCCTATACCAAGCCCGAAGAGGTTGAGGAATTCGTTTCCCGCACCGGATGCGACTCGCTCGCGATCGCGATCGGCACCTCTCACGGCGCATACAAATTCAAACCCGGCACGAAGCCCCAGCTTCGCTTCGACGTTCTTGAAGAAGTTCAGAAACGTCTGCCCGGATTCCCGATCGTTCTCCACGGATCGTCCTCCGTTCCGCAGGAGTTTGTTGACATGATCAACAAGTACGGCGGCGCAATGCCCGGCGCAATCGGCGTCCCCGAGGAGCAGCTGCGCAAAGCGGCTTCGATGGCGGTCTGCAAGATCAACATCGACTCCGATATCCGCCTCGCGATCACGGCGACAATCCGCCAGCATTTCGCAGAGCATCCGGATCACTTCGATCCCAGAGAGTATCTTAAACCCGCACGTGCCGCTGTTAAGGCGATGGTCAAGCATAAGATCATCGACGTCCTCGGCTGCGACGGAAAAATCTGATTCTGTTTCTGAAATATCCTCAAGGAGCTTCCTTGAGGATATTTTTCTACCTGAGTCCCGGAAAAGGAGGAATAATTTATGGCAGAAACCATTCAAAACGATCTGTTCACCGTGACAGAGGACGGCGCGCTGCAGTATCGTTACGACGGAGAGACGCTGCGGATCGAAGCGTTCGGACGCGGCCTGCGCGTACGGGCAACAAAAGCGGATAAAATGCCTGAGGAAGACTGGGCGCTGATCCGGAATGAACAGAATAAAGGCAGAATCACGCTGACGGAACAATCCGCCGAGATCGAAAACGGGAAAATCCGGGCGCAGATCGACCATGTCGGCAGGATTCAGATGTTCCGCATCGACGGGAAAATGATTCTGAGCGAATACCTGCGTACAAGGGCTGACATCAAAAAACCATACTGTTCCGCGCTTGAGATCGACGCGAGAGAATTTAAGCCGCTCATCGGCGGAGACTGGGCGTTGACGCTGCGTCTTGAATCTCTGGACCGAAACGAGAAAATATACGGCATGGGTCAGTATCAGCAGGATATTCTGAATATCAAGGGGGCTGAACTGGAACTTGCGCAGCGCAATTCCCAGGCAAGCGTTCCTTTCTTCCTCTCAAGTCTCGGCTATGGCTTCCTGTGGAACAACCCGGCGGTCGGCAGAGCGACGTTCGGAACGAATATCATGAGTTTTGTCGCGGAAAGCTCGAAAAAGCTGGACTACTGGATTGTTGCCGGAGATACGCCGGCGGAGATCGAGGAGGCGTACGCGGAAGTAACCGGGAAGGTTCCGATGATGCCGGAATACGCCATGGGCTTCTGGCAGTGCAAGCTGCGTTACCAGACACAGGAGGAACTTCTCAGCGTCGCCCGGGAGTATAAACGGAGAAATCTTCCCGTTTCCGTGATTGTCGTCGATTTTTTCCATTGGCCGCTGCAGGGCGAGTGGAAATTTGACCCGACCTACTGGCCGGATCCCGACGCTATGATCCGCGAACTCAAGGAGATGGGGATTGAACTGATGGTTTCAATCTGGCCGACCGTCGATTACCGGAGTGAAAACTTCGAGGAAATGAAACGGAAAGGATATCTCATCCGGACTGAGCGCGGTGTACGCGTTTCGATGACTTTCCAGGGCAATACGATCCATTTTGACGCGACGAATCCGGCCGCGCGTGAATATGTCTGGCAGAAGGCAAAACAGAACTATTATGATAAGGGAGTCCGTATTTTCTGGCTTGACGAGGCAGAGCCGGAATACGAGGTTTATCAGTTTGACAACTATCGTTATCATATCGGTTCGAATCTTCAGATCGGAAACATCTACCCGGCGATGTACGCGAGGGCATTCTATGAGGGAATGCAGAAAGAGGGACAGGAGAATATTCTGAATCTGCTGCGCTGCGCCTGGGCGGGGAGCGCTAGGTACGGGGCACTGGTCTGGTCCGGGGATATCGCTTCTACATTCGAGGTGCTGCGCCGGCAGCTCGCGGCGGGGCTCAATATGGGAATCGCCGGAATTCCGTGGTGGACAACCGATATCGGTGGATTCCACGGAGGCGATCCGAAGGATCCGGCTTTCCAGGAACTGCTCGCGCGCTGGTTTGAATTCGGCGCGTACTGTCCGGTGATGCGCCTTCACGGCGACCGCGATTCGAAACAGCCGCAGTACGGGGAAACCGGCGGCGCCACCTGCCTTTCCGGTGCTGACAACGAGGTCTGGAGTTTCGGCGAGGAGGATTATGAGATCTGCAAAAAGTATCTCGCTGTCCGCGAAACCATGCGTCCGTATCTTCGTGAGGTCATGCGTGAGGCACATGAAAAAGGTACGCCGGTCATGCGGCCGCTGTTCTATGACTTCCCGGATGACAAAACCGCATGGGAGATCGAGGATCAGTATATGTTCGGCCCGAATAAACTGATTGCTCCGGTTCTTGAAGCCGGGAAGCGTGCAAGGGAAGTCTATCTGCCCTGCGGAGCGAGGTGGAAAAATATCGAAACAGGAGAGTGCTTCGAAGGCGGACAGACCATAACTGCTGACGCGCCGCTTGATGTGATTCCGGTATTCGAAAAGCTTTGAATTCGGAAAAAACCAAACCAGTAAAAAACGGACAAAAGGCAGAACATCCCCTGATGCAGGAAAACGGAAGTACTGCATCAGGGGATGTTTTTATGTCAGGAAATCATGATAAAGTCCAGGGATTTATTGTCTGTCACGAATGAGCGGATGACAGAAGAATACACAGAAAGAATTTGCAGAAAGAGTCTGCCTGAAAAACAAGGATCATATCAAACGAACGCGGTTGCTATATATGAAAATCATATGAAAAAGAGGAAAGCCTTCGGATGATTAGAAAGTACTTGCCATCTTAAAACCAGAAAGGCAGCTTCGGAAAGACGACCTCGAACGTTCCGGATTCGTTATCGCCGCGGCTTGCCTTTTGCAAAGAAAAACGCCCGATACAGATCGGGCGAATTTTCAATAACCGTTTTTTCTAAGCTCATTCATCTGCATAACGATTGCAGCTTCGGAATCGGGAACTTTTGAACTTTTGTCGGGAACACGCTTCTTCAGGATAAAATGCATAGTTACAACCGTGACTGCCAAAGCAGCGGCTGCAGATCCGGCGCCAATCAGGAAGCTGCCCGTCAGCACACCGACGAGGATAAAGACGACGAGGGTGACTATTGTTGAAATCAGTATTAATGGCATCAAAAACGCTCTGTCCATACGGGTCTTTGACTTTTCCGCTCTCTTTACAGACATCTAGATCTCCATCCTTTCACAGTTTCTAATTTACATCTAAATTATAATATACCTGCCGATTAAAGTCAAGTATGTTTTCGCTTTGGCAAAATCAAGCTCGCTTTGGCAAAATCAGGTTCGTCAGACTGACCCAAATGAATAATGAAAGGCCTGACGGGTGTCAAGCCTTTTCTGGTTGTACGCCCGGCATGGGCAATAGCTTGGTGGTGAAAGTCCACTACACGCTTGGTAGTAGGAAGTGTTAGCCGAACGGCAAGGGTG
>ONSY01000139.1 GCA_900320605.1 uncultured Eubacteriales bacterium | reverse complement strand
GTGAATACCGTCCCCGCTCAGGAGCTCCGGAAACAGAATACAGGCAAATTCCACCGTTCCTTTATGCGCGCGCATACATTTCCGGAAGGAATCCACCTCGACCGCACTGTTTACCTCCAGGACCCTGGTAGAGCCATGAAGATAATAGGGGAGCGCGGGCATCGAAATATAATCTTTCAGAGATTCCAGCTTTTCCGGTTTCCCGGTCAGGTTTCTCAGGATCTTGTTGCGCTCTATGAAAGGCTTCCGCTCCCTGTAATATCTTTCAATCAGTTCCCTGTTCCGGCCGTGCAGGATCGTAAGGTCCCTGATCCGGAAATGCTTCTGGAGCCTGGAGACCAGGTCCAGATAAAGATCTGCCACCGGGTACAGGATCGAGTCAAACTCTTCTGTCACGGCCTTTCGAAATTCGGGATCAGCCCCTTCCAGAGCCTGCCCCAGATATTTCTGATAGGACATATCAGGAAGTGTAATGACAAGACGGACCCCCAGCGCGGCCGCAATTTCGAACGGCATACGGAGATGAAGATATTCCTGGGGAGAAAGTCCGGTTTTCACGCATCTGAAATGAATGGAAGCGAGTTCCCCGATATGATTGCTGACATACCGCCCGAAGCTCTCTTCCGCGGAAATGGGATATCCCTGCTCCGCCTTCTTCCAGGCTTCCCCTTCCGAATAATCAAAATACACAGTTCTGCCTGTCAGATCCGTTACTTCGGCAATCACTTCGTTTTCACTGAAAAGACAGGGACCTCCCTCTACAGCCATGGTCTCCCTGTTTTCAGAAAGCCAGCCCGGGACCATTTCCAGATTTTCCGTGCAGTACGGAAAAATCTCCCGGCTTTGGAGCGTCATGCTCTCCAGTTCGGGCAGAACGGAAGTCAGCAGGTCAAGATCCAGCACATCAGCGGAATTCTTAAAGCGCAGGATCCCTTTTCCGTCCCGGGATCCAAGCTCGTAGAAATTCCGTGAATAAATGCGGAAATCCAGCATTTCCGCGCTGCTGCCCGCGTAAACGCTGTCTTCCAGTCTGCAGTTATGATCTTTCAGTAGTCCTCTGACTGTGTATGGCATCGGCAGCGGAGCCTCCTTAAGCTGTCATCAGAGTGTGGCAAAGAGCAGTTCCGGACAGCCGGAAAGCGGCTCTTATGATAACAAAAAAAATGCGGATGGCTTTCGGATACCATCCGCATTCTGGGTCCGGCGGGGCTCGAACCCACGACCTCTCGCACGTCAAGCGAACGCTCATCCCAGCTGAGCTACGAACCCGTTGCGCTAATACAATACCACAAAAATCGCTAATAGAAAACAAAAATTTTAGGATTTTTCATTTTTTTCTTCTCTCTGTGATAAAATGATTAAAAGTCAGGAAAGGATATTTTCAATGAATTACAACGAAAATAACGGCTGGAATGCCTATTATCAGGAAACCGATACCGCAAAAAGAAAATCCATTTTGGACAGGCTTCTGCAGGAACTGCCGGATGACGGGGCCAACAAACTCCGCGCCGCCCTCTTTCAGGAGCGGTATCCCGAATCCATGGGCGGCCGGGACGCGTTTCTGATGCGCTGCCGCTATGAGTTGAGTCTTTACCATCAGAAAGACGCCCTGTTCACCTCGATCGGACGGGATACCCGGAAGACCGTCACACAGTTTCATCTGGATCATCCCGATGCATTAAGTGAGGCTGAAAAAAGCGCTCTCTATCATGAATTCCGGAATATCGCGCGCTGCCACCTGAAAGAGGCGGAAGACCCGAATTACGGAAGCAGGCTCTTCGGATTTCTGAAAATGAAAGAAGAACAGAAACGCCAACGGCTCTGCGAGGAGATCTGGTCCATGTCAAGAGGCGCCGCGCTTTACTCCGAATGCGGCAAAAAACTGCGTATTTACTGTGACGCCTTTCATGATGAACTGATGGACTATGATCCTTCTCTCAACGAACAGTATGACAGGCTGGACGAGGATCTGGTCCGGACGCTGCCTCATTAAGCAAGAACGGAATTGAGCCTCTCCTTTCGCTGTGC
>ONSY01000143.1 GCA_900320605.1 uncultured Eubacteriales bacterium | reverse complement strand
TCCGGATGTCCCGGAAGCGGCTCCCAGACCGAGCCTCCGAAGGCAGACCGCCAGTTACACGGCACCCTGCCCGAAGGATCCCTGTCTTCGATGTAAAAGTACTTCCCGTATTTGCCGTCAGGATCCTCACACGCTCTCCTGAACCATTCATGCTCATCAGAGCAGTGATTCACTACGAGATCCATAAGTATGTACATCCCGCGCTCACGCGTCTCTCTTATCAGCTGATCCATGTCATCCATGGTTCCGAATCTTGGGTCCACATTATAGTAATCGGAAATATCGTATCCCTGATCCGCCCATGGCGACGGATAGCATGGCGAGATCCAGATTATATCAACACCAAGCGATTGCAGATAATCAAGCCGCGAAATGATGCCCTGAATATCTCCGACCCCGTCTCCGTTTGAATCGCAGAAGCTTTTAGGATATATCTGATATGCTGTTTTATCGTGCCACCACTTTTTGATCATAGTTCTCATTAATCACTTTTTTACTTTTTCCCGGTCTCGGCGCTGCCTGAGCAGGCTAAGCTCTGCCAGGAACACTATCATCCTTTGTATCGCTCTGTTCTTGACCCACGGCTGCCAGAATATGTGGCCTGCGTGAGGTATCCTCTCAAAGCGGACGTTTTCATAAACGCTCGCTGCCATTTCAGAGTAAATGATCGGAACTACCCTGTCGTTCTCTCCATGCATGAGCAGGACCGGTCCCTTGTACGCTCCGATGCGGTCGAGCCAGTCCTCTACGGCAAAAGCATCTTCGATGAACTTACGTCCGAGAGTCACCGGCGGCTTCTTAGTACTGAACTCTTCCGGCGGATCGTGCGGATCAAAGCGGGCTCCGAGCGCTTTTCCCTTTCTTGCGTCATCCGAAGCGGAAAGTGCCGGATACACGAGGATAAGCCCTGCGATGTCTTCTCCCAGTTCGGCTGCTGCCAGCGCGGAAACCATGCCTCCCATAGAGAAACCGCACAGCACAAGGTCCTTGTTTCCGAGTCTCTTGCGCAGATATCCGACTACAGCCCTGAGGTCTCCCACTTCGGTCAGGATGCTCATCTCCCGGGTATCTCTTCCGGTACTGCATCCGTTTCCCGAGCCCGGAAAATCATACGTAAAAACCGGGTATGACCTTCTGGAAAGCTCTATAGCGTACTTGGACTCCCAGTTCTGGTCTACCCCGAATTCATGACTTATTACTATGCACGGACGGTCGGATTCTTCGTCCGGTATGTACAGGTGACCGACGATTATCGCTTCGCCGTCCCTGATCTCAACTCTGTGTTTGTACATTTATTATTCTTTGCTTTTAACTACTTCCAGCCGGATATCGCTGATAGGCTTCAGCAGTTTTTTCAGGTTTTTAATGTCGTGATTTATCGTCGTATTGATCGTGATAGCGTCTTTGATTGCTATCGTACCGAAAAGTGAAATGATAGTCAGAAGCAGCTCATCCAGATAGGCGGCCAGCATTATACCGAGGGCACAGAACAAAACGCCGATAATGCCCTCCCACAGAACTCTGCGGTTGTTCCTGGCGATCTGTCTGTCAAACTCCGCCATATCTCTCTCAACTGCGTCATGAAGAACGCTTTGAAACTTATCACAGTCTATCTGGTTGTCTGTAACGATCTGAAGAATGTCGTGATCGTGTTTCGAGGCCTCAAGAGGTGAACAATATGTTTTCAGATAATGATAAACTCCCTCATTGATCCTCGTCTGGGCAGGATCGTAAGGATTATATAAATCAGATTCTTTTTCTATGAGCAGCTGAATCATTGTTATTTAAGCTCCTTCCATTAAGAATTGTAATAACATAAATATATCATACAGATTAGATGGAATCTTCACACAAAATAAAGGACTCCGGAATTTATCTCCGGAGCCCGGTTTGTGGAGCGGGTGAAGGGAATATCCGGCCGTCAAGGAGCTTCGCCCGCTGTGCGGCGCCTTCGGCGTCCTTGACTGCCGTTTTCCGGGTGTTTACTCCCTATCATACACCCGGATTCGAACCCTCCCTGTACTTAGTTAAGCTTACGTCGAGGGTTCGACGCCTCATGTCGCTCCACGAAAAATGCCCCCGATGGGGGCATTTTTGTGGAGCGGGTGAACAGAATCGCTTTTGTAGACACCAGTAATTTCAACGGTTCCAGAGCCTTTGTTCTGATTTCCTCCAATTTTTGCT
>ONSY01000052.1 GCA_900320605.1 uncultured Eubacteriales bacterium | reverse complement strand
GGAGCTCGGAGGAATCGGGACAACCGCGGAAAACCTGGGTGCCGCGGCCGACGGCGAGAACTATGAGTGGACCGATATGTACGAGGGCTTCGCGAAAACCGCGGAGGAAGAAGGATTCCCGGAGCTTGCGGCGAAATTCCGCGGCGTGGCGGCGATCGAGAAACACCACGAGGAGCGTTACCGCGCGCTGCTGAAGAACGTCGAAATGAAGGCGGTATTCGAGAAGAGCGACGTAAAGATCTGGGAATGCCGCAACTGCGGACATATCGTAGTCGGAACTTCTGCTCCGGAAGTCTGCCCGGTCTGCGCGCATCCGCAGGCGTATTTCGAAGTCAACGCCGAGAACTACTGATCAAAATATAACAAAAAATCCGACCTGAGGGAGGCGCTTCAAAAAAGGAAGCTGCCTCCCTTTGTGCGTCCGGAATCGGCCAGAGCGCCAGCTTTGCAGGAAGTATTCCGAGGAGCACGTCCTGTAATGCGCAGAACATACCGCTGCTCCGGTATAGCCTTTTTCTCATTGCGCTGTTTTCCGTGAACGGCAAAAAAAGGTCCTATAAAAAAAGTCGGGGTCAGGTTTCGTTCCCAACCCCAACATTTTTTTGAACCAGCTAAAACTGGACACATGGCATATCCTGAACCAAGGAACATGCCTGGATGATGTTTTCGTTTTGTATGATATCATGAGTTTGCTTCGCGATAGATTTCTGCAAGGCCGCCGTGGGAAGTTTCCCGATATTTCGAATCGAGATCGAGCCCGGTTCGGTACATGGTTGCGACAACTTCGTCAAATGAAATCTTTCGAGTTTCATACAGGAAACGTGACAGATTTACTGAACTGAGCGCACGCATGGCAGCGACTGCGTTTCGTTCAATACAGGGGATCTGTACCAGTCCGCCGACAGGGTCGCACGTCAGGCCGAGGTTGTGTTCCATCGCGATTTCCGCAGCATATTCGATTTGATCAATAGAAAGTCCGAAGAGTGTCGCGACCGCAGCGGCGGCCATGGAACATGCACTGCCGATTTCAGCCTGACATCCGCACTCAGCGCCCGAAATGCTTGCGTTGGTACGGATGACATTGCCGATCAGTCCGGCAACGGCGAGCGCATCGAGTATTTCATTTTCCGGAAACCCCCTGTCATGCTGCATGTAATAGAGAATGGAAGGGAGAACGCCGCAGCTGCCGCAGGTCGGTGCGGTGACGACAACATTTTCGGAGGCGTTTTCTTCGCTGACGGCGTAGGCGTAGGCGGCGATCAGACGGTTCATTGTAACGTCCGAACTCTCATTGTAGCAGCGTTTCTCAAAAAGATACTTTGCCTTGCGAACAACCCCTAAGCCACCCGGAAGAGTGCCTTTCGCCGCAAGACCGCGGCGAACCGCGTCCTGCATGGCACGCCAGACCTTTCGGAGGTAATCCCGAAGTGTCGGACCCTCGAGAATATAGATCAGCTGGAGAATGCTGATGTTTTCCTGATTGCATAGATCGAGGATTTCCGTAAAGTTTGTCTGCGGATAGACTTCCTTATCTTCTTCGGAGGATTCGTTTTCGAAGCGGATAGAGCCGCCGCCGATACTGAAAATCCGTGTCGCCGCGATTTCCTGGCCGTCGCGGAATGCGCGGAACAGCATTGTATTTGGATGAGGAAGATCGGTTTCGGTACGGTTATAAATGATTTTGATACCGGGAAGAGCATTGTCAATTGCTTTGCCGGTTCCGTGGCCTTCACCGGTAAATGCCAGTGAGCCGAAAAGTGTCACCTCGTAGGAATCCGCGTTCGGATAGCGGGCCCCGAAGGTCTGTGCGGCATGATACGGTCCGACTGTGTGGGAACTGGAGGGCCCGTTACCGATTTTATATACGCTGGTAATGCTTTTCATATCAGAGAGGGAGCTCCTTTCCTTCCTTTTTCCATTCACGGAATTCTGCGGTTGCCGTGAAGATGACGTCACCGGAGGAATTGAGAGCGGTTTCCAGAGAATCCTGAATAACACTGATGATAAACCCGACACCGACGATCTGCATCGCCACATCGTTGGAAATCCCGAACAGAGAGCACCCGAGCGGAATGAGAAGGAGTGAACCGCCGGCGACGCCAGAAGTTCCGCAGGCAGAGAAAGTGGCAACGATGCTCAGCAGGATCGCCATCGGAAGGGTAACCTGAACACCGGCGGTAAACGCCGCGGTCAGAGCGAAGGTAGTAATAACGGATGCAGCGCCGTCCATATTAATCGTTGAGCCGAGCGGAATGGAAACAGAATACATATCCTCATCCAGTCCGAGCTCTTTGCAAAGTTCCATATTGACCGGAATATTAGCGGCGGAGCTGCGTGTGAAGAAAGCGGTGATGCCGCTTTGACGGATGCAGCGGAAAATCAGCGGATACGGATTATGCCGCAGCGTCAGTCCGACAATCAGAGGATTGACTACCAGTGCTACAAGCAGCATGGAGATCACAAGAATTGCGACGAGTTCACCATAGGTGGTGAAAATCTCAAGCCCGCTTGAGGAGACTGCCTGGAATACAAGCCCGAGAATACCGAACGGAGCGAAGCTGATAACCCAGCGTACCACCTCGGAAACAGCATTCGCCAGGTCATTCATCGTGTTTTTGGTAGTGTCACTGGCTCTCTTAAGAGCGAGGCCAATAATAACAGCCCAGAAAAGGATACCGATATAGTTGCCGTTCGCGAGGGCTTCCACCGGATTTGCGATGATGCTTGTCAGGAGATTGAGAATTATTTCAGACATGCTTCCCGGAGGGGTGTAGCCCTGAGTAGGATCCAGTCCCGCAAGCGAGATCGTTACAGGATGAATGAAGTTTACGAAAACTGCAACAACCGCTGCGCAGAGCGTACTGAAGAGATACAGAATGATAACAGTACGGAACTTGCGCGCGTTTCCGCCTTTTGCGTTTGCGATTGAAGCGGCGACCAGAACAAAAACGAGAATCGGTGCGATCGCTTTCAACGCTCCGACGAACAGCGTTCCAAGAACACCGATCCAGGTCCAGCTTGGCAGTGTCAGACCCAGTACAGCACCGATAACGAGGCCGACCAGAATACGCAGAATCAGGCTGATGGAGTTCCATTTTTTAATAATAGCCATATTTTCCTCCCCATAAATCTGAATTTTGATTTTCCTGCGAAGGCAAGCGAAAATCCACGGCCTGCGCAAAGAGAAAACCACAACGGATATACAGCTTCATTATAACAACAGAAACCGTATTCCGCAATAATTAAAATAAAAAATGTGTTCATGATCAGAAAAAATTTAGTGAAAATGCACACGCAACGCAATAAACAGCGCCGCAGGAGTTTTTCCCGCGGCGCTGAGCGACAGACCTGTTCGATTCTTATCGGTTTGCGGTTTTTTCCCGGATCGAACCGTCGCGGTAGCAGGAAAGCAGTGCTTCAAGTGCGGCGATCCGGCGAAGATATTCTTTGCCGAGATCCGTTTCGGAGATCATGATCCGGTGAGACAGGGTTTCCACGATTCGTGTCTTCGTGAAAGTCTGGGCGATGGCCTTTGCAGTGGCTCGCTGGAAGGGACGGTGTTCCGCCAGGGTAAGCCCATGGGAATCATAAATCAGGGTATAGCCTGCGATTCCGGTCGTGGACTGGTACGCTTTCGAGATGCCGCCGTCGATTACGAAGAGCTTTCCGCCGCATTTGACAGGATTCTCGCCTTTCCGGACCGGTACATGGCCGTTGACAATATGGGAGGAGGCGATGTCCAGGCCAAAATCCCGCAGAATTGCTTCGACGGTCTCCGGGTACTCATAATAACGGTAATAGGGGTTTTTGCGTTCTTCCCGCAGAGAGCCGGCCTGAGGCAGATCCGCGGCAGTGAAATACCGCTCGAAGGTTGTCATCCGATCCTTGCCGTAAAGCGGAGATTTTGCTCCGCACCATAGATACCACATGAAATCGACACATTCAGGATCGTGCTGGTAGTACGCGCGGCGGACAACAAGATCGATCTGATCAAGCAGTTCCCGTCCGCGGTAGTTCCTTCCGTTGATGCAGAGTGACGCGAAAGATCCGTCTTCCTCCATCGGTATGCAGCCGTGATAGAGGAGATTCCCATTGACGGCTTTATACATTGATCCATGGGACATAATGAAATCGATGTGCCGCCGAAGCGCGGCAGAGTGGCGGAAAGAGGCGGCGATTCCGTCGACAAGAATCTGTTCTCCCTCGGTCAGCGCGTACGGGTCATTCGGGTCGACAGTCGGAAACTGTTCATCGCACAGGGGAATTTCTTCTCCGTCAATGCAAAGAACCTTTTTATCAAAATCAATTTTGTCCAGCAGGAGACGGTGCTCCATTTCAAATGACGGATTGCGGCGGATGAGCTGACCTTCAAGCTTGAACATGATGATCGCGACTGCTTTGTGCATTTTCGCGGCAAGAGGAGAATCAACGGGGTCATATTTGTTTTCGTCAAGAATATGAGGAAGGAATGCGGTACAGGGATCACCGGAGTAAACCTCATCAGCGAACATGGAAAGCGGCCGCAGGTTGATTCCGTAACCGTCCTCAAGCATGTCAAATCCGTTGTAGCTGATCGCAATGCGCAGCACTGAGAAGATGCAGACCAGATTCCCGCAGAGCGCGCCGATCCAGTCAATATCATGATTCCCCCACTGAAGATCGACGTTATGATGGTGCATCAGTTCGTCGAGAATCCGGTGTGCACCGGGGCCGCGGTCGAAAATATCACCGATGATGTGCAGATTGTCAACCGCAATCTGGCTGATCAGATAGCAGAGACTTGTGATCAGTCCCTCGGCTATTCCGGTATTGACTGCCGCCGTGATCATTTCCTGATAGTAGACTGATTTCGCGTGAGTGTCTGAAGCACCTAACAGTTCGAGAATGATCGAACGGTATTTGCTCCCGATAAAAGAAACCAGATGACTGTTTGACGATTTGTGGGCAACCTCCTGCAAAACGGCGGTCAGACGGTTCAGAACAATCCGGTACCATTCGCTGCAGTCTTCCGTTTCCAGTTTTTTCTGCCGCAGAATCTGCTCGGGATAATAAATCAGGGAAGCAAGCTCGTCTCGCTGGGATTCTGTCAACAGATTGCCGAAGAGATTTTCGATTTTATCCCGGATTGTGCCGGATGCGGAACGCAGGAGATGAATGAAAGCCTCATGTTCACCGTGCAGATCACTGAAATAGTATTCTGTCCCTTTCGGCAGACAGAGCGTGGCACGAAGCTGAACGATTGCAGATGCGGTGGCCGCGGCACTGGGATACTGCTCCGAGAGCAGGCGTAGATAGGTCATATCCAATGAGGTTTGATCGGTTCCCATGAAAAGAGACCTCTTTCCGTTAAAAAAATAAGATCCTGTATTGTTTGCTTTTATCATAACATGCATGCTGTCGCTCGTCAAACGGGAAACACTTCTTTTGGGAAAAAGAAAAACTGTTTTCAATAAGAATGAATTGACGAAGATGGTTGGAAAATGTAAAATAAAATAAAAGAAAGAAAACAGGAAACCTGTTTTTCTGCAGATAGGAGAAAGAGTATATGCTTGATCAGTTTGAACGCTTTGATATGAAAAAGCCTCCGATGCGTCAGCATCTGCGGCTGCTGATCCGTGCGCTGTGCGCGCCTGCGCTGATTACACATAAAAACAAACTGACCAGAATCAATATGGAAGGCGTCAAGCCTCCATATCTGCTCCTGTGCAACCACAACGCCTTCATGGATTTTAAGGTCGCCTCGAAAGCTACTGCCCCATGGCGCTGTAATTACGTTGTGGCGATCGACGGTTATCTTGGACGTGAATGGCTGCTTCGGCTAATCGGCTGTATCTGCAAGCGCAAGTTCACAAATGATATCACTCTGGTACGCCAGCTCAGACGCGTAATAGACCGCGGTGATATCGCCGTAATCTACCCGGAAGCACGTTATTCCCTTTGCGGGACAACAGCGCCTCTTCCCGCCTCAATCGGAAAACTTGCGAAGCTTCTGAAAGTTCCGGTGGTGACACTCATCTGCCATGGACACCATGTCAACTCGCCGTTTTTCAATCTTCCGGATCACAAAGTGAAAGGGACCGAAGCGGAAATGACCTGCCTCCTGACAAAAGAGGATGTCTTGACAAAGCCCCATGAGGAACTGACCGCCGCGATTGAAAAAGCATTTATTTACGACGATTATACCTGGCAGAAAGAAAAAGGAATCAGGATTACCTATAAAAACAGGGCAAAGGGCCTGCATAAAGTCCTGTATCAATGCCCGCACTGCGGTACAGAATACCATATGACATCTTTCGGGACGACACTTCGCTGCGAAAGCTGCGGGAAGGAATGGGAGATGACGGAATTATCCGAGCTCCATGCAAAGGACGGAGTGACGGAGTTTGCGCATATTCCGGACTGGTACGAATGGGAGCGCAGAAATGTCCGCGCTGAGGTGGAACGCGGCGAATACTACTTCCGCTGCAAGGCAAGGGTTGACGCACTCCCCAACGCGAAAAAATATATTGATCTCGGTTATGCCGAGCTGATTCACGATATGGACGGGTTTCATCTTAAGGGAGAATACGAAGGGGAACCCTATGGCGCCGATCTTTCAGCGGCAACGTTATATTCCTGCCATATAGAGTATGATTATCTGGGAAAACACGGGGACTGCGTCGATCTGAACACTTTGAATGACACATTCTATACATACCCGGTTGATTGTGATTTCTCAGTTACGAAGATGGCACTTGCGACGGAAGAACTCTACAATCACTACTGGAGCCAGAAGAATCCGTCGAGGCAGGTTTCGGTTTCGCCTTCCTTTGACGCACAGAAAATAGTTTGAGTTTTGCAGTTTCTTCAGACATAAACAGGAAAGGACCCGGAAAAGCTCCGGGTCCTTTTTATTTTTTTTTGTCAGCATTCAGAAGAATACTGATCAGTTCTGGAACATCGCGGATCAGGAAATACCGTTGTCCTGAGCCCACTTGTTCAGAGCTTCCTGTTTCGCAGCCATATAGGTCTCGAGACCGCCGGCTTTGAGTTTCTCGACGAATTCTGGGATGACAACATCCGGATCCGAAATGCCGTAGCCGAGAGCCTTGCGGTATTCGGAGTCAACGTTCTGCATGGCTGTGAATTCAGCTGCGTAGGCGGTATTGTCCCAGGAGAAACCGAGCGCTTTCGATTTTGCGGCGCCTTCGTTCCACTTGATCGTTCTTTCCCAGAGATCCGGGGAAGAGGTTTCCCAAACGTAGCTGATGCATTCATTCGGCATCTCCCAGAGCACGGAATGTGCCCACTCGGAGCTGTTGACATCGATGCCGTCCGGATATTTGATTCTTCCGGATCCGTCGTCGGTAAATACATAGTCAACGCCTTCTTCACCCCAGCAGAGAAGGTTCGAAAGATCAGAATCCACATAGAACGCATTGAGCAGCTGCATCGAGGCAACCGGATCCTGCGTGTTGAAGTTCAGACCCCAGCAGACCGTCTGCGGAACAGAGGAGCGGACGATATCCGGACCGAGCGCGAAGACAATCATGTCTTTATAGCATTCGGCGGAGATCTGGGTTCTGTAGCCGGGTTTTCCGGGGCCGCCCATTGACATTGCGGTGCCGGCACCGATCATAGCACCCATGGTAACCGTAGAAGTCATTGCGTCAGCAGGGAAATAACCGAGCTGATTGTACTTGTACGCACGGCGGCAGAGATCGTAATAAAGATCACTTTCATAGCCGTTTGAGATTTCAAGACTGTTGACCGGATCCATCAGGACACCGTAGTAGTCGTTTGCGATCGGATCGATGAAGGCCATTCCGAGACCGCCGACCATACCGGAAAGAACCGCTTTATCCGGATATTTTTCATGGAGCTGCTCAAAGATCGGCTCGAGGTCGTCGTAGGAGGAGGTGATTGTTTCTTTCGCTTCATCATCCCACTTCGATTCATAATCATAGCCGATGCCATCAAGATACTCTGCGGCAATACCGATAACGCCGCATCCCATCGCCATATCCTTTACCGGAGGAACTGCATAGAGCGCGTCACCGGCGCTGCAGGCTTTGAG
>ONSY01000260.1 GCA_900320605.1 uncultured Eubacteriales bacterium | reverse complement strand
TCAGGTTTTTCACCGTAGTAGCCGAAACGTACCTTACGGTCAACATCACGCGTTTGGCTCGCCTTTCCGAGTTTATCGTAGATCATTGTAACGAGCTTGGTATTCGTATCGATCACGAGTGTCGCCGCTTCATAGGGATTGACGTGTGTACGCAGATGGTGAACAAGGAAAACGCCTTCTCGGGATGATTCGAGTACTTCTGCGAGTTCTTCGTTCCAGTCCTCGCTTGCTTCACGCCAGGCAAGACCAAATCGGTCGAAATGGTAATCAATCTTGCCGCCGTCGGCAAATTGGAACGTGAAATCCAGATCGCGCAGCTTTTTCGAGAAAGCAGGACGCAGGGGACTCACTATCGGGTCTCTTGTATATTCAGCGGGATTCGCGTTGAAGCAGAGCTCCACGAGATCCTTCCTTGTAAAAACGGTAGTTCTTTTAAATGGCATTTCGTTTCACTCCTTCCTTATTCTTCGTCCACTTGTACTTTTGCGTAGCCGTCGGATGCTTTCAGACCGGGATCGCCCCAGCCGCCCATCGCGGTGATTGTGACACCGCCGAGCTTGCCTTCATGCGTGATGCCGAAGAAGCAGCCGATATCGTGAACCTGATTCATATCGATCAGTAGGACCGCCGCGCAGTTTCCCGGTTCTGTAAAGGAAGTGAGAACAAGGTTGTCTCGAATTTTCGCATTGAACGCCTTGAGAAAACGGCGGAAGATGAAATCCTCGTCGTCGCCGTATTCGGCACCTTTTTCAGGCATATGGGGACTGATTGTCAGAGTAGGCGTAACATAGGAATGGCGAATCGTGAACTGTTCGTTGTATTTCCAGTCAATCGATTTTCCAACGAGATCCGTGGAATAATGATGGCGTTCCCCTTCATGGGTTCCGAAGTTTTCGATTTCGCCGAAGTGCGGCATCGGGCAGGCGAATTTCTCATCATAATGGGTGCCGAGTGTTACGGAAACCCAGGTCACGAAACCGGTATCCATATCGAAAACCGTAAATGCGCCTTCGAAAGGCAGACCGGCGCGGCGAAGGAAATAGACTCCGATGACGTTTCCGGCGGTCGATTTCATCGGCGCGCAGTATTCCTCGTGGAACTCTTTTCCGTCATCATCGCTCCAAAGAAGTTTGTTGACCTCGGGAAAACGGAAAATCAGATGATTTCCGTCGTCGAACTTGCAGGAAAACTCTTTTCCGACAAGATCCTGTGTGAAGTCCTTGCGGTAACGCGACATGTTCAGCCCGTCGTTGCGCGTCGCGTCGATATCCGCCTGACGGCAGATCTCGCAGAGGTCTTCAAACGAATAGATGGGTATAAAGACTTTTTCCATAGGGTTCACTCCTCATTTGATGTATTTTTATCGGTTTCCTCACGGGAACCTTTGAGTTTCGAAAGACGGTTCAGCACCTGCTGATAAGGCATGAGCATACCTTTTGTCATATTGGCACCGATCTTTTTTGAAAGCTTTTTGTTCTGCATCATTGAGCCGACAAGATACATCCCGGCGACTCTCCCACGTCGTTTCTGCGGGAAATCATAGAAGCCGTGACTTTTGTAAAACCGGTGATCCTCACGCATAAGACCCTGCATCAGGTAAATCAGGTCCCGGAAGATCTTCATTCCGCCGACGCCGTAGAAATTCGCCGGTTGGGTATAATGATTCTCAATCGCATAGGCAAGCTCTTTGGAAAGCGAATCAATCTCGGAATCAGGATCTTTCTCGTTCGAGGCGATTCTTGCCAGATAATTGCCGCCGACCTGGGCGCGCGCCTCGATCAGTTCGAGAAGGTTCGGCTCGGCACTGAGAATCCCGTCAATCAGGTATCCGACCGGCTTGCCCATGGTAACGGTCCGGTGGCCGTTGCAGAACTGGCGGTCGTCATAGAGCTTGAAACGGTATCCCATGGAATGATCGCGAATCGAGAACGCATAAACGGTTGCAGCCGCGGCCTGGATGTTTTCACGCAGGAAAGTATCAAAACCGTCTTTGTAAACGCATTCTCCGCCAGAAGCGCATTTAAAGCAGCCGAGACAGCCTCCGGAAAACGGAAATTCCCGCAGATTGACAACTTCGGTTTCATAGGGAGAAACACTCCGGAACCGTTCTATCATGGAAGCAAGTTTTTCATTGCTTTGATCAAGATCGGTCACAATGACGATTTTTTCCTGTTTCGTTTTTTCTGCGGCTTCACATTGTGAGGCAACAAATGTCTCCCTGGAGAAATTCGGGAGGAAAACCGGTTCAGATAAACCTTCTTTTATCGAGAAAAGAAGGTGTTTAAAGAAGCTGACCGCCTCGCGCCGTCCTTTTTCATGAAGAAGGTCCTCCATGTCCGCCGAGAGACCGCGCAGATAAGAAAGTTTCAAGTCCGCGCAGTTTTCACGGATAAATTCATGGGCAGTGGTATCGTAAAAATGCTTGGAAGTCGTAATCTGGGAAGCATATTTCCCGGAAAGATCAATCGGATGTTCCTTGATCAGCTCGATAAACCGGTGCAGCTGAGCCGGAACAAGGAATGTATAGACCGGATAGCAGAACAGAATCAGGTCAGCTTTCCGAAGAGATTCCTCTGCCAAAGAAAAATCTTTCTCATATGTGCGGATTTTTGCGCCGACATTTAATACTTCATATTTATGATCGGTGAAAATCTCCGATAAAAACCGCACTGTCTGCAGCGTGATGCTGTTATCGCCCGATGGTGATCCGTTGAGAACCAGAATGTTCATGTTTCTGACACCTCTTTACATATTCATTGTAGCATTGAGAAGGGCGGAATTCAATATTTCGCGGGGCATTTCGATCGTATCAAAAGAAAGAAAAACGTAAAAAGAGGAACGGCTTTTACTTGTAATCACATAAAGGTTTTGATATAATGAAAATAGAGAAAAATGGAAAGGGGAACGAGAAATGATTTATCATTCCTTTAAAGGAGAAACACTTTCCGCGCTCGGATTCGGACTGATGCGTCTGCCGACGCTTGAAAACGGAGAAATCGATCAGG
>ONSY01000198.1 GCA_900320605.1 uncultured Eubacteriales bacterium | reverse complement strand
CCCCTAAACCCCTTGGTACAGAGAATAAAGGGAGATCATGCAACTGTTATCAAATTGTTATCAAAGGAACCTTTGTGAAGCCGGAAATCCTTGATTTTACTGAGTTTTTCGGCTTTCGTATCTCACTCCCACTCAATCGTGGCAAGAGGTTTCTCGCTCAGATCCCAAAGCACACGATTGACACCGGGAATCTTAACGATTTCATCACGCATTTTGCAGAGAACAGAGAATGGTATCTCCGGAACGGTAGCAGTTACAGCATCTACTGTATTGACTGCACGAATAACGACTGCCCATCCCATATAGCGCTGTCCCTGACCATCAACATACTTTATACCCGTTGATACGAAATCCGGAATCGCACAGAAATACTGCCATGGTGTTTCGGGAAGCTTTCCGATCTCTTCACGAACAATCGCATCTGCTTCGCGTAGCGCTTCCAGGCGGTCACGAGTGATAGCGCCAACGCAGCGTACTCCAAGACCAGGTCCCGGGAATGGCTGACGATATACCATATTATCCGGAAGGCCAAGTTCTTTTCCAACCACTCGTACTTCATCCTTATAAAGGAATTTAACAGGTTCGACCAATTCAAATCCGAATTTCTCCGGTAATCCACCGACATTGTGGTGCGCTTTTACGCCGACACTTTCGAGAATGTCAGGATAGATCGTCCCCTGTGCAAGGAAATGAATTCCATCGAGCTTCTCTGCTTCCTCTTCAAAGACACGAATGAATTCCTCGCCAATGATCTTACGCTTTTTCTCGGGATCTGACACACCTGCAAGTTTGTCCAGGAAACGGTCTACAGCGTCAACATAGATAAGATTCGCATCCATCTGACCGCGGAAAACCTCAATAACCTGTTCCGGTTCACCTTTTCTCAGCAAACCGTGATTGACATGAACACAGACGAGATTTTTACCGATCGCTTTGATCAGCAGAGCCGCGACAACGGACGAATCCACTCCACCGGATAGCGCAAGCAGAACTTTTTTCTCACCGATCTGTTCGCGTAGGAGAGCAACTTGCTCTTCAATAAAAGCTTTTGCGAGCTCCGGCGTTTCGATTCGCTGCAACGATTCGGGACGAACATTGTTTTCCATAGTGACCCCTCCAGCATATGATCTTGATTTAATAAAAATATTATAATCGTGTTTTCATCGATTATCAAGAAAAAACGACGCATATTTCTTGAGAAATTGCGTCGTTTTTTTCGAAAAATTTTAGTAAATACACAAAATTGAAAGAGTCACGGCGCTAAAAAGAAGAAAGACTTTGAAGCTCTTTTTTCCTCGCAGAATCGAGTACATTGCACATAGGCACCCAAAAAACAGCACACAGACGAGCCAGCTTGACTGCAGGCGAAGCGGAGTAAAGCCGAAACTTGAAATGTAAAGTACAAGCTTAGAAAAGGCAACCGCAGCGAAAAGTATACTTTCTATCAAAAGTGTGATGCAGAGTGTCTTCGTAAGGAGATGCTCTCTTACCGGCTTTGCTCCTGTCTGCGTCACAATCCAGAGAAGAGCAAAATTAAGTGTCATTACACGGCAAAGCTCAAAAAACCCCTGACGTGCATACTGTGACACGATAAAGCCCTCCGGCAGTTTTCCGAAAAAAGCACCGAAAAGATAACTTCCCTGCATGATAAAGAAAAGAAGATAGAAGACACAGAAAACAGCAAGGATGATTGAATAAGCTAAATTCGGGACTTTCCGCATCGCTGAAAACGCGTGACGGATTCGTCCGGAACTTGCCTTGAGACGTTCCGATCTTTCTCTACCATCTCCGGCAATCATCCCGAAAGCATATAGTCCTACAGGAATCGCAAAAATCAAACGTCCGAAGAACTCGGGGATATAGTCGATCCGGAATATCTCAAATACTTTTCCAGCTGCTTCTGCGAAGCCGGGATCAGCATCCATCAGAAGGTTCACAGCAATTATAAAAAGAATCAGTCCCGCCAAAACAGCTAAAAACGTAAACAATGCAATGCCGGAATGTTTCTTGTTGTCAGAAGCATCTTTCTTATTTCCTTTAATAGCCGCGACCATTACACGAACTTCGAGGATAAAATTTTTAAACGGGAATGCAAAGAAGGCGTTTGCCGCATCCATCGGCAACAACGCTCCGCTCTCCCCTTCCAGCTGCGCATTCGCTCTGGAAAAAACATACCAGCCACCAAACAAATGAAGAAAAAGCCAGGACATATCACCCCAGACCCTGTTTTGTCCGAATGCAATTCCAAAAAGCGTAACTACCAAGCAGAAAAGCCAGAAATAACTTTCCAGGCTGCGTTTCTTCGAGAATAAAATCAGTTCCGATAATCCCAGGAAACCAAGCGAGAACCCGAACAGCCACCATTTTTGTTCACTGTATTCCCCAAACAGAAACAGAGTATAAATATAACCGAGTAACGGAGCTAAAAATGCTGCGATTTTCTCACCGACTGATGCGGTAAACGGCGGCCGGTGCGGCAGGGACGCAGGTATCGGCGTGTAATACCCTGGCTGACTGTTTTGTGCCGTCTGCATTGGGTATGAAGGGTTATTAAGCGGCGGAGCACATGAATACGCTCCCTGTGCAGGCTGATATGGCTGTTGTGAATATTGCGGATATGTATAAGGCGGATAACTGTCATTCCGCAAATTCCCTTGAACAGAAGCCGTATTCTGAGAAAATGCAGCATTTCCCGACAATTGGGAAGAAGAACTCTGCGCTGAATTATAAGATTTTTTACAGTTGTTTTCCATTATATTTCTCCTTTGAATCAAACTTCCGAGACGTCTTCTTCAAGAGAAGTCAGAAAACATCCCTCAGTTTCTGTTAAACGAACCGGATAAACCGTTCCGTTTACCGGATTGAGAATAATCTCCCCTTGTGAAAAGAGCTGCCCATCGTGAGAAGCAATTTCATAAAGATCCGCCGCACCCGGCGAAGTCGTCACAAAAAAGTTTGCTGAAAACCCGGAAAGATCCGCGTCTTCAGGAAAATTCTCTCCGGAGAACCGGAAAGTCATCCGTCCCTCAAGAGGATCTCCATCGGCATCCTCGACCGATAACCCTCCCATCAGTTCTCCGTCAAGATAATATTCGCAGCTGAGCCGATATATCGGTGATTGAGTTTCCAGTGTTACAGCCAGAACAAATTCGTCTGCTGATGCTGTAATCTCTTCTGATGCGCATCCGGAAAACAGTATTACAGTAACCAAGCAAATCGCCATAATGAAATTCTTTATGCGTTTCATGGCTTTGCTACACCATCCTCTCGAAATTCAAGCAGATCGCCCGGCTGACAGGATAATTCATGGCAGAGTGCCATCAATGTTGAAAAACGAATCGCTTTGGCTTTTCCGTTTTTGAGGATGGAGAGATTTGCAGGGGTAATACCAACACGCTCGGCGAGTTCACCGCTTGAGATTTTCCGCCGCGCCATCATAACGTCGAGGTTTACTAATATTTCCATCTCGCTCCCCCCTGCTTATACTGTCAAATCAAGCTCGGATTTCATCTCAATCGCCTGCTCAAAAACATTTTTGATAATCCGGACAATCAACGTCATGAATGCCGCCGCAACTGTAACAAACAGGAAAGAAACATAAAAAAAGCACGCAGCAAAACAGACCATTGCAACACCCGCGCAACACCATGAAACTGTCCTGAGACGACGTACGTTCTCAGCAGTAAAGACATCATCATTACGGATGTTGCCGAGCAGTTTCCATAGCTGCCACAGCGCCGTCCAGGCAAAGATACTGCAGCAGTAGATTGCAACTGTCATCGCCACAAGAGCCGGAGTCTGAAGTGAACGGCTTGCACAGAACCAGCGTGCTGCGAAATAGCCTCCACAGTCCAGCGCAAATAACGCCGCCGCAAAAATAACAATACAGCACTTTGAAAGAAGGATACTGTGATCCCGGGATATTTTCATTTCTATCTCCTCGCTTTCTGTATCCTTATCATAGCATCGCAATTATCGTTTGTCAAGTAATTTTTATTGTTATTCGATAATTAATTATTCCTGATCGATATTACTCGATTCTACATGCATAGTTTATCTGTTATAATCAGCCGAATCAATCCCATTAGATTTCTCTCAAAAAAAGAACCCCGAATGCCTTACAGCCTTCGGGGTTCACTGCCTTTTGATTTTGACAACAGACCGGAATTCAATCAAAGAAACTTACACCCAGTAAATTTATATTTCACTGGCACGGTCAAGGATTTCACTAAGGCCGTTAACAAATTCTCTGTATCCTCCCGGATATGCATTGGTGCCCGACGCGGAAATGACATTTCCGTCATCGAGTGTCATTGAGAAAGAAAAACCTCCGCCGTCGAGAACGTCAGAATTCGATTTATGGAAGCCATCCCACGCGAACACTTCGTTCTCGCTGAGCAGCCTGCAGATCTCGTCATAGAGTTCCTGTCCCCCTTCGATCCGGGCCGCAACGCAATCCTCACGTTCGGTATTCTCATCATACTGCCATGCTCCTTCGTATTTTGTCAGTGTCGCTCCGCTGAGTGTCTTGACCCATTCATACTCCGTCGCATATGCCATCGTGCCATATTCTGAAAGTGTTCCTTTCTGAAAACTAACCATTTCAGCACCATACCCAATCGAATCAACCAGACGATCGTCTTCCTTATAATACAGACGGCCGTTGTGTTCATAGAATTTCGGATTATCCTCGCGCAGTTCCACACGGAGCTTCGGCTCATACCAGCGTACTGTTCCGTCAATATCACGCGCAGAAAGATATTCAGGTGTGATCACACGGACAATACTGCGGATGTTTTTTCCGATCGAAAGAGTAAATGTTATCGGCAGCGCTTCGACCCCTTCCGGCGGATTTTCCATCTTATACGGATCACTTCCGCGGGTGGCGATGATCATCGGAATCGGATTTCCGGTTCCGAAGAAGCCTCCTACCGATCCTATGTCTGCACTGCCAAGCTTATCCGGGATTTCAATCAGGGTATCATTCGGATCGCCCTCCCAGTAAAAAAAAGCCGGAAAAGCCCGCGTGCCGAGATCGCTCACATAGAAATCAAAATGGCCCTCGGCAACCGTTTCGTTTTTGGAAAAACCGGTGCAGCCGGTCAGGGAAAGCGCAGTGATCAGCAGTATCAAAAAAACAGCGGCTAACTTTGTACGCATAATAGCACCTCCGGATGACTTAAGGACGCCGTAAGAAAGCAACGTCATTTTCCTTCTGTTTCATTTTTCTTCACTGTCTCGAGAAACGCACGGCATCCCTCATATATTTCACTGAAAGCTTTTTCAAATTCGCCTGTATACCACGGATCCTCAATATCGCGAGGGTTTTGGGTAAAATCAAGCAGCCGACAGGCCTTTCCCATCTTCTCCGCACCGATCACGCGCCGTATATCGGATTCATGATACCGCTCCATATAAATAAGGTAATCATAATCTTCCGCATCTTTTCGGGTGATCTGACGTGCACGGTGATGCAAAACAGGAATGGAGTGACGTTCAAGAACGCGCTTTGCCGGAGGATAGATCGGGTTCCCGATTTCCTCACGTGAAGTTGCGCAGGAATCAATTTCAAACTGATCCGGTCTTTTGTCCTGCCGCACCAGTTCCGTCAGAATCATCTGTGCCATCGGCGAACGGCAGATATTGCCGTGACAGATAAAGAGCACTCTGGTCATATTATTCACTGTAATATCCTTTTTCGATCAGAAGCTCGATCGCATTTCTGATACAGTCCTTGCAGTCCTCAATCAGCGGTTTTCCCGTATCAATCCCTTTGATTTCACGGCATGTTACCGCTCCGCATTTTTCACGGAATGCTTCCAGCATCGCGCGGGCATCCGGATTGATTCTGCTGCCTTCATATATTTTCAGTCCCAGAAGCATCTGTGCCGCGCAAAGCGCACCGCAGGTAGCCTGCATCGATCCCATTCCTCCGCCGAACGCCGCGCCGAAACGCATCAGTTCTTCGCGAGAAACATCCACCTGATCCTCGAAAGAACGCAGTACAACCTGACAGCAGTTACAGCCCTGCGCACGCAGTGCCGCGATATTATCCGAACGTTTTGACATTTTTTATCTTCCTTCATCAAAAATCTAATGAAAGCCCCGCATAGGATTATCATCCGGTTTTGCGGGGCTTTTATCTTTTCCTTTAATGACTGTCCGAATCAGAACTTTCCGCCGCCGCCGAAATGCGTCGATCCTGAGGAACTGACATGGAATCCTCCTCCGCCGCCTCCGCCGGTACGTCCTTCATTCGTCGGCCGTGCAACACGTGTCACCTGACTGTACAGAAAAGCGTCATTTGAAACACGCAGGTTGAGACTGTTCGGACGGATATAGGTGTTCGCGGAAGGCTGATGCCGGACAGTCTTGAGTTTCGATTTCATCGCACTTACCGGGATAAAGCCAAACAGACTGCCGAGTCCGCCGCCCGCTGCAGCCGCACCGACCGGAAAGCCCTCACTGCGAGTCTGTGAGCCGTCATTGTTATACGTTTCATACGGTTCAGTTTCTTCCGCACGATAGGGATTTCCCTGATGCGCCATTGAAAGCAGATCATCACACGTATTCGCGAAAGTTCTGAAAGCTCCACCGAAATCGCCATTGCTGAGATAAGGTCCAAACCGTTCCGTAATATACGGAACAGCGTCCATCAGAGCATATGCGGCGAAATCCCCGTGTCCGCTCACATAGTAATCACGTTCTTCCATGCTGATCAGAAGAAGGATACCTTCTTTTCCGCTGCCATAACCGTAACCGTTATAATCATAGAAATCATCGGCGTACTCCATCGGAGTGTATCCGCCAATGGATTCTTTCGTGATAACCGCCACTTCGCATTGTTGCCGTGCGGAGATCTCTTCGAGCTGTGAAAGCAGCTGAGCTTCCTCGTCTGCCGTGAGAAGATCCGCATCATCGACAAGCAGCGGCAGAGTACGGTCCGGCGCCTCAAAAACCGCCGAAGCATAACTGCCCTCATTGGTTTCCGGTGCCTCCGACGTCCCGGAGTCCTCAATCAGCGTAAGCGCTCCGGCACAAAGTGCGGAAGCAAGAAAGACAGAAAGGATCAGAGAAAGGAACAGTATTTTAAGACATTTTCTCATTATTGCTCTCCCCCTCTCTTAAAACAGTTTCATAAACCACAGAACGAGGAAAATCACCGCAGCGAAACCGAGAGCGCAAATCGCCCACCAGCGCCAGTAAGCTCCCTTATCGACCGGAAGATCTCCGACAAATTTGCCCGTCTGACCGTTCATCGCAAAAAGATATCGGTTTCCCTGCCAGGTTGTATTCAGAAGCCATACGGGATAAAGTGCATATTTGGCGTGAGCGTCGGACAGGTCTATATTGCTTCGTTCAGGCAATACCGTGGCATAACCGGTCGTTGTCTGCGCGAAGACCTGCTCCGTACTTGATTTGATTCGTTCATTTGCACGCTGTTTGCTTTCTTCCTCGTTGACATCATACCGGTCTGCGAGATATCCGGCAAGATAGGATGTTTTGAAGGGAACGGCCTGACTGACATCGAATGGTTCAATCGACTCCATCAGATCATCCGCCATCTGGGAAGACCCGTCCACCGGAACCGCAACGAAATCCACACTCCCGTTTCGGTGAAGAGAATAATAACTTGTTTCGGTATAGTTGTAATTGCGGTCGCTCCACATTCTCGTGCGAGTCCCCTTATAGACGATATCCGCCTGGGAGCGCGCGTCGAAAAGCCAGAACGGCACGTAAACACCTTTAATCTCGTCTATATGATTCTCGTCCTTGAAAATCTTCGGCAGAAGCCTTTTGCCGGTCAGATGCTGCCGAAGTCCTCGTTTCGCCGCTTCTTTATCAAGCTTGAAAGGAATCACAAGGTCAGGTTTCAGATCGCCTGAAAGCTGACCGGACATGACGACGGGATTGCCGCAGAACGGACAGCTCATCGCGGATGTCGTCGATTCCCCGACGATCTCGCCGCCACAGGAATTGCAGACATAGACGAACATTCCGGCCGTTTCTCCGTTTTCCCACTGCCCGCCGGCGTCATTCCAGTTCATCTGGTCCGGCCGGTCCTCATTGAGCGCGCTGTCATGCGCGGCCATGGCTTCGATATCAAATTCAGAATCGCAGTAGGGGCATTTCATCCGCTGGATATTCGGATCAAACTCCACCGCGCCGCCGCAATGCGGGCATTTATAATCAAACAATTCTGCCATATTGGGTTTTCTCCTTATCGGAAATTACAGGAAAGGCGCCTCTCCCGCTTTTCAACCGAAGGGGCGCCTGCATCATCACTCAGACAAGATCGTCCTCGCCGAAAGGTTTGCCGCACTGAGGGCAGAACTTCGGAGGATTCTCACCAGCTGCGGGTTCCCATCCGCATCTGCTGCAGCGGTATTTCTTTTCCGCCGGTTTCGGCTTGCCGCATTCCGTGCAGAATTTTCCAGTATTCTTCGTACCGCAGGAGCAGATCCATTCACCTGCCGCAGGAGCCGGTTCCGGCTTCGGCTTGCCGCATTCAATACAGAATTTTCCGGTGTTCTCGGTACCGCATGAAGGACATTTCCAGCTGTTCGCGGGAGCTGCCGGAGCAGCTGCAGCCGCCTGCTGCTGAGCCATTGTAAAGAGCTGAGTCGCATTGACACCGCCTGCCTGCTGTGCCATTCCCATCCCGATAAAGCCGTTCATCGCACCGGAACTGTTGGAAGCCGCAGCCTGCATAGCTTCAGCCTGGGCGCCGACCATTGTCGCTGCCGCCATGGAAGGATCACGGAGCATTCCGGCACGCTGCGCCTGTTTGATAAGTTCCTGATCCTCTTCGGTAAGTGTAATCGGATTCAGCGCGACAGATACAACAGAGAGGCCGCGCAGATCGGACCATTTCTGCGTAAGCGCCTCGTTCATAGCGTCGGCCAGCTCGGTTGCATGACCGGGCAGCGCGCTCGGACGTACGCCGAGATCGGAGATTTTTGCGAACGCAGGCTGCAAAGCCGTGACAAATTCCGTCTTGAGCTGGGATTCGATCTGATCTCTTGTATAATCTCTCTCGACGTTGCCGCAGACATTCGTATAGAAGAGAAGCGGATCGGAAATCTTGTAAGAATAGACACCGCTGCAGCGAACCGATACATCGATGTCAAGACCGATATTGCGGTCTACGATACGGAACGGGATGGGGTTCGGAGTTCCGAATTTATTATCGACCAGCTCTTTGATATTGAAGTAATAGACACGCTGGTCCTTACCGGTATCTCCGCCGTACTGGAACCTGCGCCAGAGCGTTTTAAATGTCTCCTTGATGCTCTCGCCAAGGCTTCCGGAGAAAATGCTCGGCTCGGAAGACTTATCATAAGTATATTCACCGGGCTCCGCACAGACTTCCACGATCTTTCCCTGTTCGACGATGATCATGCACTGACCGTCGGCAACAGCGATTCCGGATCCGTTGGAGATGATATTGTCGTTCCCTTTTGTATTGGAGGAACGGCCGGTGATGCGTTTCTGACCTTTTACGACCAGAGTATCCGCACTGATCGCGTCACAATAAAAGAATTCTTTCCACTGGTCCGCCAGCGTCCCGCCGATGGCACCAAGTGCTGCCTGAATTAAACCCATACTGAAACTCCTTTCGTATCAACAAAAGCGGTCTGAGCCACTTTCGTATTCTTCTACCTAATCATATCACAAAAATCCCGATCGGTACAGTTTTTTTTTAAAAATCGTTATTGTTTTGTTTTTCCGCGACAAATCATTTCACTGAATACAGAAGAAAGCCGGCTGCCAAAGCAGCCGGCTTTCTGAAACTGTTGTGTTTGCAAAGTCTTCTTACGCGTTTTTCTTGTTGAGGAAAGCTGCAACAAGGAATACGACCGGGAGAGCAATGGAACCGATGATCGTCGCAGCGCTGCCGCCGAGGATGATCAGGGAAATAATGCTCAGTACGAGGCAGATGCAACCCCAAACGATCGCACTCATCGTCTTCGCAGGATTCTTGGAAGCGCCGAGACCGATGATGCCGGCAACAAGCTGAGCCACCGCACCAAGGATACCGATGATACCGCCAGCCAGGATCTTTCCGCCCGCGCCTACATATGCACCGAGAGCACCGATCAGGTTTACGAAGATCTCAACAACGATCATAACACCGCCGGAGACGATCATAATGATGCTCATAACGAATAGGAAAACGTTTTTCTGCTGTTGCTGCTGCATGAATAAATCCTCCTGTTAATAAGATATGAAAAAGCTGTGAACTTTTTTCTAACTCTATTGTAGCAAAGTAAAGCGGTAAAACCCCTACCCATTACGGGTAGTTTTTGATTCGATTGACAATTATAATCCGATGTCGAAAAAGCATAAAAATTTTTATGGATTGTTCATCCGTTTTTATTTCAGTACAGCGGATTGCAGAATCCTTTCGAAAGCATATAAAGCGCAAGCTGTGCGCAGGAGGAAAAACCGGTTTTAAGAAGCATATTTTTCTTGTGAAATTTGACCGTATTCTCACTGATAAACAATTCCCTGGCGGTTGTATCCGTAGTCTCCCCTCTGCAGATATGCCGGAGAATTTCCTTTTCACGCGAAGTGAATTCCGCCAAACCAACCGGGGCGGGAAAACTCTTGGACGGGATAAATACTGAATCGCCGCGGGATATTGTCTGAAGATACGCGAATATCTCAGAAAGGTCACAGGAAAGATTGAAATATCCTTTCGCCCCCAATGCTTTTGACCGTTCGGAGTATGTGATTTCCGGCGAAAGCGCACAGAGAACAATCGAGACAGCCGGGAACCGTTCATGCAGTTCCTTTGCCTTGTCAATCCCGGAAATACCGTCACGTGATTCAACGTCCATCAGAATCATGGACGGCTGCAGCAGTTCGCAGGCTGAGATTGCATCACGCGCTCCGGGAAGTTCCCCGACAATTTCAAACTCGCCGGATTCCGAAAGGTCGCGCCGGATCGCCTCACGAAGCGATGCAACCGGTTCAACTAGCAAAATCCGAACCATAATCTTCCCCCCCTGATGTCATCATAATCACATTATAGGAGGATTGGAAAAATCCTGTCAAGAGTGCCGGGCATCCGGTCCGGCTCGAAAACTGCTCAGCAAATCGCAAAAAAATTCTAATTTCTTATTGACAAACAAAAAACATGGGATTATAATGTGCTAAACCGATGAGAAAGTATAAGTAATCTTTAGAAACTTTCGCAAAGAGAGCTGCGGGCGGTGGGATCGCAGCGGAAAGAATAAGGATGAATGGGCTTTTGAGGGCGCGCGGAAAAGGAATTTCCCTAGTATGCAAGCCGGAGCTGGGCGCTCCGTCATCAAATGCCGGCATATGATAGTATGCGCTAAGTGGGCGCGTGAGCGCCAAGCCGGGTGGCACCGCAGGATTGCATTTTATCTCCTGTCCCAGCACATTACGCATGGGGCAGGTTTTTTTATGCCCCGAAACCCGAAACATGAAAGGAGCAAAAAAATGTCACAGAAAGAAATCCCGTACAAAATCTATCTTGAAGAAAACGAGACGCCCACAGCATGGTACAACCTGCGTGCGGATATGAAGAATAAGCCCGCACCGCTGCTGAATCCCGCAACTCATGAGCCGATGAGCAAGGAAGATCTCGCACCTGTGTTCTGCGAAGAACTTGTCAATCAGGAGCTCGACAACACAACCCGTCTGATCCATATTCCGAAAGAAATCCGTGATTTCTACAAAATGTATCGTCCTTCTCCCCTCGTGCGCGCCTACTGCCTCGAGGAGAAACTTCAGACGCCGGCAAAAATCTATTATAAATTCGAAGGCAACAACACTTCCGGATCACACAAGCTCAACTCCGCAATTGCACAGGCATATTACGCAAAGAAACAGGGGCTCAAAGGTGTCACGACTGAAACCGGGGCCGGTCAGTGGGGCACCGCGCTCTCAATGGCCTGCTCGTATTTCGGACTTGACTGCAAGGTGTTCATGGTCAAGGTCTCCTATGAACAGAAACCGTTCCGCCGCGAGGTCATGCGCACCTACGGCGCTTCAGTCACTCCCTCGCCTTCGAATGAAACAAATGTCGGGCGTAAAATTCTCGAAGAATTCCCCGGGACAGGCGGCTCTCTCGGCTGCGCTATCTCCGAGGCTGTAGAGGTTGCGGTTTCTACTCCCGGCTACCGTTACGTTCTCGGCAGTGTTCTCAACCAGGTTCTTCTGCATCAGAGCGTGATTGGTCTTGAAACCAAAGCAGCGCTTGACAAATACGGTATCAAGCCCGATATGATTATCGGATGCGCCGGCGGCGGATCCAATCTCGGCGGTCTGATCGCTCCGTTCATGGGAGAAAAGCTCCGCGGTGAAGCGGATTACCGTATCATCGCTGTAGAACCTGCCTCCTGCCCGAGCTTCACCCGCGGCACATATGCCTATGACTTCTGCGACACCGGCATGGTCTGCCCTCTCGCAAAAATGTATACACTCGGCAGCAGTTTCATGCCCGCACCGAACCACGCCGGAGGCCTGCGCTATCATGGCATGAGCTCCACACTCTCTCAGCTTTACGATGACGGCCTGATGGAAGCTGTTTCCGTCAAACAGACCGATGTATTCGCCGCAGCGGAACAGTTCGCCCGTGTCGAAGGCATCCTCCCGGCACCGGAAAGCAGTCACGCAATCAAAGTCGCAATCGATGAAGCTCTGCGCTGCAAGGAAAACGGCGAAGAAAAAACGATCGTCTTCGGTCTGACCGGTACAGGATATTTCGACCTCGTTGCCTATCAGAAATTCCATGACGGACAGATGGACGATTACATTCCCTCCGATGAGGAAATCGCCGAAAGCCTTAAAAAGCTCCCGCAGTTCTGATAAGACAGATCGCGCTGAAAGAAATCTGTTCATTCTCACAATAGAAGGAAGCTCCCTCACAAGAACGAGGGAGCTTTTTCATATCAACTCATATACCGTAGATCAGAAACTGTCAGATCTGCGACGCGAGCTTTTCCATTATTTCCGGAATCTTGATGCTCTGAGGACAGATTGCCGCGCAGGCACCGCATGCGATACAGTTTGAAGGCAGTTTCTCCTGCTCGAAAGAGGCGAAGGCCTTTTTGAGATCATAAAGAGAATCATTCACCTTTGCATTATAGAGTGCGATGATCTCCGGAATCGGCAGGCTCATCGGACAGTCTTCCATGCAGTAACGGCATGCAGTACACGGTATCAGATTCTTCATTTTCTCTGCCGTATCCATCAGGAATGCACACTCCTCCTGGTTGACCGGATCACGGTATGCGAACGTCCTGAGGTTGTCCTTGAGCTGATCAAGTGTTGTCATTCCGCTCAGTATCATTTTGACATTCGGGAGGCTCTGAAGATAACGGAACGCCCAGGAAGCGGGAGAATCACCGGGACGCCGGTCATTCATGGCTTTCTCGGTAGCCGGATCCACTTTCGCGAGTTTTCCGCCGCGTACCGGTTCCATTACCCAGACCGAAAGGCCGTGCTTCGTGATGACATCGTATTTCGCGGCCGCATCCTGAAGCGTCCAGTCCAGATAATTGAGCTGGATCTGGCAGAACTCGAAGCAGTCGTAGATATTCAGGAAACGGTCGATTGTCTCAGCGCTGCCGTGAGCAGAAAACCCGAGATGACGGATTCTGCCTTTTGCCTTCTGTTCGAGAAGATACTCTACGGCACCGACTTCGGGATTTGTATAGAAATCGATCGAAGTTTCCGAAACGTTATGCAGGAGATAATAATCAAAATAGCCTACAGCGCAGCGTTCCAGCTGCATTTCAAATATTTCCGAGATGTTATCAACATGGAAATCGGACAGATAGCCGTGGAAACCGAGCTTGCCATTCTCAAAATGCATCATGTGCCCAGGAAGCTTGGAAGCCAGGTTCCAGGTCTCGCGGGGATATTTTGATAGTGCCTTTCCGATGAAGAGCTCACTCTCCCCGCCGTGATAGCGAAACGCGGTATCATAATAGTTTACGCCGCTCTCATAAGCGAGGTCGATGATTTCCTGAGCTTTT
>ONSY01000101.1 GCA_900320605.1 uncultured Eubacteriales bacterium | reverse complement strand
GCGTGTTTATCAATCAGGAGAAGCCTGTCCTGACCGTATTCCGCCACGATATAGGTGTCAAACACCTCGCAGCGGATTTTTACGGGAATATCGAGAATCCGGATTTCCTGTTCTCCGGCCTTCGGCGGCTCCTCCTCTATATAATCCTCGATGCGTTCCGGTTTCGAAACGGATGGCGCCGGTGAAACGAAGCTTTCCGGCCTGTCCTGTTTCGTCGCCGGATTCCGGAAATCCGGTCCGGTTCTCCGCGGGTTTTCTCTGAAATAGGCCGGCGTCCTGCCGCCGGACACGCCGAGGATCTCCTCGAGGGTGCGCCTTGGCGGCAGCGGATCCTGCGGTTGCTGTTTCTTTTCAGGGGAAGGCGCCGCGGTTTCGAATTTCGTCTGCTGAGCGGGCGCGCTGAGGCTGGTTTTCCAGAAAGGATTTTTCTCCTTTTCGGGAAGCTTCATCTCCTTGAGCGTGTCGCCCTTTGTAATCGCGGATTTGACCGCGTGATAGACCGCGTCGAAAATCGGGCGCTCGTTGACAAAGCGCACCTCAATTTTCGCCGGATGGACGTTGACGTCCACCCCCTGCGCCGCGATCTCCAGGAAGAGGAAACAGGCCGGGAATTTTCCGACCATAATGGATCCCTTGTACGCTTCCTCCAGCGCCGCCATCGCGGTGCGGGTCCGTACATAACGGCGGTTGATGAAGAAGTTCTGGAAGGTTCGGTTCGCTTTTCCGGCGTGGGGCGCCGAAACGTATCCGGTGACGCCGACTCCGCCGAACTCGTAGGAAACCGGCAGAAGCGCCGCGGTGATCTCCTTGCCGTAAACGGCGTAAACCGTCTGGAGCAGGTCCCCGTTTCCCGGGGTTTCCAGCGTAACCTTTCCGTCACGGATGAAACGCACGGCGATCTCCGGATGGGAGAGCGCGATCTTGTCAACCACAGACGCGGCCGCGTTCGCCTCCGTCACGTCCTTTTTCAGGAATTTCATTCTTGCCGGGGTGTTGAAGAACAGATCCCGGACAATGATGGTGGTTCCCTGCGGACAGCCGGCGCTGTCGAGCGCGATTTCCTCGCCGCCCTCGATCCGGTAGCTGACTCCGGAGAGCGCCCCTTCGGCGCGCGTGAGCAGCGTAACGCGCGATACCGCGCAGATCGACGCGAGCGCCTCCCCGCGGAATCCGAGCGTTCCGATCGCGCCCAGGTCCTCGGCGCAGCTGATTTTGCTTGTCGCGTGACGCAGGAACGCCGCGCGCACGTCTTCCGGCTCGATTCCGCAGCCGTCGTCGGTAACGCGCAGATAGGTGATCCCGCCGTGCTGAATTTCGGCGGTGATGTGCGCCGCGCCGGAATCAATCGCGTTCTCCAGCAGCTCCTTGATCACGGAGGCCGGTCTTTCCACCACTTCACCGGCTGCGATCAGCTCCGCAACCTGTTTGTCAAGAATATTGATTTTTCCCATCCGGCCCGCCTCCTTTTTTCTTTCTCTATTCTTCCTTCGCGAGCTTCGAAAGCTCGAAAAGGAGGGTCATGCATTCGATCGGCGTCAGGGTATTGACGTCGATATTCCGAAGTTTCGAAACGATCTGCGAATCGCTCGAGGACAGAACGAGCTGAACCGCGGTGTCCTTCGCGGGAATCTCGCGCTTCGTCATCGGAGATACGATTTCTCCCGATTCGAGCTTCACAAGGATCTTCTTTGCCCGCTCGATCACTTCGTCAGGCACTCCCGCGAGCTTCGCGACTTCGATTCCGAAGCTGTCATCCGCGCCGCCGCGGACGATTCTTCTCAGGAAAGTGATATCGTCGCCGCGCTTCTTGACGGCGATGTTGTAGTTCTTGACGCCTCCGATCGTATCCTCAAGCTCCTTGAGCTCGTGGTAATGGGTTGCGAACATGGTTTTCGCACCGATTTTTTTCCGGTCGGCGACGTATTCGAGAACCGCCCGCGCGATGCTCATGCCGTCGAAGGTTGAGGTGCCGCGGCCGATTTCGTCAAAGATGATGAAGCTCTTCTCCGTCGCGTTGCGGAGGATATCCGCGACCTCCGACATCTCGACCATAAACGTCGACTGTCCGGCGGAAAGGTCATCGGAAGCGCCGACGCGGGTGAAGATGCTGTCGACAATCCCGAGCTGAGCGTAGGAGGCCGGGACAAACGACCCGATCTGAGCCATCAGAAGAATCAGAGCCGTCTGGCGCATATAGGTCGATTTTCCGGCCATGTTCGGGCCGGTGATGATGGCGATCCGGTTCTCGTCCGAGTCGAGCAGGACGTCGTTCGGAACGAAGAGCGCGTCGCGCAGCAGCAGTTCGACCACCGGGTGACGGCTTTCCTTTAGGACAATCTTTCCGGAAAGATCCATCTGCGGCCGGACATACCGGTTCGATACCGCGACGCCGGCGAACGAAACGAGAACGTCGAGCATCGCGACCGCGCCGGCGGTCCTGGTGATTCGCTGCATCTCGGCGGCGACGCTCTTGCGCACCCCGTCGAAGAGCTCCAGCTCCAGACGCAGCGCCTTGTCTCCCGAACCGAGTATGCGGTTCTCAAGTTCCTTGAGTTCCGGGGTGATGTACCGTTCGCAGTTGACCAGGGTCTGCTTGCGGATATAGTCCTCCGGAACCTGGGATTTATAGGAATTGGATACTTCTATGTAATAGCCGAAAACCCGGTTGTAGCCGATTTTCAGCTTCGGAATCTTCGTTCGTTCCTTCTCGTAGGTTTCCATCGCGGCGATCAGTTCCTGCGAGTTGGTCATATCGCCTTTGAGGCGGTCAAACTCCTCGCTGAAGCCCTTGCGGATCATTCCGCCGTCGCGGATGATAAAGGGCGGATCCTCGACGATCGCGCGGTCGATCAGATCCGTGACGTCCGTCAGCTCGTCAATGGAATCGCGCAGAGAGCAGAGCAGCGACGTCTTCACTCCGGCAAGGCATGCCCGAAGCGCCGGAAGACGGCGCGTGGTATCCGCGAGCGATCTCAGTTCGCGCGCGTTGGCGCTTCCGTACACGACGCGGGTGATAATCCGCTCGAGGTCAAAAATCCCGCCGAGCGCCTCAAACAGCCGGTCCCGCAGAATCGTGTCGGAGTAAAGCTCGTCCACGGCGTTGTGACGGCGGCTGATCTGGGAAAGGCTCAGCAGCGGCTGCTCGATGCAGGTCCGCAGCAGGCGCTTGCCCATCGCGGTGCGGGTATGATCCAGCACCCAGAGAAGCGATCCGCGCTTTTCCTTGCCGCGCATCGTCTCCGTCAGTTCGAGATTGCGGCGTGTGTTCATGTCGATGCGCATAAACTGCGAGTCTTCGTACAGTTCAATCGCCGACAGCCGTTCCAGTCCGCTGCGCTGGGTCTCCGAAAGATACGAGAGCATCGCGCCGAGGGCGCAGACAAGCTCCTCGTTTTCCGGGCCGGAAAGACGAAAATCCGGGAACTGCCGCCCGACGCGGTCACGGCACTGCTCAAGAAGGAAGTTCTCCTCCCCGAGCACCTCGAACGCCGCCGACAGCTTTTCACGGATAAACTTCGGCAGATTCAAAAATGAGGAAACCTCGCCGTTGGCGACAACCTCCTTCGGCGAGAAACGGGAAAGCTCGTTCTCGAGATCCTTCTCGAGTTCGTTCAGATTCTGGGAAAGAAGCCTGGTCGCGTACACGGATCCCGTGGAGATGTCGGCGAAGCAGACGCCGCAGCGGTTCTCGCGGATATACAGCGAGCACAGGTAGTTGTTCTTCCCCTCTTCGAGCATATTGTTCTCAAGTACGGTTCCCGGGGTAATGACGCGGATGATCTCGCGTTTGACGATCCCTTTCGCGAGCGCCGGATCCTCCATCTGCTCGCAGATCGCCACTTTATATCCCTTCTGGACGAGCTTCGCGACATAGCCTTCATAGCTGTGGAAGGGAACGCCGCACATCGGCGCGCGTTCCTCCAGACCGCAGTCACGTCCGGTCAGGGTAAGCTCAAGTTCCCTCGAGGCTGTCTTCGCGTCGTCGAAAAACATCTCGTAGAAGTCACCGAGCCGGAAAAAGAGGAGTGTGTCCGGATATTGTTCCTTGATCGAGAGATACTGCTTCATCATCGGAGAAAGTTCCGCCATCCGGTTTTCCCCCCTTTCCTTAAAGATAAAGATAATCAGATTTCAGTGTCCGTCTTCTCAGGAGCATCCGCCGCAGGTCGCGCAGTTGCCCGTGCAGTCGTCCTCGTCCGGGTTATAGTCGGCCGTTTCGGGATCGGCGCCCTGGGAGCACGCGACGATGATGCGCTGGACACGCATCAGGAGCGCGTCGAACTTTTCCTTCGCCGCCTGATAGGCCGCCATCTTCTCGTTCTGCATCACTTTCAGATAGGCTTCGCGCATTTCGATATTGAGCTCCTTGAGGCGCTCGGGATCGCGGTCTTCGCGCTTGGTTTCGTTATTGACCGAGAGACGCTTGAGATTGAAATTGCCGATCAGTCCCTGAAGTTCCATGTCCTCGTCCGCGACCTGGGTCGCGACTTTCAGCGCGAGATAGCTTTCGTCCTGCTGAAGGGCTTTTCCGACTTCTCTTGTAAGTTCGATGATATCCATTTCGTGATTCTCCTTTATGCAAGTTTTCCTTTTAAGATATAGTTTCCCGCTTCCGTGATCTCAACCTCACAGAAGCTTCCGACAAGACTTTCGTCTCCTTCGAATTCCACGATCACATTGCCGCCGGTTCTCCCCGAAAGGCTTCCCTTCGGCGTTTTTTCCTCGACCAGGACCCTCTCCCGCTTTCCGACCATCGCGCCGCAGCGCTTCGCGGCGATCTCCTCCTGCAGCGCAAGCAGGCGGGCCATCCGTTCCGATTTCTCCTCATGGCTGACCGGATCCGGCATTTTTGCGGCTCTCGTCCCCACTCTCGGCGAATAAATGAAGGTATACAGAGATGTGAACCCCACTTCACGGATCAGGGAAAGAGTATCCTCAAATTCTTCTTCCGTCTCGCCGGGGAAACCCACGATGACATCCGAGGTAAGTGAAATGTCCGGGATCTTTTCCTTGATATACTCAACAAGAGAAAGATATTTCTTCCGGTCATAAACGCGGTTCATCTCCCTGAGGATCCGGTCGTTTCCCGACTGGAAGGGAAGATGGATGTGATGACAGACATGGTCCGATGAAGCGATTGTGTCGATCAGCTCCTTCGACGCGTCCTTCGGATGCGAAGTCATGAACCGCAGCCGGAAATCCCCGTCATAACGGTCGAGCCTGCGC